>DASRBG010000052.1:0-70155 GCA_035653735.1 Gemmataceae bacterium
TGTCGAGCGCATCTTGACCGTAGTGCAAACGCTGCGTCTGCAAGGCCGGCCCGTATTGACGTACCTCTATGAAGCCTTGTGCGCTCATCGTGAAGGACTCCCAGCCCCCAAACTTCTATCAGCCACCTGAACGGTTACCGCTGCGGTAGTCGGATACTTTGCGTATCTTCGCGCATTTCTTTTCCTTTTCCGATATCTGATGGAAGTATGTCTTTCAATGAAAAAACGCACACAGTTGGTCGGTTCGGATGCCTATGAGGACTTGGCTTCCGCATACCAACTCGCTTTAGTCTCGATGCTGGACCAGGCTCTTCGCGAGTCAGGCATTTCCCCCAAGCGGAAGCGCCGGCAAATCTGTGAACGCTTCATGCGATCGCATGGCGTGCTGCATGACCAATGCTGGCTCCGCAGCAGGGATCAGACCGTGTACCCGCTCTTGGGATTTTCCGAGGTCTTCCAAAATATTGGAATGAGCCACCAGCAATTGGGCACCGTGATTGTGGACAAGGACAAGTCCTTTAGCTACGACGAGTATCTTTGGTCTGTACTGCGGTGTTATTTCGAGCCAGACGAGACAGTTCCATCCGTCGAGGTGGGACTGGTAGGTGAGGAAGCTGCGGATGGCGATGAACAGGAAGGCAAGAAGCAGAAAAAGAAAAAGCCAAGACGGGGATAGACTATATTTGCGCTAACGGCGCAGATTGCGGACTGAGGAATCGACTATGGGAGTTTGCCGTTTTGTCCAAATGGCCAAAGTACGCACACCCACTTGTGGCCCTGGATGTGCGCGTGGCCAAAGCTGATGCGCTCCAGGTCTGGCCGCAGGAGAGGGATGCGATGATAGAGCGTGGCCATCCAATAATCGACGCACATTTGGGGATTAAGCATCACGGCAATGACCGATTCTTTGGCCGCCCGCGCCCCCTCCGGCGATGCGCCGGGCAATTCCGCATCCTGGCGATGCACGCCCATGCCCTGGGCCGCGGGGCGATGGTGGTTCAGAGCCAGGTAGCGCGCGTGCGACTGACAAGCCCGTGACAGTTCCGCATCGAGGCGGACCAGCGGCAGGCCGGCCGCCTTGCGCACCGCGTTCACTTGTGCCACGATTTTCTCATCGAGATCCTCGGCGTACCGGTCCGGCTCCTGAAGGGTGGTGAAGCTCCACGTCCGCCGCCACGGCCGGTCGTTGACCTCAGCCTCGAACGTCGTCGTGTAGCGCGTGTTCGGGCGCAGCGGCGATTTCGGTAAAAAACAAAGGAAATGCTGGGGATAACCGGCGATAGCGGGGGCCTCCGGCGATGATAACCAGCCGTCCACGGCGGCCCCCTTGTCATCGACCAGCTTCGCCGTGGCCGCCGTCACCCGAGCGCGTGGGCCGAATAGCGCCGTAATGGCGTAGCCGGCTAACTTGCCATTGTTGCCGGCGGGGATGGGATTCGGCACCTCGTTCGGTCGATAATTCAGCGGCACGTTTTCCTGATCCGGCGCGGGATAAAAGCATTCCTTATCGGCATCGCGTCCCGGCTCGCTGTGCAGATCGATAACCCAGAGCCAACCGCCAAAGGCGAACGGCGTGTAACCCAGGCCCACCTCGCGCAGCCGTGAATCGAGCAGACGCGGCCGGCTGATGATCGAATCGATCAAGCCCGACACCGCCTCAGTCGCCCAACCGCCGCCCTGGATCGAGGCCGTCCGCGCCACTGCGGCTCCCTCTGCCGTGTAGCCGGGCAGGTCGGGTTTCTCGTCATTCCAGTTCAGCACCAGATGGTTGGGCACGTTTTGGGACAAATAGTGAACATGGGCAGCGCACGCTTTGGAGCGCTCGACTACGAGAGGCACCGGCGGCAGACCGGCGCTGCGGCGGAGGCGGTTCATGGCTCGCAGAAAGGTGCCTGCCATCTCGTGATGAATCTCGCCTTCGCTGATCGTGGTGAAACTCCACTTCGCCGACCACACCGCGCCGTTAACCGTGGCCGATACTTCGACGTGGTAGCGAGTGTTCGGCCGCAATGGCTTCTTGGCGATGAGACAAATCACGCCCTGCTGCGATCCAGCAACCTGCGGATTGGCGGGATTCTCCGGCGAGGACAGCCAAATGGGAATATCGCGCTCCTCTTTGTCGCTTAAATGCGCGGCCACATCTTCGACACGCTTCTGCGGCGGAAAGATCAGGGTAATGGGATAGCCGGCCAGCTTGTCTTTGGTCTGTGGCAGCGGATCGGGCGTTTCATTGCCCGGAAACCACAATGATATCCGCGTCTGGCCTGGGACCGGATAAACGAGAGCCCCCGTCACCGGTGTCGTTTCCGAGGGCGGATCACGATCGAGACCGCGTGTCCAGTCGAAAACGGAGAACCATTGTCCGGCCGCATTGTGGGCATAACCGGCGCCGAATGTCCGCAGCCGCGGCTCCAGGATCGCCGCTCGCTGTTTCGGATCTTTCAACCATTTCTCGACAACAGCCAGTGGCGCTTCCGCCGCCACGGATGCCTCGCTACTGTTCGCCTTGTCATCAAAGCGTTCTGTATGGCGCGCAAGACGTTCGGCGCGCGACTGACAAACATGCGACATATCCGCGTCGAGAAAGATTGGATCCGCTCCCGCTTTCCTACGCTGGAAATTGATCGTGTCCACCAGGTCGAACGGCATTTCCGGCGGCAGATCGTCCGTCAAGTCGATCGCTTTTCTTTCCTCCACGGGAGTGTCGGGAGTCTGAACCACCGGAGGAAGGGGCGGCGGTTCCTGCATAGACGAGCCAAGAGCGCGAGCAATCGGCGGGGATTTAACAGGAGGGCGAACTTCCGCGCGTGATTCGAAAGGCCGCTCCCTTACGGTCGCGGTTACGATCTTATCCTCGACCGGGGCCGGTGTCTCGATGCCTTCATCGCTCGATGCGGGAGGCGATTCGAGTACGGCGGCGCTCGCCTCCGGTTCGCGGCTGAGCGGGTGCATCCACAACCAGATTCCACCGCCTGCACCAGCGAGCAAAAAGATGCCCATCAAAGAAATGACGATTCTCAGCGGCCGGCGGGCCGGAGTCTGCTTCCTCCGCGATCCCTCCTTGGCAGTCGGCGGGGCCTGCATGCGCTGACCGCATTTGGGACAGGTCACGATTTTGCCGGCCTGCTCGTCTCGACCCGAAAGCACTTTCTTGCAGCCTGGACACGCGAAGCGAATCACTCGGCCATCCTCCCGCCGACTCGGTTTTCCCGCGGGGCACTTCGCTCAGTATGACGGACTTTTCTCGCCCTCGCAATCGCACCCCGAGATGGAACCGGCGCGGCAAATCGCCATCGGAGGACGAGAGGAATAAGATAGGAACGGTTGCACGCCTGGCTTGTCCGAATCATCGCGAGAGGAGCAGCACCCATGAACGCAGCGGATTTGTGGAAACGCTATCAGCAGTATCTTTGCAACGCCCCGTCGATCGATTTGACGCTGGACATTAGCCGCGTCCACTTCGATGACACGTTCCTGGATCGCATGGAGCCGGCGATGCAGCGGGCCTACACCGCGATGGATGCGCTGGAAAAAGGGGCCATCGCCAATCCCGATGAGGACCGCATGGTCGGCCACTATTGGCTGCGTGCCCCCGAGCGGGCGCCGAAGCCGGAGATCACGAAAGAGATCCGCGACAGCGTGGCGAGCATCAAATCATTCGCGGCCGACGTTCATGCCGGCAAGATCAAGCCGCCCAGCGCGGCGAAGTTCACGCAGGTGCTGTCTATCGGCATCGGCGGCTCAGCCTTGGGACCCGAGTTCGTGGCCGACGCGCTAAACCATCCGGGCCATGATCGCATGAGCATTCACTTCATCGACAACACCGACCCGGACGGCATGGCCCGGACGCTGGCGACGCTGGAAGGCAAGCTGAAAGAGACATTGGTTCTGGTCATGTCGAAAAGCGGCGGCACGCCGGAGCCGCATAACGGCATGACCGTTACCGCCGCTGCCTATAAGTCGGCGGGGCTCGCTTTCGCGCCGCACGCCGTGGCAATCACCATGTCTGGATCGCACCTGGACAAGCAGGCGGTCGCCGAGAAATGGCTGGCACGCTTTGCGATGTTCGACTGGGTGGGAGGCCGCACCAGCGAACTGTCCGCCGTCGGCTTGGTGCCGGGAGCGCTGCAAGGAATCGACATCGATGCAATGCTCGCCGGCGCCGCCGCCTGCGACGAAGTGACTCGCATTCACGATACGCGCCGCAACCCGGCCGCCCTTTTGGCGCTGATGTGGTACTCCGTCACCGGCGGCAAGGGGCAGAAAGATATGGTCGTACTGCCCTATAAGGATCGCTTACTTCTCTTTAGCCGGTATTTGCAACAATTGGTGATGGAGTCGCTGGGCAAACGTCTCGACCTGGACGGCAAGCGCGTCGATCAAGGCATCAGCGTATACGGCAACAAAGGATCGACGGATCAGCATGCGTATGTGCAGCAATTGCGAGACGGCGTGAACAATTTCTTCGTGACGTTCATCCGCGTACTCGAATCCGGCGGTGCGCCGGTCGAAGTGCAGCCTGGCGTCGGCGCCGGCGATTATCTGCACGGCTTCCTGCTCGGTACTCGTGCGGCACTGTTCGATAACGATCGCCAATCACTGACGATCACCGTGCGCCACGTCGATCCGCGCACCATCGGGATCTTGATCGCTCTATTCGAGCGCGCAGTCGGTTTCTACGGCAGTCTCGTGAACATCAATGCCTACCATCAACCGGGCGTCGAAGCCGGCAAGAAGGCCGCCGCCGCCGTGCTGGAGCTGCAAGCGAAGATTGTCAAGGCATTGTCACCAACGCCACGAACGGCCGAGCAAATCGCCAGCGACATCGGTGCTGTCGATTCGGCCGAGACGGTATATCTGGTGCTGGAACATCTAACCGCCAACAAACGGGCCATGATTTCCCAAGCAGCGGATGCTGGGGCGACGACGTTTAGCAAGGTATAGATGAAGAGCCAGAAGCGTAAGCGAAGAAAACATACCATTGCTTACGCTTCTGGCTCATTCGGGTTTTTCCGAGGCCCCTTGAATCACCTCATCTCCATCGTTATCGTGACCACATCTCGCTTCGTCTCCCTCCTGAGGTTCCGCCATGATCGCACACCGTCTATTGATCGCTCTCGCTGTTTCCGCCTTCGCATCCTCCGCCTTCGCGGACGAACTGCCGAAAGTGAAGGTCGAGCGGCAGCCGCTCGCATCCCAGGCACGGCGGGTGAGCGACGCGCTGGCGCTCCTCGGCGAACCGCTGGCAGATAATGAGCGGAAGGTCATCCTCGATGCTACCACGGCCGCGGAGGAAGCCAAGGCAGTCGATACAATCCAGACCATCCTCGACAAACGCTGTCTGGCCGGCGTCCACATCACGAGCGACAAGAAGCTGGAGACGCAAGCGGGGCCAGCTAGACTACAGCTCGCCGAACAGGGGTGGCGCATCTTTCTCGTCAAGGTCCACAACGAGCCTGCGCTGTCCAATATCGAACTGACCGCGAGCAGTCCCAACGCACTGCCGCTGACCAAACGCTCTACGAGCAAACCCGATCCGCAAGTCGTCTCCGTCGGCGAGGTCGGCAAGCGTTTTCTCGATGTGATGATGTTCAATGGCCAACCGCTCGTCCGCGAGCTGTCCGGCCTGGAGCTGGAGTATCGCATCGTGCAGATTTACTGCCGCGATTCTGGCCGCAAGGAAGCGACGCTGCAATTCAATCTCAGCGAGGGCAAAAGGATGATCGCATCCGGGCAGCCGCTGCGGATCGACTTCGAGTCTGCTCCGGCCGTGCTGGTGCGGCTGCGCGTGATCGATGACGACGGCCAATCGAAGCGCGATGGCCGGCCGATCGTTGCGGCGTTCACCTTCCGCGATCATCTCGGCCGCGTTTATCCATCACCGAGCCGCCGCCTTGCTCCCGACTTCAATTTCCATTTCCAGGTTTATCGCGCCGACGGAGAGACCATCGCCTTGCAGCCGGGTAAATACACGGTCAGCTACTTGCGAGGTCCGGAATACCGGACATTGGAAAAGAAAATCACGGTACCGCCCGGCGCCACACATACCGAGGAGTTCCGCCTCCAGCGCTGGATTCATCCCGCGGCAAAGGGTTGGTACTCCGGCGATCACCACATCCATGCGGCCGGCTGCTCGCATTACGAAAGTCCGACCGAGGGCGTCACACCGGAGGACATGATGCGCCACGTTCTCGGCGAGGACCTCAACGTCGGTTGCTGTCTCAGTTGGGGACCGTGCTGGTATCACCAGAAACGCTATTTCGAGGGCAAAGTCAATCCGCTGTCCACCTCCGCCCATCTTCTCCGCTATGATGTGGAGGTATCCGGCTTTCCGTCGAGCCACTGCGGACACATCTGTTTGCTGCGGTTGCACGAGCAGGATTATCCGGGGACGAAGCTCATCGGCGATTGGCCGAGCTGGGATCTGCCGATCTTCCAGTGGGCCAAATCGCAAGGCGCCGTCGTCGGTTTCGCGCATAGCGGCTGGGGGCTTCAGCCGTCAAAACCACGCGATCCGTCCGCGGAGAAACTCCCGAATTATGTTCTCCCTCTCATGGATGGCATTGGCGCCAATGAATACATTGTGGATGTCACACATGATATGTGCGATTTCATCTCCACGGTGGACACGCCGTCCGTGTATGAGCTGAATATCTGGTATCACACGCTGAATTGCGGCTATCGCACGCGGATTAGCGGTGAGACGGACTTTCCGTGCATCTACGGCGAGCGCGTCGGCCTGGGCCGCAGTTATGTCCATCTCGACGGCAAACTCGATTTCGACGCCTGGACCGAGGGCATCAAGCGCGGCCGTTCTTACGTCAGCGACGGCAAAAGCCACCTGATGGACTTCACGGTCAATGGTCTGGGTGTCGGCGAGAAGAACAGCGAAATCAAGCTGACAGAGCCGAGTGAGGTCGAGATCAAGGCGAAGGTCGCCGCGCTTCTGGAACCAAAGCCGACTCCGGGTACTGAGAAGATCCGTAAGACGCCGCTGAATCAGCAACCCTATTGGGACATCGAACGCGCCCGCATCGGCGATACGCGTACGGTGCCGGTCGAAGTCGTGGTCAACGGCCAATCGGTCGCGCGCAAGGAGATCGTCGCCGACGGCTCGGAACAGGAAGTGACGTTCCGCGTGCCGATCCAGGCGAGTAGTTGGGTTGCTCTGCGCATCTTTCCATCGAGTCATACCAATCCGGTGTTCGTGCTGGTTGGTGACAAGCCAATCCATGCGAGCAAACGTTCGGCGGAGTGGTGCTTGAAGGCGGTGGATCAGTGTTGGACGAAGAAGAAGCCGCAGATCCGCAAGGAAGAGCAAGCCGCGGCCGAGAAGGCATACGATCACGCACGGGATGCGTACAAGAAGATCTTGGCCGAAACCACGCAGGATTGATCCCGGCGAGCGGGGTCGCGTTAGCGCCCCGAGTATGTCTCTCGGGACGCTAACGCGACCCCGCTCGCCTACCGCTTTTTCGGGGGACGCCCGCCATGTTGATTCTGCGCGGTCATCAGGGGCCGGTGCGGTGTCTGGCGTATTCCCCGGATGGTGGGATTCTTGCTTCTGGTAGCGATGACAAGACAGTCAAGCTCTGGCGCTTAGACAGTGGATGCGAATATCGCACGCTTACCGGACATGAGGATTGGGTGCGAGCAGTGGCCTTCTCCGCCGATGGCAGGACACTGGCCTCGGGGAGTTGGGATGACACGGTTCGACTATGGGGCTTACGTAGAGAAAGCCAGCTCCTGCGCGATGCACGGTGCAAACGCATTAAGCGTCCTCACCGCTTTCAGGATCACGGAGGAATATGGGCCCTGGCATTCTCTCCCGATAAAACTTCGCTCGCGGTAGGCCATACCGATGGCCGGGTGTCGCTATACTGGATACGGGATCTCGACAACCCTCGCGACCTGGAAATGGTACACACGGGGCCGGTCAATGCGGTGGCCTTTTCGCCGAACGGCATGTTTCTGGCGACCGGCAGTCACGATCGAACCGTGCGGCTTTGGAGCGGCGACTGGGGCAAGGGGTTCGGAAGGCTCATCACGCATAAGGATTGGGTCCGCTGTCTGGCGTTTTCTCCCAACAACGAGCTAGCGGCTTCGGCCGGCGATGACACGATTATCAGAATCAATGAAGTCGGTAGCCGCAAGGAACGGATTAGGTTGGAAGGCCATGCCGCTTCCGTGCGACAGCTTGTCTTTTCCTCGGATGGTCGCACGCTTTTCTCTGCCGGCTGGGACGAGACAGTGCGCGTTTGGGATGTGACAACGAGCTGTCAGCGAGTCGCATTCAACTGGCAGATCGGCCGCGTTCACTGCATGGCGCTGGCGCCCGACGGCATGACTGCCGCAGCCGGCGGACATGATGGGTCCATTGTTATCTGGGACGTGGAATGACACCGCTCGCCTGCGTTCTCATTCCTGGAGTTCCAGGTTCCGCAGAATTTCAAGCGCGCGGGAAAGACTTTCCTGCGGACTTCCCTCCGTGGAGATGGTGTGACAAAATCGTTGGATGAGCTCGCCCGGTTCCTCCCAACTCGCGGCAAGATGCAAATAGATGGACCAGTCGGCATCGGAGGCGTCGCCCTTCCGCTGCTCCAATCGCCGGCGCACCGTGTCCGGCTCAGCATGGCACAGCAGGATGGCTCCCTGAACGCCGCGGCGGACGGCCGCATCCAAGAAAGTCCGGCGCTGCTCGTCCTCGCGGAATGTAGCATCCACGATGACCCGCTTTCCCTCAAATAGGAGCTGCTCGGCCCTATGGAGGCACTCGGCATAGGTGCGTGCGGTCCACTCCGAAGTATAGATCACTTGCTGACGCTGCGGGCTGGCCGAGTCTTGTGCGGCTAATTCCTTGCGAACAACATCGGAGCGAATCAGGTCAAAACCGGCTTTTTCTGCCAACGCCTGGGCCAGCATCGACTTCCCCGTGCCGGGAAGGCCCGCCATCAACAACAGACACGGCTTCTTCCTCGGTTCCTCCAGTTCGCTCAGGGCCAGAAGCCAATGGGCTTGCGCTCGCTGTCCGGCGGCGGCGCGTTCGGCCTCGGGCACTTCCTTCTCCGCTGTCAACATTCCCTCTACTTCGCCGCGCACCGTCGCCCGGTATGCCGTGTACAACGGTAGAAGCTCCCACCCTTCCGCATCGCCGGCTGAATGGAAGTAGGCATCGGCGAAGGCGTGGGCCAAATCCCGCCGGCCGTAAAAACTCAGATCCATGACGGTAAATGCCATGTCGGCCACTGGGTCGATGAAGCGAAAGCGCTCGTTGAACTCGATGCAATCGATGATGACGAGGTCGCCGGGCGGCCTTTCGTCGGGAAAGTAATAGATGTGGTCCAGGTGCAAATCGCCATGCGTGTCGCGCGGCACGCCTCGGCCGGCACGCGCTTCGATCAAAGGGCGGAGCCGCGACAGGGTTTCTTCCGTCCGTTCTCGTATCCGCTCGAAGACGATCCGGCTGACCGTGTTCCCCACTTGAGGCGCCGAATGGGCCAGAACGTCTCGGATGATGCGAGCCACTCCATCAAATCGGCCAAAGGCGGCGATCCGTTCGTTCGTATCGGCCGTGCGGTGAAAGGACGCGATCTCGCGCGCCAGCGATTCGATCAACTCGACGCCGACCTCGCCGCGGCGCAGACGCTCTTGGAGAGTGGCCTCTGCCGGAAGGCGCTGCATCTTTACCGCCCATTCGACGACCTCGCCCTCGCCTTCCCATCTCACGCCGATCTTCGTGCGGACGACCGGCACCACGCCCAAATACACATCCGGAGCCAGCCGGCGGTTCAGGCGCACCTCCTCCTGGCAAAAGTGGAGCCGCTTCTCCAAGGTGCTGAAATCGAGAAAGTCGGGTTTGACCGGCTTCTTGATCTTGTAAACATATGTTCCCGTCAGAAAAACCACCGAGATGTGGGTTTGACGGATTTCTACAGCCTCTACAGGCTCAGGATAAGCGGTGGGAGCGGAAAGCGCCTCGATGAGTTCAGCGAGATTCATGGCAGCTCCCTTCCGGACAGAAGAAGACCAACCACAGAGTCACAGAGAACGCAGAGAAAGACACAGAAATCGAACAAAAACAAGGCTCTCAGATTCTGACTAATTCCATTTTGATTTTCCTCTGTGTTTTTTCTCTGTGTTCTCTGTGACCCTGTGGTTAGTGCTTTTTATCCTCCAGTGGTGCGTATCTGGCGATGATGGCCTTTGCCGACCGTAGGCCATCGACGGCGGCACTGACAATGCCGCCCGCGTAGCCGGCGCCTTCGCCAACCGGATACAGTCCTTCCAATCCCGGCGTCTCGCGCGTGATCTCATCGCGGAGGATGCGCACCGGGGCGCTACCGCGTGCCTCCGGGCCAACCAGCGTCGAGTCCGGGACGAACCGGCCACGCCACTGATGGTCCATGATCGGCAGGCCGTGCCGCAGCGCCTCGACGATCAACGGCGGCACCAGTTCGGCGATGCGTCCCGGTACGGCGCCGCGCGGATAGCTATTGTCCGGAACATCGCTTGCATCGCGGCTATCCAGAAAATCGCGGACGCGCTGGATCGGGCAGAGATAATCGCGCCGGCCCATCTCGAAAGCGCGTTGTTCATAAATCTGTTGCAAACGCATGCCGGCGAGGACATCCGTGCCGCCGAAATGCTCGGGCGGCACCGTCACCACCAGGCCGCTGTTCGCAAACGGCGAATCGTGTTTCGACAGACTCATGCCGTTGGTGCAGAAGGAGCCCGGCTCTGACACACTCGGCATAATGTAACCGCCGGCGCACATGCAGAACGTGAAGAGATCGTGCGGGCCGTTGGCGATCAACGTATAGTTTGCCGCCCCCAAGCGCTGCTCCAGCGGTGAGGGGCCATATTGGACGCGATTGACGATCTCTTGCGGATGCTCGATCCGCACGCCCATCTGAAACGGCTTCTGCACCATCGGCACGCCGCGCTCCAGCAACATGCGATACGTATCGCGAGCGCTGTGGCCAATGGCCAGAACGGCCACCGTCGCTGGAATGTAACCCGACGAGGTAGCTAATCCGCGCAATTGGCCGCCGGAGAGATCGAGATCCTCAACGCGGCAGGAGAAGCGCACTTCGCCGCCGAGACTTTCGATGCGACGGCGAAGTGCCTTGACGACGGCCGGCAAGCGATTGCTGCCCAGGTGCGGCCGGGCGTCGTAGAGGATCGAAGGTTTGCCCTTGCACTCGGCGAACAGTTGCAGCACCCGGCGAACGTCGGGGCCGGAATTGCGATAGGTCAATTTGCCGTCGCTGAACGTGCCGGCCCCGCCCTCGCCGAACAGGTAATTGCTTTCCGGATCGAGCGGGCCGCCGGCATCGAAAGTGCGAACATCGTGGATGCGCTGGCGCACGGGCCGGCCGCGCTCCAACATGAGCGGGCGATAGCCCTGTTCGGCGAGAAAGTAAGCCGCCGCCAATCCGCCCGGACCCGAACCGACCACAACGGGCCGATTCGTCAACGGATACGTGCCGGGTTTGGGCGGGACGAACGGCTCCTCCGTATAGAGATCGATCCTTACCGGCGGGCGCACAGCCCTCCGGGCGTGGGCGATGATCCGTTGCTCATCACCGGGAAGGGTGACCTCGGCATTGTAGACGAAGCGAAGCGCGTCTTTGCTGCGTGCGTCGAGCGACTTGCGAAGAATGCGCCAATTCAAGGGCGCGGTCGGGCTTAGGCCAAGAATGCGGGCCAGATGCTCTGGCAGCATCGCTTCCGGCTCGTCGATGCCGAGACGCAGGTTGGCGATGCGGATGGACATGCACTCGGTTTTCGGTTTTCGGTTTTCGGTTTTCGGTTTTCAGTGATTGTCCGAAAACCGAAAACCGAAGACTGAAAACCGATTACTTGCTGCGGTTGACTAAATCGGAAATCCTCACCTTTTCCAGAGCTTTGCGCATCTGCTCGGCGGTTTGGCCGCAGACTTGCTCCAGCTTGGGATGAAGGCTGTTCCAGGTCTGGTTGAATTTCTTGATCTGCGAGGGCGAGAATTCATCATCCTTATCGGTCGGGCGATCCGGCGCATAACCACGGAGAGTGCCATCCACTGCTTCGATGATGTCGAGCATGGTGATGTCCGACGGGGTACGAGCCAACCGGTAGCCGCCGTGAGGCCCCTTGACCGAAAGCAAAATGCGGTGGGTGACGAGCGGCTTGAGTACCTTGAGCAAGAAACGCATGGGGATACCGCGTTCATTGGCGATGTCGTGCGACGCCACCGGAACGTTTGTCGCTTTCTGTTGGGCCATGTGGACGACAGCATGCAAGGCGTAACTGGATGCGCGTGTCAGTTTCATGGAATCATCACGGCCGTCCGTTTCCGGACAGCTCTCGCTCCTGTACGTGAATGGGACGAACGGGGAACGCGGATCGATGTTCAATGCCTCTCGGCATTAAGGTATGGCTGCATGATGCCGCTCCCTCGGCGTTGAGAGGCGGGGTAGGCGAAGAAAACGCTCAGCAGGAAGAGGCCGAGTAATCATTGCTTAACATCGATCCGTAAAGTTTGAATATAGTCTTGGTCGAACGGCTTGGCAATCCCTCTTTCTACCCCTAATATCAGCCATCCTCTGCCAAGATAGGAGGCTTCTCCCTCCAAGGCCAGATCTACGAACGTATTTTCTATATTGGATACGAAAATGCAAGCGGACCGGAAGAAAAGGCGGACTTATTGAGCTTGGGGAGCGGCTTGGAGAATGTCCTCGTCGGTGAAGCGGACGCCGATGACAGCCGTCGCGGGGTAATTTTTGTCCTGGAAGGACACCAGTCCGCGGCGAACGCGAACCCGCCAGAGAAGCCAGCCATGATACTCTTCGCCCGGCTTTGAACCGAACAAGAGGGAGGCGGCCTTGGCATCATCGCCATCGGTGCAGACGAACGACTCCTTCTCCTCTCCCGGTTGGAGCAAATCGGCCTGATCGTGCCGTCCCTCGATCCACTGGCGCGAACTGTTGGAGCGGTCGCCGCGCGGAGACCAATGGGCCGGCCCACCGTAGCAGCGATATCTGTCGCCGATTTCCAGCTGCGTCAGCGGCGGGACCATGTCCACGCCGGGACGCCAGTAGCGGTCGAAGTAATTATCCAGCGGAGCAAAGGCATACTCAGCGGAGAGGTTTTTCAATTCCATGTACAGCACAAGCGAATCGTTTGAGCAAGATTCGGGCCGCGATGTTCTTCCATTCGAGGTTCCTACGAGCACCGCGACGCGCTTGCGCTCAACGCGGTTGGGAGTGATTTGCAGGTCGCCGACGCGGATAGGATTGCCCAGTGTGGTACAGAGGTGCTCCGGCAATGGCCAGGTGGCCAGCTCCGGTTTGTATCGGTCCGTCAGACTTACCTTCTTGACCTTATGCACTCCCGGATCATCGCCCACATCCGGCATGGACTCGAAGGGATTGCGGCGCTGCTCTTGAAGAAGTTGATAATCCCGATAGAGAAAGAAGGCAAATATGCTGATGACGATGGCGTAGAGCAGCAGCGGGCAAAACACCAGAAGCAGAAACCAAGGCGCTTTCTGTTCCGTTCGCTTCCCCGTTCGCGTTCCGGCGAAATGCGGCTCGCTGTCCAGATCGTGTGCCGGTTCGCTAGGAAACGGCAATTCGCTAGGGGGCGGCGCCAGTGTCTCGGTAATGGGATCCGATGGCCAGGGCGGTGCGCCATCCGGAGGTGGTGCGGCCGTACTTTCGCTTGGCGCGAATGGGCCAACGGAGGTGGGCAGTGCCCCGGCGGATTCCGGAGGCGATGTCGAGAACGCAGCCGCCGGCATCTCCGGCGGAGAAATGACATCGCTGATGGGCATTATGGGGACGAGCGATTCGCCCGCTAACTCGACGCGCGGTGCTTCACCGCGGTCGAACAGATCATCCGTCGCGTCGGCCGGTGAGAAAATATCCTCGACATCCCCAACGGGCGCGCGGAATATCGTCCCGACCAAGGTCGATGGCGGCCCCTCCGCCGCGCCGGACGCTGGTGTAGCCGCGGCAGGGGGAGGAGCGATCACAACGTGCTGGCAATGCGGACAACGTACCTGTTGACCGAGATGCTCGCGGCTAACTCCCATGAGTTTGCCGCAATTCCCACACTGAAATTGAACTGGCTCCATAAGGGTTCCCCGCGCGGCCGGGCGGCTAGTGGTCTCCGCCTCCTCTTTGATGTTAGTATATCATCCGCGATGCCCCGACCGTTGCAATGCCGCTTTGGTTTCTTGCGTCTGTCATTTCGATTTTTGACACTTATTGCCTCCGTAATATGGTTTTTCGAGAAAAGATTACGAAAAAGTAACCAAGCAGCGGCTTAACATGAGCGTCTCGATTTGATATTCTCATGTGAAGCGTTATTCCTACCTTCTTCTCACATCGAGTCCTCATCGGAGGCGGCCCAGTGAGCGCATGGAGTGAAGACGCTTCTCGAGATGCGGGCAATCAAGCGAGGATTGATCAACGAATAGCCGAGTTTGTTGCATTCTATCAGAATGCGGCCAAGGAGATCGTCGGCTACGCTCTGCGGATGGGATTGCGGCCAGGGCAGGCGGAGGAGGTCGCGCAGACCGTCTGGATGAAATTCTTCGAGATTGGGCCGGATCTTGCGGAAAAAACGGCGGCGCAGTGCCATGCCTGGCTGTTCCAGGTTGCGCGGAACGAGATGATGAACCTTTTCCGCGAATTACGCCGCCGGCCCAAACAATGGCCGGACTATCCAGATAGGGAGCCTCTCCCATACCGCCAAGCCGATCCCGCAAGTCGCGAACTCCTATTCCAGTGGAGCGAACTGTTCCGTCGCTGGCTGGAGGAGCTGCGCCACCGGCATCCGCTCCGCTACGAACTCGTCTTCGCCCGCCACATCGAGGGCGAGCGTCCAGCAGACTTGGCCAAGAAGCATGGGAAATCAACACATTGGATTTCCGTGCAAATCAACCGCGCCCTCACCGATTTCCGCGCCTGGTTGGCTAAACATCGCGTCGGAGACGAGGAAGATCACGATTGATCCGCGTAGAGATCTCATTCTCATTTTTTGAGATTTTTTCACGCGATTTCGTTTATTCTAATAGAGGGCAAGGGCAATGTGAAAGAGAAACGCCCTTGTGCTCCAGGCTTCGTCCGCCCAGCGCAGCGGCGCTTGTGCGGACCTCTTTGGGGAAGAGGAGGAGGAGGCCATGAGCGATGTTCAAGAACGCAGCGGGCAAGAAAACAGCAGGCCCCATTCTATTGGCCGTGCTGTTGGTTGGCGTATTGGCGGCAGCGCGATCCTACCTGACAGCCTCCATCAACCGTCGACGCCGCGATGAACCGGTGATTGAGGTGCCTTTGAGTTATGAGACGGCCCATGCCCGGCTACGGCGCTGCCCTCGCTGGCACGTCGTCGATTCCCGTCCCGGAGCGCCCTGCTTCTGGGTAACACGGGAGCAGCGGCAAGCCAAGGAGTTGGCACATACGCTCCTCTTCGAGGACCGCACCCGCTGTTCGTGGGCCGACCGCCGCGGTGTTGTCCGCATCGAGCCGGTGGAGGCTCCCACCGCATCGATTTGCGTGGATGAATACGACACGAGTTATTGGCGCGTGGTTGGCGACGTGTACCTGGCCGGCGACCCGAAATTTGTCCGCGAAGTCGCCGAGTATCTGCTGGACGATGCCGGCCGTTAACAAGGCAAGCGCCGCTGCCCGATGCCGAGAATATCGTTCGGGCAGCGGCGACCGGAAAGTTCAAGCACGAGGATCTCTCCATGATGGCAAGACACTCCGCTGGCCGCTGGCTCATCTGCTGGTTCCCCAGTTGCCTGCTTCTGCTAGCGTTCGTAGGCGCGGCCGCTGCCGATCCGAAACCGCTGTCGAAGGAAGAGCAGGCTAAAGTCGATAAGGCGATTGAGAAAGGCATTGCCTACCTCAAGCGCGAGCAGACGAAGGAGGGAAACTGGCCGACTCATTGGGGAAAGCGGTTCTTGGTTGGCGAGTGCGCCTTGCCAGCTTACGCGCTGCTAGAAGCTGGCGTGCCGGGCAACGATCCGGTCATCCAAAAAGCGGCTGCCTTCATCCGCCCGAAGGTTGCCAACACGGATGACACGTATCAGCTATCGCTGGCCGTGTTGTTCTTTGATCGCCTCGGTGATCCGAAGGACGAGAAACTGATCCAAACGTGCGCTTTGCGGTTGATCGCTGGACAATTTTACTCGGGCGGATGGAGCTATGTCTGCCCGCGTTTTAAGGTGGGCCAAGATCTGGCGTTGCTCAAGGTTCTGGAGGCATTGAGCGAGCAAAGACAAGAGAAGAAAAGCCTGAAAGCAGCGTTCAAAGCGCTGGCAAACCCTGCTAGTGTTCTCATTTGGCCGTTACAGGCTCCTTGCTCCGTTCCGTGGTCGGGTGAGGTTCTGGAAGATTACAAAGACTACCGGCGTGGTACGAGAGAGCACAAGTTGCCGCCCTCGCTAAAAGGCTTCAAAGGGCTGGCAGTCTTTCAGGATCCAGAAATGCTCACTTGGCGCGAGGTAGGGTTCGACGCGAAAAACATGAATAATCCGGACAGTGTACCCCTTGTGGGATTGACGGATAATTCCAATACACAGTTCGCCATGCTCGCGTTGTGGGTGGCCCAGCGCCACGGCATACCAACCAAAGCCACATTTCGCCTGTTAGCGGCACGCTTCGACAGGGCCGAAGTGGGGATGTACCGGCTATCCAAGAAAGATCTGGGTTGGAGCAATGGTTCCATGATTTGTGTGGACTTACTTGGATTAGCCATTGGCCAAGGTCTGAAGTTTTCAGGCTCTGGTTCTTCGATACCGAGGGGAGATCTTCGCGTTATCGCGCGATTGGCGGCATTGTATGCAACAATTGGTTCACCAAGAGGACAGATGGACAAACCCCTTCCGCCAGAGGATGTTTACTTCCTCTGGTCCTTGGAGCGTGTGGGAATGCTCTTCAATTTGCCTACCCTCGGTGATAAGGAATGGTATCGCTGGGGAGCAGAAATTCTTGTGGCGAATCAACTCGATAGCGGAGAGTTTAGCGCTGTTAATTGGTGGAAGAAACTTGGCTTTGCATTACCGCGCAAAGAGCAATTAACTTATGGGCCATGCGTCAGTTCAGCGTTCGCACTATTGTTCCTCAAACACTCTCATCCAATGAAGGAGTTAACGCCCAACTTACCTTTTACCGCAAGGGAACTAAACGAAGGGATCACTCGCTTGCGATCCGGTAGCAGTCAACTGCAGGGATCGACAACAATTCCAAGCCGTAGCACGAAGCCTGGTCCCTGAAGCGTCCGACAGGTTTTCCGTCTTTAGCATTGTCATCGCAGTGCCGATCACCTCGCGGCAACGGAGATGCTCTGCGCTGATTACAGGCGTATGACGGGGATCGGTATATTATCGTAGCCATCCCCGTTCGTATAGGTCCGTCTCACTTTTTCCCCATAAGGAGGTCTGTTATGTTCTCTTTACGGTCACGTTTGTTCGGAGGATTGTTCCCACTCCTCACGGAATGTATGGCGCGTCGACGAGCAGCAAGGGCGGTCTATCGACAAACTCGACATCGTCAAGTCCGCCATTTCCGCCCTCGCCTCGAAGGGCTGGAAGAGCGAATGCTTCTCGATGCCGATGTTTTTCAACACTTGGTAAACGGAGTACTCCAACCCAGCACCGGAAGTTGGTCGCAGACCAATCTATGGTGGGATTTGAATCTCAATAATGGGAATGGTGGTCCGGCGCTCGCACCACCCGGCGCCGGGGACACTGCCACTATCCCGGTGGGGGGAAGCTGCACGGTGACGAGTGGCGCGTCAGCGGAGGCCGTGACCGTTCAAGGCTCGATGCTCGTGGAGTCGACGTTATCCATCGACGGCAACCCTAATATGGGTCTCGGCTTTTTTTCCGTCAACGGCGGCTCCGCAACCGTTGGTGGTCCCGGCGGTACCAGCGGCGGCACCATTGATACCATCAGCCTGGGTATTAGCACCAACCCACAAACTGGGAGTCTCGGCTCGCTTGCCATCGGCGACCCTCGGGACGGGATGAGCGGTGTCGTGGATGTTTCTCAAGGCATGACCAACGCCGGCACGCTCACCGTCGGCGGCGCCGGTGGAAGCAGCGGCGTTCTCGATGTGTATTCGCTAACCGCCGGCGGACCAACTATCAATGCCAACGGCACCATCGAGGTCAAACACGATGCGAACTTCATGGGCACCACCACGATAGCCGGCGGCGTCATCAAGGCCGACAACATCGACGCCAATGACGGTGCCAGCGTCACCATAGGCGGTGGCGGCGCTACCGTCACCAGCGGGCCGTTGAGCGGCAACCTCACTGCTGAGATCAATGCCTCCTTCACCCTTACCGGTCCCGTTACCCTCGGGACGGGCGCTACACTGGGCGACGGCAAGTTCTTTATTGACGGCCCGCTGACCGTCGATGAACCGCTCACGGTCGAGAACGCGGAATTCGACCTCCAAGATGACGGCAGCACGACCTTCGGTTCCATCGGTGGCTCTGGCTCGATCGATTTTTCCAACCATGAGTTCGATTGGGAGGGCGGCACCATCGGCGGACTGACCGGCGGCGGCTTCACGATTGAAGGCCAAGCCGATTTCAGTACTTCCGGCAGCAACCCGAAGACCCTCGCCACGACCCTGACCAACATTGGCCCGAGCACGGTTGATTTCGAGGGGCCGGGGTCGCTGACGATCGCTGGACCCGGTTCACCCGCGGGCACCGGAGCGCTGATCAACGAGGCATCGGCAGTAATTCCGATGGAGCTATCGGAGGATCTCAGCGGCGGAGGGACGTTCACCAACGCCGGCTACCTCAACATCGTCATGACCAGCGGCGGACCCAGCAGCGTAATCATCACCGCTCCCCTGGACAATACCCCTGCCGGCGTCATCGACGACGAACTCGGGGCCGGGACGCTAACCCTTGACGATACTAGCGCCGGAAGCATTCTCGATGGCAGCATCGACCTTCACTCCAACGGTCTCGCTATCCTCGGCCTGTATACGACCGATTCCTCGCTCTCGGTGGATGACAGCGGCGCGACGACCGTGTCCGGCACGCTAACCATCGCTTCGGAGGCTAGTGCCGACATTGATGCCCTGAGCTTATCAAGCGGCGGCACCATCACCGGAGCAGGTGATCTAACCATCGACGGCGACTGTTACTGGACGAGCGGCACCATCAGCGGCAGCGGCAGCTTCACGGTCGGCGGGGCAGGGACGTTGTATGTGACCGGGTCCGGTACGTTGAGCCGCAATCTTGACGTGGAAGGCACGGTGGAATGGGAATCCAGCGGCGTCAGTATCGCCTCCGGCGCAGTAATCGATATCGAGGAGAGCGGCTATTTCAATTACGAGATTAGCCATGATTCGATGCCAACGTTGAACAACGACGGCACCCTGGAAATCGGCGCGGGCGACGTGCTGATGCCTACTACATTCACGCAGTCCAGCTCCGGGAAGTTACAAATCGATATTGCTAGCGATAACCCCTACGGCTATGGCTTCCTCGACGTGTCGGGTTCGGCGACCTTGGACGGCACGTTGGACGGAAACTTGGAGAACGGCTACCAGCCAACATCGGGTACGGCTTTCGACGTCCTGAACTTCGGTTCGAGCAGCGGCCAGTTCGCCACGGTTGATCCGCAAGGCTGGACAGCGGATTATAACCCGACCAGCGTCGACTTGGTTGCCGGCTGATCGCAATACTCTCCGCCTGAGCGCGCACAGGCTGAGAGAATCACATTGGTGTTCCCTCGAAATTACTTCCGCTTCCCACTCGTTACCTGTCGTTAGCGCTGATAAATCGGCAGCGCGGCGTTATCCAATTGGAGAATGGTCAAATACGCTGGCGTGGTGAAATGGGCATCAACCATGATGCCGCCGGAGCCGGTCCAACTGCCGTCGGCGGACTGCGAACGGATGATGCCGTCGAAATTCTCCTTTTTGTATCCACTCCAGGTTATTCGGTCACTGGGCTTGGAATCGGGGAATAGCCGGGCGTAGCCGTCGTCGCCCAGGACGTAGACGGCCTGGGCATAGTAGTAGTTGCTGTATTCCTCGAATCCCTGGCGCGTGCCGCCGCCCAGACCGTGCAGGTTTTGCTGGCAGAATTTGAACCATTTCTTGACCAAAGGCGAATTGTAATCGCCGAAGCCGAAACCGCAGGAGATGGCCGCCGCCGTGAGAGCGGGCCGGCCGCCGCCGCCGGCGTGGCCGGCGCCCAGGCTGTACACCACGCCACCCTGGCTGTTGGTCGAATCGGCCAGGTATTTCTGGGCCATTTTGATCGCTTGCTGCGGGACGGCGATGCCGGCGTTGCGGGCGGCGCGCAGGGCTTGCACTTGCGTGATCGTCACCGAGCCTTCGTCAAAGTTGTTGCCCTCCCGCGCGGAAACGTAGCCCCAGCCGCCGCGGTCGGTTTGCGCCGAGGCCGAAAACTTGCAGGCGCGTTCGAGAATGTCCACTAATCGGCGGCGGCGGTCGCCCTCTTCTTCTTCGCCGACGACGCAGGACAAAAAGAGCGTGCCGAAACCGTGGCCGTACATGTAGCGGCCCGACTCGCCGGGCATGTTCGGATTGCCGATCATGCCGTTGGGGTGGGAATGGGACATCAGCCAATCCGCGGCTCGACGGATGTTATCCTTGTACTTGCCTTCGCGGATGGTGCTGCCTTCCATCAGCATGGCCATGCCGGAAATGCCCGTCATGGCCACGGGGAATTGACCGCCGAACGCCTCCCAATGGCCGTCCTTGTGCTGGTTTTTGGCCAGCCACTCCAGCCCTTTTTGGACGGCCTTGCGTTGCTCCGGCGACATGCCGTCAGCCCGCGCCGCCGGCGCAGATAATACGGCGAACAGGATCACACCGCAGGGGAGAGAACGTACGTACATGACGATCAACTCCTACAAGCCCGAAGCGCCAGCGACGGGCGCCTTCTTTCATGACGATTGTAGCAACGAATTCTGACCGCCGCATCCTCCTTTGGACGGTGACGCGAGCCGGCTCGCCGGCTTGTCGCCTTGCGGCGTTGCCGCGGGGCGGGCTACAATACGCTCCCATGAATGCCAGCCGCGCTAAATCTTCGCGCCGCCGTCTCGTCGTTCTCGGCTCCACCGGCTCGATCGGCACCAATTGCCTCGATGTCGTGGACCATCTGAGCGACCGTCTGGAGGTGCATGGACTCAGCGCCCATTCGAGCGGCGACACCCTTCTCCAGCAGGCGGAGCGCTATCGGCCGCGCTGGGTGGCGCTGACCGATGCCGAGGCGGCGAAACAATTCGATGCGTCGCGGCTGCCGCCCGGATGCCGGCTGCTTCACGGACCCGACGCCGTGGCCGAGATGGTGCAAGATCCCGAGGTGGACATTGTTGTCACCGCCATCGTGGGCGCCGCGGGTTTATTGGGCACCTGGGCCGCCCTGGAAGCCGGCAAAACCGTTGCGGTTGCCAACAAGGAAACGCTGGTCCTTGCCGGGGCGCTCGTCACCGATCTGGCCGCTCGCCGCGGCGGGCGGCTCTTGCCGGTCGATAGCGAGCATAGCGCCATTTTCCAGGCCATGCAAGGCAGTCCGCCCGGCGCGGTCGAACGCATCGTACTAACCGGCAGTGGCGGGCCGTTTCGCGGCCGAACACGGGTCGAATTGGCGGAGGTCACGGTCGAGGAAGCCCTCAATCATCCGACCTGGCGCATGGGTCCGAAAATCACCATCGACTCGGCCACGCTTATGAACAAGGCGCTGGAGGTCATTGAGGCCCGCTGGTTGTTTGGCCTGTCCCCCGAGCGCATCGATGTCATTATCCACCCGGAATCAGTCATTCATTCATTCGTCGAATTCAAGGACGGTTCGGTCCTGGCCCAGCTATCCCCGCCGGACATGCGCTTGCCGATCCAGTACGCGCTGATGTATCCGGAACGGGTGGCGGGTCCGGCTCGACGGCTGAACTGGCGCGAATTGTCGGCGTGGCATTTTGAGCAACCCGATCACGAGACATTTCCCGCCCTACAATTAGGGTATGAGGTCGCGCGTCGCGGCGGAACTTGTGGCGCGGTGCTCAATGCCGCCAACGAAGCGGCCGTCGAGCGCTTCTTGCGGGGCGATCTGGATTTTCTCGATATTTCCCGCGCGTGCCGTGCGGCTTTAGATCATCATCATTACAGCCCAACGCCGACGCTCGCCGAATTGAGCGCCTGCGATCGTTGGGCGCGACAGGAGGTAGGCCGTTGGACCAGTCCCCGAACCCGAACCGCCCCGATCCCATAAAACCCAATGCTGATGTTCCTGCCGCACCGCCGGTCGAGGCTGCGCCGCCTCTGACGCCGGCGGCTTGGTTGGCCAACAATGCCATTTATCTTGTCATTGTGGGCGTCGCCGTCGGCCTGCTGTGGTACAAACTCGGCCTGGAAGGTGTTTGGGCCGCGGCCAAGGTAGTTATCGGCGTCGGCTTCGTCATTTTCATCCACGAGTTGGGACATTTCCTGGCCGCCAAGTGGTGCGATGTTCACGTCCAGACCTTCAGCATCGGCTTCGGTCCCGCTCTGCCCGGTTGCAGCTTCCAGCGCGGCGAGACCACCTACAAGCTCGCCGTGCTGCCGTTGGGCGGTTACGTCAACATGGTCGGCGAAGGGTTGGAAACCGACGAGGACGAGAATTATCCGCGCTCGTTCAAGAACAAGACGGTCGGCCAACGCATGCTCATCATTTCGGCCGGCGTCATCATGAACGTGCTTCTTAGCTGCGTCCTGTTCATCGTGGTGTATTACCATGGCGTCCCCAAGCGGCCGGCCGTCGTCGGCCGCGTCGATGCCGGTGGGGCGATGTGGCAAAAGGGCATCCCGAGCGGCTCCCTCATTACCAACCTGGACGGCATCTCGGACCCCACGTTCGAGAACTTGCGGCGCAAAGTCATCCTCTCGGCCAAGGGCGAAGAGCTGCCCTTCACCATCCAGGAGTTCGGTCCCAACGGCGAGCCAAAGGACAATCCAAAAACGGTGAATCTGTTGCCCCGGCTGGAGTCAAGCGATCAGAACCCGGTGGTCGGTGTGGCGCCGCCCGAACAGCTGCGGCTGCCGCCTAAACCCGAGAAAGATCTCGGTTTTCTCCCTGTCCTTAAGGGCAGTCCCGCTGCCGCGGCGCGTCCTATCCCAGTGAAAGTGGATGAAGTCATCGTCGCCGCCACTGATCCAGACAAACCCGACACCCTGAAGCGGATCGATCATGATCTCAAAGCCGGCACATTCGATTATCAAGAGTTGGCCCGACGCGTTCTCGCGCTCCGCGACAAAAAAATGCTCGTTCGCGTTTTGCCCAAGGGAGCCGATGAAAAAGAGAAACCCGACGAGCGCGAGGTGAAGGTAGAGGGCTTCCAGTGGAACGATGCCATTATCGGCTGCACCGAGGTGCAACACGCCGGCTCCTACAATCCCTTCCGCGTCAGCGATTTGCCTCGTGATCCACGCCATCAGCAGGACGCCGACACTACCGACCAGCCCACCGATGACCGGCGCGATCCGTTCGTCTTCCACAAGCATCTCGGACGGCTCGCGGGACTGCCAATCGTCATCCAGGTGCGCCGCGGCGATCCGAACAACACGTCCATGCGCGAGAACACGGCTTCAGGCCCTCCCGTCAATCTGTTCGTACCGCCTGCTTATCATTACACCTTTGGCATGCGCATGAAGATGGGAAAGGTGGCCGCCGTCCGCGAGGATTCGTCCGCGGCCCAAGCCGGCGTCAAGAAGGGCGATGAGCTTACCAAGGTCGTCCTGATCGATGAACACGGCAAGGAATTGTTCTCACGAGAGGATCTCGATCCCGAACGCTTGCCCTTCGAGCTGGCGCAGGCGGCGGCCAAAGCTCCGGGAAAGAAGAAAGTGATCCTCACGCTGCGCCGCGAAGCGGAGCATGCTCCCAAGGACATCACCTGCGATCCGGTCGTTTGGGACGATTCGTGGGACAACGACGAGGAATCGCCGATGAGTATTGCCTCTCCCTTGCCCATTGCTCAGCTCGGCGTCGCCTACTGGGTGCTGAGCCAAATCGTCGAGGTCAAACCGGATTCGCCGGCCGCCCGAGCGGGGCTGAAAAAAGACGATACGCTCAAGGAATATCGCATGCGGGAGCAATCGCGGCTGACGCGGCAGCTTGGCTGGTCGGAATGGGGCGAGCTGAAGACCGAGCGGAACGGCAATTCCATCTACGATCGCTGGGCGGCTCCGTTCTGGTACCTGCAGTTAGGCGAAAATAAGGAAATGCAGGTCAAGGTGGAACGTCCCGGCGGGAGTGTGGAGGAGCCTCTCACCTTGACCGCCGAGGAGGACCGGACCTGGCCGTTGGTTTCACGCGGCCTTAACCTGCAAGACGATTACAAGATCCAGAAGGCCGACAGCCTCGGCGACGCCCTCGTTCTCGGCGGCCGAGAGACGGGCGACATGATCATCCTCATGTATTTACAGCTGCGCAGCTTGGCCACGGGGCGCGTGTCCATCAAGCAGGCGGGTGGGCCGATCGCCATCGGCGTGCAGGGGTTCTTCGTCGCTCAGGCCGGCAATTTCGAGCTGTTGTTGTTTTTGGGCATCATCAGCATCAATTTGGCGGTGGTCAACTTCCTGCCCATCCCCATTCTCGATGGCGGACACATGGTTTTCTTGATTTATGAAAAGCTGCGAGGCCGGCCGCCTACGGAAAAAGCCCGCGTCGTGGCCACCTATATTGGCCTGGCCATGATTGGTTTTCTCATGCTGTTCGTATTTTATCAGGACATCCAGAAATATGTAATCAAGATGTTCGGCAGCTGAGAAGGAGATGCCTCATGACACGATCTTCTGCTCATCGCCCCAGCGCCGTTCAGGTGGAAAAATCGCCACTGCCGATGCCATCCAACGGCGGCTCCAGCGGTGCTCCGGCCGCGCCGCCGGCATCGAGTGTGGCGTGGTACTGGCGTCTGGCCCTGTTTTTGTGGGCCACATCGTTCGCATTTCTGCTGCTGTATGAATGGCTGGCAGGCATCATCAAGGCATGGTAAACGAGGCGAGCGGGGCGTGTTCACGCCTCGTGAGTATCCGCTCGGGGCGCTTACGCGACCCCGCTCGCCTTTGCTTCGCACTCGCGCATATAACGCAGGCTCTCTCGCGCGATTGTCTCCGGATCGGGAGAGTAATCGAACACTTCGACCGAGACCCAGCCCGCATAGCCGCTTTCGCGCAGAGCGCGGAAGATAGGCACGAAATCGACTGGCCCAAAGCCGGGTCCGCGGCGATTGGCGTCATTGGCGTGAAAATGGCCGGTGCGGGCAGCGTGTCGGCGGATCAAATCCGGGACCGGCGTATCTTCCGATGACATCGCCTTGACATCGAGATGCAGCAGGAAGTTCGGATCGGCGAGGCGATCAAGGATCTTAACGGCCTCGGCGCAGGTGTTGATGAAATCGGCCTCGGCCGGCGCTAATGGCTCCAGGCATAGCTTGACGCCGCTGTCGGTGATGCCCTTCTGAGCACGGCGAAAAGTATCGACAGCGTAATCGACAGCCTGCGCGCGGCTGGCGCCGGCGGGAATGCGCCTCTGCGCCGGCGAGCCGAAGACGAGGATGTCGCCGCCGAGATCGGCACAGCAGCGCGCTAGCGCGGCCAGGTAGTCAGCGGTCCTTTGCCGCACGTCTGCATCGGCTGCTGTCAGCTGCAATCCCTCTGTTTTTGCCAAAAGCCAATGTAATCCCAGCAGCGTCAGACCGTGATCCTCCGCCTGGCGGCGCAGCTCTAGGCGTCGTTCGGCGGACACTTCTTCGATGGAGCGTGCCAGCGTGAAAGGAGCGATCTCCAACCCCTGATAACCAAGCCCGGCCACGAAGCGACAAACACGCTCGTGTTCCCAACCCTCGAACGTCTCATTGCAAATGGCGTAACGCATAGGATAGAAGAGCTAACCACAGAGTCACAGAGAGCACAGAGAAAAACACAGAAAAATCAAAAGAACAATAAAGCAGTTCCCCTTTTAACCTTTTCCCTCTATTCTTCTCTTCTTTGTTTCTTTTCTGTGTTTCTCTCTGTGTTCTCTGTGACTCTGTGGTTAGTTTGTTTCTCCTCAATTGACCTTGATGGTGACGCGACTTTCGTTGCCGCCCCGCAAGGTATCGTAGGTGATCTCGACGAGTCCGTTGGCCTTTTCCATCTCACGGTAGAACTCCGCTGGGGTGGAGATCTCCTGGCCATTGACTTTTTTGATGATCAGATCCGGTCGGAGTCGAGCCTTCTCGGCGGCGCTTCCGGGCAGGACTTCACGGATGACGACGCCTTCGGGGATGAATTGCTCCAAGGGCAACACAACGCTGGACCAATCGACGCGCAGTCCGCCGCGCGCCCTCGGCCGATTCGAGGCGATAAGGGGACCGAGGGAAGGAGAAGGGACGGAGGGAAACTTGGTCAACTTCACCTGGTGGATTTGCCCCTGTCCCGGCCGGACAGGGCTTTGGGATACTTCGACGCGGATGGTGGTGCCAGCCTGCTGGAGCCCGACGGCGAGAAACAGATCGTCATTGTTGTGGATCGGCGTACCGTTGATGGAAAGAATGTAATCCCCAGGCTCACTGCGAAACCGATTTCGCATAGGGAAACCACCACGGTAAATCGGCCCGCGGATTCCTCCCTGAACAGCGGGGCCTTTGTCCACCAAGCTGCTGATGCGGACGTAGCCCTCTAGGATTTGGTCCGCTCTCTCCAAGTAAACGCCCAGGAAACCGTATTCGACCTCCTCGCCGCGGAGCAGCACGTTGATGATGCGTCGCATGCCGTCGTCGAGCGGCACGCCGAAGCCGCCGGGCGTTTCGCCGCCGGCAATGCCGGCCAATGACGAGGTCAAACCAACCAGTTCGCCTTCCAGATTGAGCAAGGCGCCGCCGCTGCAGCCGAGGTTCATGCGCGTGTCGGTCTGGATCAAGGTATTGAAGCAATAGAGCGGCAGCTTCGCGTTGCGTTCGGTGGTCGAAACGTCGTCGGTCAGCACCCCCGTGGCCCGACGGCGCAGATTGCTGACGATGCCCCACGATGAGCTGGGACTGCCGTCGCGAAAGCCGGCCGCGAACGGATTTGACAACGACAGGATGAAATCACCCTTGCGCAGTTTACTGCCGTCACCGAGTTTGAGCGTCTTGAGATTCGGCTTTCGCTCGATCAAGCGCAGCACGGCGAGGTCACTACGGGGGTCGGAAGCGTGGATGTCGGCCCAGCTGCCGATTCCGCCCGGCAGACGGACGTAAATCTTCGTGGCGTTGCGAATGACGTGAGCCAGCGTCAGGATCAACCCTTTTTCGCTGTCGAGAACAATGCCGCTGCCGTAAGCCTCCGGCACGTTATCGGGGTTGCTGAGATCGAGCCGCTGAATCGCCTGGCTTTCGGGACTGTCCTTGTCCACGGATCGGAGAGCGCTTCGCGCATCGAATCGGCCGAGCTGACCGGGCTGGCGGGGCAGGATCGTATCATACGCGCGGTATTTGTCGCTGCGTGAGACGAGGATGCAGGCGATGCTCGGCTCGGCCCGCTCGATCGCTTGATGAACCGCCTCTTGCAACGCGAGCACATCGGCAAAGCGATTGCGTTCATCGCCCAGGGCCGAGGCTGACCCCAGCAAAAGAAGGGTCAGCGGAGTTAGCAAAGCATTACGGCGCATGAGTTGGTTCCTCGTAGCGTCCACCACCGCGACAGGAGGAGAAACGAGCCATTCCTGTTTTGTATCGCGTTTCCGGAAGGTTTTCCAGTTTTTCCTGGCACCCCCTTCTCATTCGCAGACGCCTCACGAGAGCGAGGAGATGAATAGATCATTAAAAGGTCCATTTTCTTCTTGCGGCGCGCGATGCGGCGCGGGATCATCGAACCGCCGGGTTCGCGTTGCGGCCAGATGTCCCGCAAGCGTCCGGACGCCCGAGGCTCGCATGAACACCACTTCGCTTAGCTTGCTCGATCGACTCAAGCGCGCCAAGCCGGATGCGGCCGAATGGCGCAGGCTCCAGGACATCTACTCACCGCTGATCCGCTATTGGCTGTCGCGTCTGACCGGCTTGCACGATGAGATCGAGGATCTGACGCAGGAAGTCCTCGTCGTGCTTTTCCGTGAGTTGCCCGGATTCGAGCGGCAGCGCCACGGAGCGTTCCGCGCCTGGCTTCGGCAAATCGCGGTCAATCGCATGTGGGCATTTTGCAAGGCGCGGCGCAGGCAGCCGGTCGCGGAGGTCGGCTCCAACATCGAAGAGCTTCTCACGCAGCTTGAAGACCCCAAGAGCGAGTTGGCCCGGCAATGGGACCGGGACCACGACAAACACGTTTTCCAGAAACTCCTCGCCCTCGTCCAGCCGGATTTCGCGCCAGCCACCTGGCAGGCGTTTAACCGCTTCGCACTCGACGGCCGGTCGGCGGCGCGGGTGGCCAAGGAATTGGGCATGTCCGAAAGCGCCGTCGTGCAAGCGAAATCGCGCGTCCTCAAACGTTTGCGCGAGGAAGCCGGCGATTTGATGGGGTGAGTCGTTCGTGGCGTTAACCTCATTCGTACTCTCTTATGGGGGAATGAGAGAATTTTCGTGAGATGTTTGTTCCGAAAATGGACTTTCTCTATCAGAGCGGCTTCCGCAACAGGGTGGTGGCCGGCCGTACCAGGATCCTAAAATAGGAGTTCCTTCCCGTGGCAGCTCAACGTGGAGTGCAACCGTCGGCGGACGTTTTGAAGACGTTCAGCCCAGGCAAAATGCCGGAGGAATTGAGGCTTTGCAAACGATCCGGTCTCGCGCGGCAGCTTGCGGCGCTGATTGCCGTGGCCGCCGTCATCATCTCGACATGCAGCATTGATCCTTCGCCTCTGGCGGCCAATCCGCCCCACCGACCTCCCGCGGGGCCTTCTCCACAGCAAATACAGCACATGCTCCAGGAGCAACAGCGCAAGGAGCAACAGATGCTGCAAGAGTTGCTGAAGCAGCAACAGCGCTGGCGTGAGCAGATGAAGAAACGGCTTGAGGAACATCAGAAGCACTTGCAGCAAATGAAGGCGCTGGGCGGGAATCAGAACGCACTGAAACACACCGCGAAACCGAACGCGTCGAAACACAGGGCGAAACCGACCCACTCCATCGCACTTGGGCCGAAGCACTTTCCCAACCGAAAGCAAGCCTGCAAGGAGCTGATCCAGGCGTCTCGCCACATTCAAGCAGCGGACGGTTTTCCCATCGAGCCGAAAGGAGTGGCGCTTGGCAGCATCGGCCAAGCACTGGTCGATTTGGGCGAGGGCCCCCCATCGCCGGCGCCTCCCCTTCAAAGGGGAAACCACATTCATTGGGCGGAAGAGCACCTTCAAAGCGCTCGCAACGATGTAATGAACGCGAGGCACCTTCCGCATGAGGTAAAAGTGCCCGTACTTGCCGAGATCCACAGGGCCATGTTCGTTCTTCGCCATCCAGGCATGCCGCATCCCAGGATGGAGCAGGCACGTCGCGAGTTGGTCCTCGCCTTGCACCAAGTCCATGCGGCGGATGGATTGCCTCACCGGTCGAAGGAGGAGGCGCTGACGAAGATCGGCGAGGCACTGCTCGTGTTGGGGGAGGCGCCTCCAACTCCGGTCGTGCCCGACCAGAAAGAAGGCCATGTTCGACGGGCCGAAGCGCACCTTCACCGGGCTTACAGGGACGTATTCGAGGCGAGGCATCTTCCGCACTATCAGCGGGCGCCCGTGCTCTGGGACATCCATCGAGCTTTGTTTGCCCTCACGCATCCAGACACTCCGCATCCAAACATGAAGCCGGCCATCGATGAATTGGTGCGTGCGTGGCATCAGGTAGATGCGGCACACGGAATGAGCCACGATCGGAAGGAGTTGGCGCGCGACATCATCGGCGAGGCAATCATCGTGTTGGGAGAGCCCTTGCCCAGGCCGAGGACGCCCAGCTCGAACGACGATCATATCAAGCGGGCCGAAGAGCATCTCCACAAGGCTCACTCGGACGTAGTTTCCCAGAAACACCTCCCGCACGAGCTAAAAGAGTCGGTGCTAGGCGAAATCCACCGCGCAACCGTTGTGCTCAAGCACCCGAAGGACGCCGATAAGGGGGAGGCCGCATCGAAGTAAGGTTATGACTCCCACTTGCGAAGGGATCTCGATTCGCGACGCTTCGCAGAAGCGTGCCAGGGCAACGCTTCTGCGAAGCATCGCGAATCTACGATCTTCCCTCTACGTCTCGTATGTTCCACCGAAGGAGCTTGCGATGGCCGCAAATTCCATCACCCATCCATCCGCCGAGGTTCTCCAGGCATTCGCCCTGGGCAAGTTGAACGATACATCGGCTTCGGTTGTGCTGAACCATTTGGACAGCTGTCCCGACTGCTGCCAGCAAGTAGCCGCGCTGTCCGGCGGTGAAGTTGCTGGACTTCGTGGCTCACGAGGCCATGCTGGAGGCGAGCACCAACCCGTTCGCGCAGGTGGTGTTGGCTCATCTGAAAGCACGGGAAACCCATGGCGATCCAGCGAATCGGCATAATTGGAAAGTTCGGTTGGTCCGCAACATCTGTGATCGCGGCTTCAGCCCCAAGGACGTGCGTGAGTTGTTCCGGCTCATCGATTGGTTGATGATATTGCCGCCAGCTTTGGCCGGTGTATTCCGACAAGAACTGGACAAAATACAATCTACTGTTTCACTTGAATGTGTCATGTTTCTGGTTTGGCTGCAACAGCGCGGCCAAGGAGACAGCGCCACTGGTTCCGCGAGGCTCCCCTTGTCGCTTCCTGGGCGTGATTTATAATGTCCATTTATCCGAAGCAAGGGGTTCAAGCGACTGTTGAGGGAGAGGATCGATGCCGCACACGCGTAGCGCCAAGAAAAACCTGCGCAAGAGCGAGAAACGACGACTGCACAACCGGTCGGTCAAGAAGGACATCAAAACGCAGATCAAGAGTTTCCTGGAGGCGCTGAACGGTCCGGCCGATCAGCTCCAGAAGGAATACAATCTGGCCGCGAAGAAGCTGGACAAGGCAGCGGCCAAACGAATTGTCCATCCCAACTTGGCTGCACGCAAGAAATCGCAACTGGCTCGCCAGCTCCAGAAAAAGACCGCCGCATCAGCAAGCAAACCGGCGTAATTACCACAGCAAGGGCAAGGGCGAGCGGGGTCGCGTTAGCGCCCCCGCTCGCCCTTGCCCTTGCTGTGGTAATTACGCCGCGAGATTGCGGCGCGTCGGCAACCGGCGCGATCCCTGTTTTTTCTTCGGGGCCATCTCTGCACGCCACATCCACAGCGCGAAGGGCGGCACCAAAAACGGCCGAACCACGAACGTATCGATCAACACGCCAAATGCCAAGGCGAAGCCGATCTGCACCAGCGTGCTCAATCCACCCAGCATCAAGGTAGCAAAGGTGCCGGCCATGATGAGACCGCACGAGGTGATCGTGCCGCCGGTGCGCGACAGAGCGCGGCGAATACCCTCGACAGGTCCATGGCGCAGGCGCTCCTCCAGGGCGCGTGTGATGAGCAGGATGTTATAATCCTCACCCACCGCGACGAGGATGGTGAACAAGAAGAAGGGCACGCGCCAATCGACCAGGCCCAGAGGCCGGCCATTCCACCAGTGTGCCAGCAGCGTCGTCGCCCCCAGGCTGGCGTAGTAACTGAACAATACCGATGCCAGAAGATAGAGGGCAAACCACGGCCGGCGCACCAGAGCAAGCAGGATCAGGAAGATGCCGGCCAAGACCAAGGTGTTGATGCGGAGACGATCGCTCTCCGTGACCTGAGCCAAGTCGCGGGCATTCACGGTGATGCCGTGACATTCGGCCCGTACTTGCTCCGCTCCCGGATACTTTGGCAACTCCTCGCGCAGCCATAACTGAATCAATTCGAGCGTTCGGACGCTTTCCACATCGAAGGGATCGGAACGCGGCACCACATCCAGGCGCGTGACGAAGCGCGTCGGCCCTTCGGTTTTCGTGGCGGGCAAGCGGGCGACATAAAAATCACCGGCGGCGCGGTTGATCTGATCGGTCAAGCCCTGGACGACGCTGCGCCACATGCTTTTGAGCAGAACATTCTCGTTCCCAGGCTCCGCCTGGGAAGCCACGGCACGTGAGGCTCCGCCTCGCGTCTTCTGCCCGATGGCTGTAAGCCGATCGCTAAACTCCGATACGGGACTGCCCAAGGGCTGAGTCAGGCTGCGCACCTCCGCGACGTTGTCGAGGTAGCAGAAACCCTGGCTCAAATGGGAGATGATGGCCCGACCTTGCGGCCCTTCCCAGTCGGTGTTCGATTCAAGCAACACGGTAATGGGGCCGACTTCGCCGGCGGTGAAGTGGCGCTGGATCGCTGCCAGACCGCGAATACTGTCGCTACTGGGTGACAACTCGCTAGTGGCCCGATAGTTTGGCCGCACCCCGAACCCGATAAGGGCCAGCGGCATCAACGTGAGTAGGGCGGCCACACCAATGAGCAGAGGATGGGCAACGACATAACGGCTGATCCGTCCCCAGACTCCCTCAAGCCGCCATTCCCTGCCGGTGTTCAGTGAACTGCGGAGCGCGGGCGTCTCGCCCGCATAGTGTGAGTGAGAAAGTGGAGCGCGATCGGCGGTTGGCGGACGGCGCGGCCAAAAGGCGATGGGACCGAGGATGCGGAGCAGCGCCGGGGTCAAAGTCAGTGAGGCGGCGAGAGCAACCGCGAGGCTGATAGCGATGGCAGGCCCGCCGCAGCGCACCTTGGCGAACTCAGCCAGTCCCATCAGTCCCAGACCGCAGATGACGGTTCCGGCACTGGCGGCCAAGGCGCCGCCGACACCGCCGACGCTGCGTGCCAACGCCGCCGGCCAGTCTCGGCCGCGCGTCAGCTCCTCGCGATAACGGCTGATGAGGAACAAGCAATAATCGGTGCCGGCTCCGTAGAGCATGACCACGGCGAAAACCTGGCTGATGTTGACCATACAGAAACCGGGGATCAGCGTGCAGAGGGCCAACATCTTGAGGGCGACCCAAACGGAGACGGCGATGGTACACAGCGGAATGAGGGCCATCACCGGAGCGCGGTGGACCAAAAGGAGAATGACAATGACGAGAATAACGGTCGCCAATGTGGTGCTTTCCAGGCTGTTGGCACTGGCGGCGATGAGGTCGCGGCCGATGCCTGCTGGCCCGGTCAGATGAACACGAAGTTCTGAGTTCTGAGTTCTGGGTTCTGAGTTTTGGTTGGACTTGCTCGGAAGTCGGAACTCAGAACTCAGAACTCGACTAACGGCGTCCACTGTCGTTCGCGTCTGGACGGCCATGTAAGGCGTATTGAGCGAAACCTGAATCAAGGTACATCGGCCGTCGCCGCTGACCAGTCGTTTGCCGAGGACCGGATCGCGATAGGTGCAAATGCGGGAGATTTGCAGGCTCGGATCTTCTTGGCGTAGTCGTTGCAAATCGGCGGCGAGGCCATCGACCCTGGCGAAGTCGGCCGGCGTCAAGGACGCATCGGCCCGCTCGACGGTCACGATGAGACGGCTGGCAAATACGTCTTGCGGAAAGGCCTGTTCGAGCAGTTGATGGCCCTTGACGCTGTCGCAGCGGGCGGGCAGGAAGCGAATGTCGTCATCGGCGGCGCGCTCGTCCCACTTGGGCGCCACGATGCTAACGACCCCGGCGACGATCACCCAGGCAAGACAGACCAACCACGGATGCGTCGCCGTTGCTCGTCCCAGGTACTTAAACATGGTCCGTGTTTCTCCGGCGGCTCTCGGCTCTCGGTTCTCGGACGATGTAATCTTCGGCGGAGCAAGGACACGGCCTGTAGGGAAAATGCAGGGACGACTTGAGAGACGGAGGATGTCCCGACTTCAGCAAGAGGGGAAAGGTGCGGTTGGCAAAGCATATCCGAGCCGCGCACGCAGCGCAGCGGAGTAAGCGGTTTCTTGGGGCGACCGCTTACTCCGCTGCGCTGCGTGCGCGGCTCGGATAAGGCCGTTGCTGTCCATGACGCCGTTTGCTCTAATGGTTGAGAACACGCCCCCGTAGCATAATGGACAATGCACTCGCCTTCTAAGCGAGCTTATGCAGGTTCGAGTCCTGCCGGGGGTATTTCCTCGCCTGATAAATCGTGGCGAACTTGCCGAATTCTCCGACTTGGCCCTCTCTTCACAAAACACCGCGCTTCGCCTTCCTACGATCCCGTCATCCGGCAGATGCGAAACGACCGAAAGAAGGGGCGATACTTCGGAAAGGAGCGGTAGGTTGAGTATCACCCCCGACGCTTCCCTTCATTGGCGAAGGAGGAAGTAGCGGGACGGCCCGTGATGGGTCCGTTGCCGTCTCTGGATAACAGATAGGAATGGATGCCTATGAGCGCTTTGTGGAAATGGCTGCCATCGCTGGGCGGTCCCCTGCTGATCGCAGCCAACGCCTTCGCCTACTCTCCCGTCGCTGACCCCGGCGAGGACGCCCCGCCCGTCCCCGCCGCGGCGGTCGCCGACGAGCAGCAATTGCGTCCTCTGCTGGACAAACTGACCCAACTGAGCCAGCTTATCGAAAAAAATGCCGAATCGCCCCAAGCCTGGCAATATCATTCCGAGCAAGCCGAAGTGCTGCTGCGGCTGGCCGCCCAGTCTCAGGAGAAGGAACGCGAGGGTCTTCTGCGCATGGCGGTCGATGCTTCGTACAGCGCGGCCCTGCTCTGCCCCCGCGAGCAACCCACCGCCTTCCAAAGTCTGCGGCAGCTGCCCCAATTCCTCGCCAAACAATTTCCGGGCAGCCCGGCTATCCTTTACGCGGTCCTGCAAGAGATCCAGGCGGATTGCATCCTCGTGATGGAGCAGGGGGGCGACCAAGTCAAGAGCGAGAAGCACCGTTGCGCACGCTTGCTGCAATTTGCCCGCGAGCATCCTGAAATGCCGGAAGCTGCGAAAGCTGTCCTGCAAGCGGCGCAGACCGCCGAGTCGCTTGGCGCAAACGAGGAGTCGGGCCGGTGTTACCGTTACGTGGTCGAGCACTTCCCCAATAGCGCCACGGCCCGCAAGGCCGCAGGGGCGCTGTGGCGATTGGGACAGGACCATCAGCCGATGTCCCTGGAGCTGCCTCTCCTCTATTCGTCCGGCAATTCCAGCACTTCCGCCTTCAACCTGGAGGAGCTGCGCGGCCGTCTGGTGATCGTCTATTTCTGGACGAGCACCAGCGAGCATGCGGCGGATGATTTCGATGTGTTGAAAAAGCTGACGGATCGCTACGCGAGTCGTGGACTGGAGATTGTTTACGTGAACATGGACGCCGATCCGGCCCAGGGACGGGCGTTTCTATCCGGCCGGCTTACCGCCGGCGTTCATCTGCACCAGCCGGGCGGTCTCGACGGTCCTATTGCCGAGCGCTACGGGCTCCAACATGTGCCGCAAGCGTTTCTTGTCGGCCGGGATGGGACGCTGCTCAAGCACTCGCTGCCGGCCTCTCGCCTGGAAGCCGAACTTGGCGGCGACCTGGCGCATGGCCATTAAGCGTCTGCTTGCTTGGATCCGAGCCGCGCACGGAGCGTAGCGGAGTAAGCGGAAGCAGTGTCCGCTTACTCCGCTACGCTCCGTGCGCGGCTCGTACGAAAATGCCACTTCGTGGTGTGGAAAATCGATCACGCGCTGATGCGATGACGGCACATGGTCACGCGGTTGCCGGCGTCGTTGAAACGCACCCAGGTCATGTAGCGCTGCATGAGCAGCAGACCGCGGCCGCAGGGACGTTCGAGGTTTTCCGGAGTAAAGGGGTCGGGGACTCCTTCGGGTTTGAACCCCGGTCCCTGATCCTCGATTTCGATGAGCAAACACTCCGGCGTGTGGTGATAACGGAGTTGTACTTCCTTGCTGGGGTCGCTCTGGTGGCCGTGCTTGATGGCATTAACCAACGCCTCTTCCAACGCCAATCGAACGGCGAATGTTTCCTTTTCGCAATAACCGGCGGATTGGAGGTTGCCGAGGAGCCCCTCGATAACGGGGACAATTTCCTCGGCAGTGCGTAACGTTCGCGTCCGCCAAGGGATGGCTTGATCGTGGCAGTGGGCTACTGCCCACGGGCAAGCATCCTTTTTATGAGAAGGAACCATTAACAATCTCCTTCGTCCGCGAGCGAACCAATCTCGGACTCATCCGAACCACACACGGGGAAAACGAGCATTTTCCGTGCCGGATTCCCGCAGCGGCGCTGACAACGGGGCCTTAGGGTGCTAGACTCCAATAATCGCGGTATGAAACCGCTCCGCCCATGAAGCCGGAACCCGAAGCGACCATGCAAAACGAACCGAACACCTCGCAAACCCCTTTCCAAATCGATGTCGCCGACCGCGTCAAGCGTCTGCCGCCGTATCTTTTCGGCAAAATCAATGAATTAAAATACCGCAAGCGCCGCGCGGGGGTGGACATCATCGACCTGGGCATGGGCAATCCCAGCGATGTGCCCGATCCGCAGGTGATCGACAAGCTGTGCGAAGCGGCCCACGATGAGCGGAACCACCGCTATTCCGTAAGCAACGGTCTGCACAACCTGCGACGCGAGGCGGCCCTTCGCTATGCCCGGCGCCATGGGGTGCAACTGGATCCGGACAGCGAAGTCCTGGCGGGGTTGGGGTCGAAGGAAGTGTTCAGCCATATGTGTCTCGCCCTACTCGGTCCCGGCGACACCGCCATTGTACCCGCACCGTCGTTTCCGATCCACGTTTATGCTGTCGCTCTCGCTTCGGGCAATGTCATCAGCCTCGACTGCACGCATCCCGACCGATTTCTCGCCAACGTCGCCATCGTCGCCGAGCACCTATATCCCCGGCCCAAGGTACTCATCCTCAATTACCCACACAATCCGAGTACAACCGTCGTCGAACGCGATTTCTTTGTCGAGGTGGTGGCCCTGGCGCGGCGTTTCGGGTTCATGGTCATCCACGATTTCGCGTATGGCGATGTGTGTTTCGATGGCTATCGGGCGCCGAGTTTTTTGAGTGTGCCGGGCGCCAAGGAAGTCGGCGTCGAGACGATTACCATGAGCAAGGGCTACAACATGGCCGGCTGGCGTCTCGGTTTCTGCGCCGGCAACGCCGAGATGGTGCGCGCCTTGGCGACGATCAAGGGCTATTACGATTACGGCATCTTTCAGCCCATCCAAATCGCCGGCATTGTCGCTTTGCGCCACGGCGAGGATCTCGTCGAGCGCCAGGCGCTGGAATACCAGAAACGCCGCGATGTGTTGGTCGAGGGCCTGCGTCGCATCGGCTGGGACGTGGAATCGCCCAAGGCGACGATGTTCGTGTGGGCGCGGTATCCGCAGGCGTGGCGCGAGCGTATGGGATCGATCGACTTCGCCATGAAGTTGATCGAGGAGGCAGGAGTGGCCGTCAGTCCCGGCCGCGGCTTCGGCGAAGCCGGCGAGGGCTATCTCCGCCTGGCCTTGGTCGAGAACGAGCATCGGCTCCGCCAGGCTGTGCGCCAGATCGGCCGCTGCGTGCGTTAGCCGGTTTTCAGTTTTCGGTTTTCGGTTTTCGGAACAGCAGCGTGGATCAGTTTTTGTTCCGAAAACCGAAAACTGAAAACCGGAAGGAGTTCGCCTTGTTCGACTGGCTTTTTGAAGGCCGCACTGGCGTTTATGCCGTGCTCGCGGCACTGGTCGTGTTCTTGCTCGTGATCTGGTGGCAGACCCGCAAGCGTTGGCTTCTTCTAGGCGTTGCGGTCGCGGTGGCGCTGATTGGGTTGTATGCTCTGCTCGATAAAGTGGTCGAAACCGATCGCGAGCAGATTGTCCGGAAGGTCAATGAAATGGCCGCCGCCGTGAATTCGCGCAATCTTGATGCACTCTTCGAGAACATCTCCGAGAACTTTCGTTCGCCTTTAGGCAAAGATAAGCAGCAATTCCGCGACTTCGTCGGGCACTATGTCAACGGAGGCATCGTCCAGAACGTCCGCGTTTGGGACATCGAATTTGACGATAGCCCATCGCGAGAAAATCCACCCGCACGGGTTTTCTTCCGAGCCAGGGCGGAGGAGAATGGACGCGGCCTGTTCGCGGATTGCGAGACCATGTGGGGATTTGATTCTCAACACGGCTGGCGTCTGCGAAGCATTCGTCTTTTCAAGCCGCAGACGACCGAAGAGTGGCCGATTCAGTTGTAATGACCGGGCCCGTATCTCCTTTCGTTTAGCGACGCTTCGCAGAAGCGTTGGGAGCGCGGGATCCGCAGGGCTGTGGTCTCCGGACCGTACCACCCGCGTTGACCGGAGGTCTCCAGAAGTCCGGGAGACCTGCGGTCGGCCGAAGCGGCACGGTCAGGAGACCGTGCCATAACACGCGGAGAGAGCGTGCATGACTTTTGTGACACTCTATAACCGGACGCCTTAAGCCGCGCGTTCGACGGCGTGTCGCAAACTAGCGGCCATATCCGTCTTCTCCCAGCTGAAGCCAGGAAGTTCGCGGCCAAAATGACCATGACGCGCCGTCTCGCGGTAGATCGGCCGGCGCAGGTTGAGCGTTTCGATGATGCCGCGCGGAGTCAGTTGGAATTGTTTGCGGATGAGTTCGGCAATGTCGGTATCGCGCAGGCCGCGCGCCGCCGTCCCGAACGTGCTGACCCAAATGTTCAGCGGCTCCGGATAACCGATGGCGTAGGACAACTGCACTTCGCACTGCGTCGCCAGTCCGGCGGCAACCACGTTCTTGGCGATATAGCGGCCCATGTAGGCGGCCGAGCGATCGACCTTGGTCGGATCCTTGCCGCTGAAAGCGCCGCCGCCGTGCCGGCCCCGGCCGCCGTATGTGTCCACGATGATCTTGCGTCCTGTCAGCCCGCAATCGCCGTGCGGGCCGCCTTCCAGGAAGATGCCCGTTGGATTGATGTGGCAATAAATCACTTCGTCATCATGGCGACGCGGCGAACCGCCCGGCGGAATCAGCTCGATCTGGCTGCGGTCCTTCACGAGTTTCTTGTTCTCCGCTTGCAGGGTCGGAATGATTAGCTTGTTGATGATCTCCTCGCGGGCTTCATCCGAGAACGACGAATGGCCGTTGCGATGCACAACCACGCTGTCGTCGTGCTGAGTGGATAGCACCAGCGTATGAATGCGGCGGAATGTGCCGTCCTCGTTGTATTCGACGGTCACTTGGCTCTTGGCGTCCGGACGGATGAAAGGGAGTTCGCCGCTTTTGCGAAGGCGAGCGTGATTTTCGACCAGGCGATGCGCCAGGTAAATGGGAAGAGGCATGAAGGTGTGCGTTTCATTGCAAGCGAACCCGAACATCATGCCCTGATCGCCGGCCCCGCCGACATCGACGCCGCAGGCGATGTCGCGCGATTGGCTGTGCAAATGGCACTGCACCTGGCACGTGTCCGCCGCGAAGCCGATCTTGGGATCGGTATAGCCGATCTCGCGGATGGTGTCGCGCACCAAACGATCAACGACAGCCCGGCTCAGATTGGCCTGCGTGGTGATTTCACCGGAGACGATGGCCAAATCGGTCGTCACCATCGTTTCGCAGGCGACGCGGGAAGCTGGATCGGCGGCCAAGCAATGATCGAGAATGGCATCGCTAATCTGATCGGCCACTTTATCGGGATGGCCCATGGACACGGATTCACTGGTGAATAAATAATGGTTCGCACTCACGATAGAGATCCTCAAAAAAATAATAAGCCGGCAACATCGGACACTGGGCCGATTATAGTCAACGGGACGGAAGGGAGGCAATTTCAACTTAGGTAATTTGGTGGATTGATAAGGGTATCGCCGCTGGCATCTTTGCGAAAAGCCGCAAAACAGAAACGCGGACCCATCGGTGGAGTTCACAGCGGAGGAGCGATCAATTTGCCGGCGACGGGATGTTCCCATAGTTTCTTGCCGGTGGACAAGTCGATCGCCTTGAGGATCTGCGGTTGCTCGTTCGGCTGATCGAGCGGACCGCGGAGTGTCCCAGGCACCAGGTAGAAAACGCGCTTACCCAAAACGACGATGGCGTGCATGCCGGCCTCATCCGGGATGCGGCCAAGAGGCTCGCCCGTCTGCACCGAGTACAAATGCCAAAAGCTCGGCTTTTTCTTGGGCATCAAAGAGCCATGCTCGTCGGGACCGGGGGTAGACTCGTGAAGACAAAGGACGCGCTCATCCAGGGTTGTCCGGACCTGCAAGCGTTTGCCCCTCAGCAGTTCCTTGGGCTGCTGCTCCTTCTCGCTTTGCCGGTCCCACGTGTGAAGGACGAAGCGCTGCTGTCCGTTCTCTTCCTCCAGAGCGAGCACTTTCGAGTATTGCCCAACCAGTCCTTGCCAGCGCAAGGCCTTTTTTTCCAAATGCTCCGGAAGCATCGGCGGGGGCGGCAGCTGCTTCTTCTGGGCGGGAAGGATCTCGATCTGCCCGGTGCGAAGCTCGATATGGGCTGTGCCGCTGGCGTGCTTGCGCGCGGCTAATTCCTCTTCCGGCGTGGCTTGAGACCCACCGGCGTACCAGGCGCTCGCCTCCCATTCCAGCACGAGGTGATGCTTGGCCAGATGCCAGTTTGCCACGAACGAATGGCCGTGCGCCTCACCTGTCACGACCCAAGCCGGGAAGACAATCGGATCGGATTCGAAATCGCATTCGCCGTTGCGTTTCACATCAAGACGAAGAATGCGCAGACGATTGCGTTTGGTTCCCGCCTGGGCGATCAAGTGATGACCATCCAGAAGCAGCGGCCGTTGCGCCTCGTGCGTTTGCCACAGCACTTTGCCGTGCGCCAGATCGATGCACTCGATACCGCCCGTCGCGCTGGCGAAAAAGCCGGTACGCCCCTTTTCATCCGCGATCCCCTCGGGCAGGCGAATGGAAGCCGCGGCCGCATCCGAAATGAGCCAAAGATGAATACAGATAAACACGGAGGAGCGCGAAAAAAAAGGAAGTTTTCGCAATGGCAACGTGAGTTTGGTCTTAGTCGTTCTCATTTGTGTTCATCTGTGTTTATCTGTGGCTAATTTATTGGAGGCTTATCGCTTTTATCGACCGGCGGATCGAAATTGTGAGCGAAAAATCCGGCACGGTGCTAGCGCTCCGAGCCGCGCACGCAGCGCAGCGGAGTAAGCGGCACAGGTAGCCCCGCTTACTCCGCATCGCTGCGTGCGCGGCTCAGAAAGGATGCTCGATGCCGGCCCAGATTTGCATGGGTGCGGCGCTGTTGACGGTTTTGGCCGCGTCGAGACGGAAGATGGTGCGTTCCACGAAGGTGAACCAAGCCACGTCCAGGCGCAGACCCGCGCCGACGGCCTCCGTGATGCCGCCGACCGATTGGCCGCTCAGATACACGTCGCCCACATCGCAAAAGGTCGCCGCATAAATGCCACGCACATTCAAGGCGTGGTCGAAGCAGCTCCAGTTCAGGTTGCGAATCACGGGGAAACGCCATTCTAAGCTGCCGACCCAGAGCGCGCTTCCCTGCCGTTGCGCCAGACTGAAGCCGCGGAACAGCTCGCTGCCGCCCAGGGCGAAATACTGAACATAGTTGGGCAAACCAAATGCCCCATAGGCGCGGAACGCCAAAACGGTATCCGACAACCAGCCAAGACCGTCGGGCATGGCTTGCACGTAGGTCGCCTGTCCCAGCAATTGATGAGAGCCGCTGAGTCCGAATGTCTGATTTGGAGGCGTATTCGGCGTCTGCTCCCCCGGCAAAACGAGGCCGGCGGCATAACTGATGTCGGCCGAAAAACCGCCTTCGGGGTTCCAGTAGGGCGTCAGGTAATTGATGTGGTAGTGGGCGCCGCCGATACCTTGATGGCTAAAGCGCTCCGCCCCCGGCACGCTTTCGATCGCCGTCGGCAGCAGGTTGTCCTGGATGGTGACAAAGCTCTCCACGTACTGAAACGGCGGCAGATACAGGCTATCGCCGTAATCGATGACGTAGCGCCCATAGGCGACCCAGCGGTTGGCCGGAGTCTCTCCGGCGTACGTTCCCGCGATGCGGCGCTCGTAGACGAAGCCGGCCTCCGTGTGCGGCCAGGGGAAATGATCGAAGGTAGCATCGACGCCTTCGACGAAATCGCGGTAGTCGGTACGGTAGGCGGAATAAACGCCGCCCTCGAAAGCGGCCGTGCGGTAAGCGCCTGCCCGGACACCAAAGCGGGTCGAGCGCGTGAACCACGGATTGTCGTAGGTCGGCGCGAAGATCCACGGTCCGAGGATGAAATTCCAGCGGTCGTAAGCGTTGGTCAGGTCCGTCTCATCGAGAAACGTGTACAGCGGCGTGGCGCGGAGGCGGAAGCGCGGTTTCCAGTAATTGTTCACCGGATTGCGATCGACCAGGACTTCATCGGGATCGACCGCGATTTGCGTCGGCCAGCATGGCAGCTCCACTTCGATTTTAACGCGATTTTTTTCCAGCGTCTCGACGCGGCCGGGTGGATCAGTGGTCTCGACCAGGCCGGCCTCCGGTGCGACTGGGATGCGCACTTGAAAGCCCTCGCCACCGTCGAGGCAGAAGCCAACGACGGTGGGATCGTTGTAGTCTGCCTTTTGCTTCACGATGACCGTGACCTTGCAAGGAGTCTTGGGCCGGAACCAGCTGCGAATGGCCGCGCTGTAGCAGTGATAGGTCAATGGGAGCCGGCGCGAGCGACCGCTCGGCAGCGCCTGGATGCTGACCTTCTCGATGCACCAGTCCGTCAGGCCCGCGCCATAAACCCAGTGATCGAAAAAGGTCTTCCACGATTTGTGCGTATATTCTTCGAGATCCCGTTGGAAATCGGCGACGCGCAGGATGCCGAAGGCGTGCCGTCGATAGACGAGGTACATGAAATCGAAGAATGCTTTCTCGCCCAACTCGTGCTCGATCATGCCGACGATTTTGCTGCCGCGTTCGTAGCACATGCTGTACAGATCGACGATATGTCCAAATTTTGGAATGTCTTGCACGGTCGGCGCCGCCTCCGCGCGAGCAAGGGTGCCGTATAAGTTGAAATAGCGGTAATCGTTGCGATGTACGTTGGGCAGCCATTTGAGACCTGTCGGGTAGCTTACAAGTGGGTCGTTGGCCCCGTACTTGGTTTTCATGAGGCGGTAGGCGAAATAGGTGGCCAGCCCCTCGTCCATCCAGGTTTCGCTGTAGCCGTGCGTGCCGACGACGTTGTACCACCATTGATGGCACGTGGCCTGAGAGACCAGGTAATCGACGAACGCCTTGGCCAGGTGCGGCATGTCGAAGATGCGCGAGTCGATCATGATCAGGCCGGCGCACTCGTTACTGTTCCAGCCGAAATGCGATTCGACGATGGTAAATTGCTTATACGGATAAGGACCGAACCACTGGCTATAAGCGGTCAGGGCGGCGCGTGCGCTTTCCACCATGAAACGAGCGTAATGTTCGTTCTTCGGCGCGGCCAGGCAGCGGATTTTGATGTGCCCGCACTGTCCCGTGAACTCTTGAAAGCGATCACTGCACACGATGGCGAAGTCGCGAGCGAAACAGGGCGCGAACTCTAACTGCCGCCGTCCGTCAATAAGCGGATCGTCCCGCGCCACCTCGGCAGTGCAGGCGACGTGTTGCCCGCGCGGCAAGGTAAGGCGCACCGTGAACAAACCCGCCTCGTTGAAGAATGGCTGATGCCAGCAGACATAGGGCGTCGGCTGCCAGCCCTTGTCGTCGTAAAATGCCAGTACCGGGAGCCAGTTTGTCAGGAAGGTGATCCCCTGCCAATGGCCCCAACGTCCACATTTCTCCGGTAGTTTCAAAACGAATTCCAGATCGAGCGTGATCGTCTCGCCTTGACGAACCGGCCGCGGCAGGGGAACGACCAGAGCGGAATCGTTTTTTTCGTCATAGTGGAAAGGCAAGCCCTCCTCGGCACCCCCAGCCGGCTGACGCCGGCCGTTCGTCGGAGCATCCAATAGCCGAGGCGGAGGCAGCTGCGAATCGATGGATTGATACGCCACTTTTCGCGGTCGTCCTAACTCTTCCGCATCCTCGACCCGCTCCAGCCTCACCAGACGCACCGTGCGGACATCGAGAGCGTGTCCCTCGAAATCGAGCGATTCGCTGGGCATCATGCGCAAGATCTCGAAAATCTTGGCCGTCATGCCCACGTCCTTATCCGGCAGCCGGTAGTGGCTGTGCGCGTTGAAAATCAGCTCGGCTGCCGGCCGGGCGCAGTTATTCGTCCAGACGATGCGCTGGCGGACCACGGCGGTATGTTCGTCGGTGTCGAGTTGGATGTCCAGGTAATAGCGCGGCAGATTGGGAGGCACGGCAGCCCATGCCGAGTTGGCGAACAGGGCAAGGGCCGACAGGCTGAGCACAAGGCACAGGCAGGTGCGCAGGTAGAACGTGGATCCAAACATTGCCGTCCTGAGATACCGTCCGCAGGACCGAATCACGATAGGGCTAAGCGTGGTGGTCGCATACCATGCCAGCGGAGGATTTGTCCAGGGCAATCTCGGAAGAAAGTGAGGAGTGAGGAGTGAGGAATGAGGGGAAGAAGAGATGCCGGTATTTGTTTTTTCTCCTCACTCCTCACTCCTTACTCCTCACTTTCTACTCCGCGTTGACGCGACAACGGCCAAACCGTACTATCCGCTCGCTTTTTCTCGTTGTCGCGCGCGGCGCGGCAAGGAGGGCAAACTCAGGATTCAGGACTCAGAACTCCGAACATGACCTGGCGGAAATGGCTTGTCCGAAGTCTGGTCTTCTCCGTTTTGGGTCTGGCGATCCTCGTCGCACTGCTCTACGAGGCGTGGACCAATCCCGCCGCCGTTCGCCGTCAGGTGCTTGCCAAGCTCCACAAGATCTTCATCGGCGCAACGGTCAATATCGATACCGCCCGGCTGCGCCTGCTCGGCGGCATTGGCGTCCGCGATCTACGCATGGCGCGGCGCGACGAACTTGACCGCGGCGATTTCCTCTACGTTCCTTCCGCCGTCATCTATCACGACAAGGAGCACCTGCTCGATGGCACGCTCGGCGTTCGCAAGATCGAGCTGGATCGGCCGCGCGTCCGCGTCGTGTGCGAACGGGATGGGCGGATCAACCTCTCCGGCCTGCTTGCCCCCCCCGATCTCAACGAACGAGTGCCAACCCTAATTGTCCGCCGAGGCGTTCTTGTCATTGAGGACCGGCGAGGCCCCTCTCCCACGGTGCTGTTGGAAATCAAGGATCTCAACCTGACCGTCGTCAACGATCCGCTGTCCACCCTTGTCATCAAAGGGAACGGCCAGAGCGATGCCCTCGGCGCGGTGCGGATTGATGCTCGCTTTTATCGTCCTAGCGATGCGGCCAGCGCGGTCGTGGAATTGCCCGAAGTGCCGGTTGGTCCGCCGTTGGTGCAGCGGTTCGTCGGTTTGTGTCCCGATTGCGCCCGCCACATCCGGGAACTGAGCGGTACCGCTCGCGTTCAGGCGACGTTGGTCTACCGGCCCGGGGCCGGCGCCGCCGAGCCGTTCACCTACGATGTCAACTTCGAGTTGAACAAAGGGGAATGGCGACACGAATGTTTGCCCTCGCCGCTTGAGAACATTCACGCCAAGCTGCGCTGCATCAATGGCCGAATCCCTCACGCCGAGTTGCAGTCGCGGCTCGATGGGGCGAACGTCAAGTTGGATCTGTGGGACGTGGTGTTGCGAGAGCAGGCTCCCAACTGCATCCAGGACATGGTCGCCAAACTGGAGGCGAAGGTTGAGCATCTCACGGTGACGCCGAGGGTTTTCGAGCACTTGCCGCCGGTGTGCCAGAAGATTCAAAAGACCTATAATCCGGCCGGCCCCGTTAGCTTGACCTATCAATTCTATCGCCCTGATGCGGAACGCTGGGAAAAACACTGGACCATAGAACCCGAAGGCATGACGGCAGAGTTCGAGGACTTTCGCTATCCCATTGAAGGCGTGACCGGCCGCGTCACTCTGGATCAGTCCAGCGGCTGCGACGACTTGATCCAGGTCGATCTGTCCGGCCGAGGTGCCGATCGTCCCGTCAAGGTAAACGGCTTCATCAAGGGAGACAAGACCAGCGAGGTCGATCTGGTCATCGCCGCGGACGATGTGCCGATCGATCACCAGCTGATGAAAGCTTTGCCGGAAAAGAGCCGCGAATTGGCGCGCACGTTCCTACCCTCGGACAGCCGGGAGCTAGGCTTGTCGGAGCAACCCCTAGGACAGGTGCAGCCGGCGGGACTGGCGAACATCAAGGTGTTCGTTCGCCGCACACGTGGCCAGGAGGCTTTCGCCAACCGTTATCTCATCGCTTTTCACGATTCCTCCCTGAAATACGACCTCTTCCCGTATCCGCTGGAGAAGGTGACGGGCGTTCTGGACATTCAACCGGATCACTGGGAATGCCGCGATTTCCATGGCAGCCATAAGGGGGGCGAAATTTGGGTGGAGGGATCGAACGACGGCCGGAGCGCGGGCGTCCCGCCCGCATCGAGCAGGAGCGCGGCCGAAACGCCCGCACCGAGCGGTCGAGACGCCCGCGCTCCGAAGCATGAATGCGTGCAGGTCGCTATCCGCGGCAAGGACATTCTCCTCGATCCGGAGTTCGAGCAAGCATTGTCGCCGGAGAAGGTGCCGGGGCGGGCCGCGCTGCGCAACGCCTGGGCGATGCTGGCCCTGCGAGGCCGGCTCAGCTTCGAGTCGATCGTCCTCGATCGACCGGATCAGCCGCAGGACATTGATGTCGCCGTGGACATCAAAGGCTGCTCCATGCAGCCGGACTTCTTTCGCTACGCCATGACCGACGTCAGCGCGGGCATCCGCTATAAGCAGGGGCGCGTCTACGTCAAGGATGTCAGCGCCAAGCACGGCTCCGGCAAGCTGGGATTGAAGGAAGCCACGATCGTCCTCAAACCGTCTAGTGGTTTCACGGCCTGGTTCACGGACATCACCGGCGAAGATCTGTTGCCCGATGAGGAATTTCTACGAGCCTTGCACCCGGCCTTGAGGCACGGATTGGAGCCTTTGCAGATCCGCAAACCGCTCCAAGTCAAAACGAAGCTGGTCCTGGATGCGCCGACGGTCCCGGGCGAACCGATGAAAATCTGGTGGGACGGCGGCGCCGCCTTGCACAAGCAGCTCTTTCAGACAGGCGTGGAAGTGAGCGACGTGGACGGCATCATCTGGTGCGACGGCCATCACAATGGCCGGCAATTCGATTACATCAAGGGACATATCGTTCTCGATCGCGCCACGATCCTCGGCCAACCGTTCACCAAATTGCAGGGCCGCATCAAGGTCGCCCCCGAAACGCCGGACATTTTGTCGCTATACGATCTCTCGGCCAACGTATTCGGCGGCTTTGTCGGCGGCGAAGCGCGCTTCTTGTTCAGCTCGCCGTTGCGTTACGAGGTAAATCTCCATGCCCTGAACGTGCAGCTGGAACAGTTCGGCAAACACAATCAGCTCGGCGCCGACGCTCAGCTTCAGGGACCGGCTAGCGCCGGTCTCTACCTGACCGGCGAAGGCACCGACCTAAGCGGACTCAAGGGCAACGGCCGAGTCGATGTGGCTCGCGGCAAGATGTATCGGCTGCCGTTGCTGCTCGATCTGCTCAAGGCGTTCGGTCTGCGCATGCCGGACCGAACGGCCTTCGAGCAGGCCCACATGGTTTTCGGCATAGAGGGTCCGCAAATGCGCATTCACAGCCTGGACCTGTACGGCAATGCCATCAGTCTGCGTGGCCAGGGCACCCTCAATATCGTTGATGGCAGCAATCTCAATCTCGATTTCAGTGCCGACCCGGGCCGCATGCCGCAGTTGCTGCCGCCGGTCATCAGCGATCTCTCACAAGCGGTGAGCGATCAGCTCTTCAAAATCAAGCTGCGCGGCAAACTCAGTTCGCCGCACTTCGAGAAGGAGTTTGTGCCCGGCGTGGTCGATCCGATTAAGCGGGTGTTTGGGAAATCGTAAATCTCAAAATGGGTCTCAAGTTCTCCTCCTTGACGGGCCGATGATACGAAGACGCGCGCTTGCCGCGCGGAACGGAGGTTGGCGTGTTTGGCTCGATCCTGCAACGGATGATCCTATGGGAACTCACCAAAGTGTTCCTCATGTCACTGGTAGGGATCACCGGCATCCTGCTCATGGCCGGCATCATCGCCGAGGCGTCGCAGCAAGGTCTCGGCCCGGCGCAGATTCTGGCCGCCATCCCCCTTCTTGTGCCCAGCACGTTGCCTTACACCATCCCAGCTACTACGCTGTTCGCTACCTGCGTCGTCTACGGACGATTGGCCGCCGACAATGAAATCCTTGCGATCAAATCCGCCGGCATCAACGCCATCCGCGTGGTCCGTCCCGGCATTTTTCTCGGCCTGGCCATGAGCACCGCCACCATGGGTTTGTACTACCGCATCATCCCCTACACGCACCACCTGCTCCGCGCCATGGTCTTCAATGACGCTCAGGAACTCTTGTATTCCCTGCTGAAAAAACACCATGAAATCAAACAGAACTCTTTTCCCTACCAGATCTTCGTTAAGGGAGTAAGAGACAGGAAGTTGATCGAACCGATCTTCAAGCGCAAGGACGCGCATGGGGCGATTGACTGGGTGGCTCATGCCCGCGAGGCCGAGCTACAAGTGAGGCCCTCCCAGGGCCAGGTGGATGTGCTGGTGAAGCATTGCGTTGTATGGGGCGAAAACGACTCCAGCGGCATCTTGGAGGACAAACCGCTTACCGTCGAGCTGCCCAAAGATTTTGGCAAATTGAACGAACGCCGGCCGCGCGATCTGACCTGGCAAGAGATTCTCGATCGCCGCGTCGAGTTAGAAAAGAAGATCGAGGAAATACAAGCAAAGACTTCCGTGGATACGGCACGCTTGCTGCTTATCCAAGCGCCGGAGAACCTTCCTCTCTTTTTGAAATCCTGCAAGGATCAGATGGACAAAGCTCAACAAGAAATCGTCGCACTGAATGTCGAATTGCAGATGCGCCCGGCGCTTAGCTTGGGCTGTCTGTTCTTCATTCTGGTTGGCTGTCCGGTCGGCATTTGGTTTAGCCGCAGCGATTACCTCAGCGCCTTCATCACGTGTTTCTTGCCGATCGTGTTCATTTACTATCCGTTGATGCTTTGCGGCACCGGCATGGCCAAGGAAGGACGCTACAACATGATCCCGCTCGTCTGGGGCGCGGACGCGGTCGTCGGCGTGATGGGCGTGGTGTTGTTCTGGCGATTACTGAGGAATTAACCACGAAAAAGGACAAAAGGGACTAAAAGGACCAAAAAGAATGGTCTTCTTTTTGGTCCTTTTAGTCCCTTTTGTCCTTTTTCGTCGTTTCTTCTATTCCGTCTCGGCGAATTCGGCGAGGCGTTGACTGCGGAGCGGCTGACGCAGCTTGAGCAAACCGCGCGCTTCGATCTGGCGGATGCGTTCGCGCGTGATTCCGTATGCTCGTGCCACTTCCTCTAGCGTTCGCGGCTGGCCGTCGCGCAAACCGAAGCGCAACTCGATCACTTCGCGTTCCCGCGGCGTCAGCGAACGCAATACCTCGGCGATACGCTCGCGCAGCAAATGCTGATCGACCTGCTGGCCGGGATTGGCAGCGTCGGGGTCATCGAGGAAATCTTCCAAAGCGCGTTCGCCATCGCCGCCGAGCGGTTCGTGCAAGCTAACCGGATGCCGCGATACGACGCGGAGCGATTGCGTCTCTTCGGGCGTCACGCCGAGGACGGCGGCGATCTCTTCCACGGTCGGCTCGCGGCCCTGCTGGATGGATAGTTCGCCGCGCACCCGCTCGACCGCCGCCAGCGTGCCGACTTGATGGCAAGGCACACGGATCGTGCGAGCGTGGTCGGCCAGGGCGCGAGTGATGCCCTGACGAATCCACCAGGTCGCGTAGGTGCCGAACTTGTATCCCAGTCGATGCTCGTACTTATCCACCGCCCGCATGAGGCCGCGATTGCCTTCCTGAATGAGATCCGAGAACGGCAGGCCGCGGCTGCGATAGCGTTTGGCGATCGACACGACCAGACGCAAGTTACCTTCAGCCAATTCGCGTCGCGCTTTTTGATATTCAATCCGGCGATGTTCCAGCACCCGCACCAGCTTGGCGAGATCCTCGGAGGAGGAACGCACTTCGTGAGTGAGGTCGCGCAGCTGCTTGGCCGCCTTGGTACGGCGTTCGCGGTCGGCGGACGAGCGATGGCCGGCGTCCTTCTCCCGTTCCAGCTGAGCCATCTGCCGGGAAAAAGCTCGCAGCTCATCGACCCAGCGATCAAGGAGATCGATGCGCGGCGACAATTCCTCCGCCAGACGCACGGACTTGCGGAGTCGCCGCCAGAGATCGCGTCGCGTTCGCTGGTGGCTGACCGAAGAGCCCGCCCGTAGATGGCGGAAGTCGGTGTCGGCAGCGTCGATGAGTTTTCGCAGCGTTCGCAGGTTGTGGGGCATGCGCTGCAAGATGCGTTCACGGCTTAGCCCCAGGGTCGTCACCACGTCGATGGTGGGATCGAGGGCCAGCTGGCCGGCGCGAACGCGCTCGAAGGTGTCCACGATGCAGCCCAAGGTGCGCCAGTTCATCATGGCAGCGTGGCGATAACGGCGGCGTTTTAGCTCCAGCCGTTCGGCCAAGGCCAATTCCTGATCGCGACTCAAGAGTGGGATTGCGCCCATCTGCCGGAGATAGAGTCCGAGGGCGTCATCCGGCGCGTGCGCATCTTCTTCCTCTAGTTCGTTAGCGGCCGCCGTTTCTTCAGCGGCCGCCTCCTCTAACTCCTCGGCATCTTCCGCGGGGAAGGAATCGTCCGGAAGTTCGCTCCACGGCGTCTCGCGCCGCGCGGGGATCTCCTCCGCCTCGGCTTCGTGCACAAGGGGTTCGGGTACGGCCAACGCCGGCTCGGAAGCCGCGTTTTTACCTGTCCGCTTGGTTGTCCGTCTCATGACCATGACTCTGTCCTGTAGAGGCCATCCCGTTCCTTCCTAGCTCGGGGGATGTTTAAATACGATTGCCGCCGGATCGACCGCAATCCGGCCCCCGACGGCAGAAGAGAGCATATAGTGTTCCACTCCCGACAATAAGCATGAAGCCGCTGGCGGCTTCGGAGACGCCCCATAGCTGGGAAAGCGATCCTGCTATGTTATAGATCTACGCCGTCCCACCAAGAGGGCAGTTCGCCACTTTCTCCGCCTCGTCGAGGACCGAACAAATGGATACTCGGAATAGCGCCGGGAGGGTTGCGACCTGATTGCGGCCAATGCTCCTACAAACCATTCTACGCAAAACAAGTCCGGCGAGTTTCGTTATCAACGAAAAAAAATTCACAAAATCCTCAAGAAGACGCCCTGCTCCGTCGTCAAGGTCCGCAACGCCCGCCTGTTTGACGCCCCTCGTGCCTATCCTGTTCCCAGTTCTCGGATTGAGCGACTCCCCGGAACCCGAACGCCTGTTGATACGTTTATTCTAGCTCAGTTCCAGCCGCTAGTTGCTGTTTTCGTTCCATTATTGTCCGGCATGAACTTCCCCCTGCCTGAGGGAGGAAGAAGTGGGCGATAATGCACAGGCTGTAGCGGGAAGACCCATAGAGAACAAATTATCACTATTGGAAGATCGCTGATCGTATGTACCGCTCGCTGAAGGACCGCGGCACAACATTTGCTCCCCCTCCTTTCGTTCTTTCGCCCTATGGAGCGACGTTCGATTGTTGCGCCAAAGTGTCGGTATGAATTGCGGATTCGCTCGATTTCACTTGCTCGGTGGGAAGTGAAATGCGATGATACCTTAGGCAAAACACACTACGATATACGTTTGGGTTGAACTCGTAGAATGGGCGAAGGAAGGGGCCGCACCGATCGACATTCACTCTGACAGCTTGGGGAGGTTGCCATGTACATCCCGCTGCGAAGGTTTCTCGGAATCGTTTTAGCCGTCGTGGGCCTCTTTGGCCCGCTGACCGCGGAGGGTCAGGCTCAGATTCGGCCTCCCGGCTTGGGCTTGAGCCTTAATCCCTACGTCAACCCGTTTATGGCCAGCGCGCTGGTTGGACCGCAGAACGTTCTTGCCGCGTCCGGCATGACACATCCTCTCGCTGCTCTGGCGGGGGCTGGTTGGGGATGGAATTCCGGATTGCGCTTCGGCGGCCTCGCCGGTATGAATAATGGGATCATGGCCGCGAACAATGCGCTGGGTTATGGCAACCTCTGGAATGGAGGCTTTGGACCCGGGATGGGCGCCTTCGGCGGCGGGCTTGCGAATAACCTGTTGGCCGGCGCCGCTATGGGTGCCGGTTATGGCTACGGCTTTGGTTTGGGAAACACGCAATGGATGATGAACCCCTATCAAGGATATCTCCAAGGTGCGGCTGACATCACCCGATCCCAGGCCGAGTATTATCAGACCATCCAACAGGCGAAGCTGACCCGTCAGGAAGCAATCCGTTCCTCCCTGGAGACGCGGCGGGCCATGATCGAGGAGGCCGAATGGGAACGGGCCCACATGCCTGACCCGGAGAAGATTCGCCAGGAAGCCATCCAACGCGAACTTACCCGCGCCCGCGTCAGCCCGCCGCTCAACGATGTTTGGTCCGCCCGCGCCCTGAACGCGCTGCTCCGCCATCTCATTACGCTGCAAGGTGATGGCGTGCGCGGCCCCCGGATTCCGCTCAACGAGGACATCGTCAATCACGTCAACGTCAAGCCCGGTGATTCCGCCGGCAATGTTGGCATGCTCAAGAAAGAGGGCGATCTGGAGTGGCCGGAGCCGCTTCTCGGCGGGGCCTTTAAGGAAGGCCGCGAACGCATCAATTCTTTGATGCACACGGCCCACCGGAGCGTGGCTGCCGGCAAAAATCCTGACGCCGCCACACTGAACGACTTGCAGAGCAAATTCCGCGAACTGCGCGATACGCTCGACAACAACGTGTCCGAGCTGAAGCCCGATGAATACATCGAGGCGAAGAACTTTTTGCGTCAAATTGGAAACACCATCACGGCGTTGAAGGATCCAAGCATCGGCAAACAATTCAACGACGATTTGAAGCCGAAGGCCACGAGCGTCCACGATTTGGTGAAGCACATGCGCGAGAAGGGGCTGATTTTCGCGCCGGCCGTGACGGACCAGGATCAGGCGGCGTATGTCTCGCTCTATCACGCCCTCGCCGCTTTCGATGCCGGCATGGAACGGAACGCCAGCGGCAGCCGAGGGAACCTGGAAAACGCCGACAACAAGTAAAAAAGAAGCGAGCTATACCGAAGTGCCGGAGCGCGGGCATCTCGCTCGCAGACCAGGCGGGCGAGACGCCCGCGCTCCGGCACTTCGGGCTAATCTTGACCTATTGGTTCAGCGTTGTCGGTAGCGATCCAACGCGCTCTTGCAGTAAGACAGCAACAAGCCCAGATCGATCAATTCCTCTTCAACGCGGTCGGCGCTTTCCGGATCGCCAAGATCGATTTGCAAGGACCGCGCTGCCTCAAGCACCAACATCTCACCGAATAGTTCCCGTCCGCGATGGGCCAGCTGGCGAACGCCGTCTGCCGTGAACGGACGGCCCAATTGTGCGGACAGTAATTCCGCCATTTGTGCCGAGCGCAGGTCTGGATGCTGCTCCTGCAAACGCAGCAAACAGGTATAGGGCCGGCCGCTCTTTTTCTCGTTTTCCTCCAACCGCTGCCAGGCCCAGTTAATCAGCTCCTGCCGCCAACACTGCAAAAATCGCGCGTCCTCCTCGGTCTCTGCCGGATCGATTTTCGCCGCTTCACTGCGCGAGGCCAGAGCTTCGCGTTGCTTGTTTTCGCGCTGTTGCGCACGGTGGTGGTCGGCAACCATGTGCCGCAAAACCGTCTTGAGATAATCACGAAACCGGCCGCGCCGCGGGTCGGCCCGTTGGAGAAAGCGATCGACTTCCAGAACGCGCACGGCGAAGTTGCTGTAGACCTGCCCGGCGGCGTGTTCATCGCGTAGCTCGGCCCGCAGATAGCGCAGCACCGCCTCATGATAGCGCAACAATAGAGCGCTTCGCGCCGCCGCGGCCACATCGCCCTCCTGCTGCGCGGCGCGAAAAATCACCGACCATTGCGTCGCCATATTAGCCAGATCGATCTCTTCCATACTCAACCTTCCCCAAGATTTTCCAACAATTATACCTACCCCTGTGGAACTCCTGCCTGGGATTTATCTCAAAATTACTCCATGAAATTATTTGACCCCGTCCCCACGAGCCAGGATGATGAAGAATCACAACGGTAAAAGCATCGGGAGGGCATGTCATGGCGAAGCAAAAAAGGTGTTGGATGGTGGGGGTCGCGGTCGTCGCAGCCGTCTTGATCGCAGGCGTGGGAGCAGCTGCCGATAAAGCACCGCCCGCCAAATCCAAGGCGAAATCTGCTCCAGTGCTCAAGCCCGGCGATCCGACCGCACATGGCCTCCGCGAAGCCGACCTCGATGCACTGCGAAACATCCTCCAGAAAGCCGTGGACGACAAAACCGTCCCTGGTGTCGCCTTGCTGCTGGCTCACAAGAGCGAAATCATCTTTAAGGAAGCATTTGGCGACCTCAAGGTCGATCAGCCGGTCAAGTTGGCCTCCGACAGCAAACCCATCTCGGCAACCGTCGTAATGGTGGTCGTGGACCAGGGGAAGATGCGCCTCGATGATCCGCTGACGAAATTCGTGCCGGAGTTTAAGGGGACGAAAGTCGAAAAGGCGACCGTTCGCCAGTTGCTCTGTCACGGCGCCGGCATCGGCGACGAATTCTCCGGTGGTTGGCCGCGCGCCAACACGCTGGCCGAGTTCGCCGCCGCCGTGGCCACCCAGGGTTCGCTGCAAACGCCGGGCAAATACCGCTACAGCACCGTGGGAATCGACCTCGCCTGCCGCTGCGCTGAGAAGGCGGCAGGTCGGCCCTTTGAAGAGTTATTGCATGAACGTCTGTGCGATCCTTTGGACATGAAACACACACGCTTCGAGTGGGGCGGCGATGCCAGGGCCGTACCGAAAGAAGCGCGCGACCGCGGCGAGGGCCGCTACGTTAGCGGCGGAGGCGGTTTATCGGCCACGCTCGACGATATGGCCGTGTTTTATCAGATGCACCTCAACGGCGGCAGCTATGGCGACAAACAGATCCTCAGTCGCAAGTCGGCCACCGAAATGCACCGAATTCAATCGGCCGTCTCGCGCGGAGCCAGCTACGGACTGGGCTTCGTCCTGTTCGCCGAACCCACGCGGAGCGGTGTATCGTGGATTATCCGGCACGGCGGCGCGGCCGGCACATTTTGCTGGGCGGACCCGAACCGTCAACTGGTGGGCATTTTCTTCAGCCAAGCGGGGATGCCGAAGGCGGGTGCAACGCTGAAGGCGGTGCAGAAGAAGCTGTACGAAATCGTTCCGGCACAGCGTTAATCCGACGATACTCCTTCGTGGAATCAAAGCTTTTCAGAATCAGTCAAGAGAGGCGCGGTCATGCTCACCTGGCGTGTTTTCTTGACGGTCGTCGGAATGGCCTTCGGCGCGATCCTTGGTGTGTTCATCGCTGAGCTCACGCAGTGGCTTGACGGCCTGCTTCTCCTCACTCTTGGCGGGGCGCTAGTGGGGGCCGCTTGCAGTTGGTCTATTTCAGCCATCATCTTGAAGGCAGTCGAAAGCTTCCGAGAAAAGTACCCGCCGGACGTTCCCTTTACCCCTCCACCGCGAAATGTGCTTCGGCTCGGATTGATGTTGGGTGTTGCGGAAGGAGTCGTCGTCGGCGCCACTTATGGTGGAATCCTAGCGGCTGTCTGCGGCGGGTTCTTGGGTATGAGCTTGGGTATGACGGCCGCGATGCTTTCCTGGAGACTTCGGCGTAATATGTCCTTGGTTCTGCTCGCACTCTTTTTGGGCTTTCTCATTGAGGTTGCCGCTTGTCTCTTCCTCGTATTTTTCATTAACATATTAGCGAATATCCCCTTTTTGATGTACTTTTTCTGCGCAGAAGTCGTCTTTATTTTCTTGCTGCAGCTAGTGCATCGATATCGTCGATTCAGATCCACTCGGCAGGACGAGGACTTCCGCACCGACGAAACGTAAATCCTTACTTTCGTTACAACTGCCATTGAAGAAAGGACTTAATTCCGTTATTCCTACTCAGAGGCTACAGGTCTCGTTAAGACTTTTTCGACGCCTTGAACCGTGCCCGTTGCGATGTGTCTTGATGGACGAGATGCGCAATGGCCTCCTCCTCCCAACAACCCCCGCCGACACCTCAGACGACGATACATCGGGCGGAGAGGGCTTCCGGGCCTGACGGAGCGGTAGAGTGGGGAGACGAATTGACCATTGATGAGGCTATTCAAGAGCGAAAAAAAGGTTTGGACATCGTCGTGCGCGGGCCTGATCCGAAAAACAACCGCAGGAGAGCGAGGGAAATCGAATCCGGGGTCGGGACGCCGATCACAGAAGATGCGCCTCACCCCAAAGCGGGACGAATGGCATTACCTCATTTTCATCAAGTCTCTCGTTCTCCCGACGGCCATTCCTTTTACGAAGGTTGCGGCCGTTGGGCGAGGAAGAAAAAGTCATGAAATACTTTACCCCCGATCTGCTCGCCCGTTTTCGATCGCTCGACGACGCGGTAGCTGAGGCCGCGAGCGTGGAATGGCAACATCAGTGCGAGGCGTACACCAAGCACTTGAAAGAAATCCGCCTGGATCTTTCTTCGGGAGCGCGGCGAGTGTTGCGGCGGTATCAATTTCATGACGCGAAAGTGCTAACGATAGCTTCGGATGATGTCCCGCACTTCTCCTTTTTCCTTGAAATCGATGCCCCAACAGCACAAGAGGGTAAGAATCGCCTTGAATTGAGGTATCGGCTAGTCGGCGGAGTTGGCAAAGGTTATGAGATGATAGAACACAATGAGTTAGCTGCTGACGGAAAGCCCTATGGATGGTGGCTATACGACGAGTTTGATGTCAGCAAAGGCGACGTTCCAGCGATGACGCATTCCATCCTTTTCACTGGCGGCAGGGAAATTCGACTGACGTTCTTTAGCGTCAGTTGCAGGCGATTAGACTTTTTCTCTCTCCCCGCCGATCGGCCCCCTTTGCTGGAATTGAATCCTAGCGCGGCAGGTTAATGCTTGCTTTTGCCTGCCGACGCCGCGATTCCGCCATTGATAGCTGCCAAAGCTTGGCGGCAGGGGGTTCGACGGGGTAGCGCAATCGATGAACTCCCGTCAGAGCAAATTCTTCTGCTTCCTCAGCAGCCATTCCGTCGTCAGCAACCCCAGCGCGAGAGCGAACAATGCGAAGTGGTTCCACACCACATACGGCGGACCCGGCGCGTTGACCGTTACGCGCGTGCCCGTGGGGAGATCGTCGAGGAGGCGGTCGGCGTCGGCGATGGTGTAGAAGCGGCCGTGGGATTCCTCGGCGGCGCGTTCCATGTCGGCCTGGTTCATGCGCAGGCGCTCCATCTCGCCGGGCGGACGCACTACCTTGCACTCAGCTCGCGGCTTGGGCGTTGCAGACGGCGACGCCAGCCAGAATTTGTATTCACCTTCCGGCGTCTGGGTTAGAAGCGTTTCGTAAGTGGCTCGGCTGCCTTCCATCTTCGATAATTGCACCGTCCGCACCTCGGAATCGCCGGGCTTGGCGGAGTTGCGACGCTCCACTGTAACTTTGACTTGGACATCCGGCGAGGGCGGCGGCGCATCGTCGGGGAAACGCACTGTCATCTTGATTGGCTCGCCGCGCTTGTAAGCGGTCTGCCGATCCAGGCGCAGATCGATGCGGCCCAGGCGTGTGCGCGCCAGGTAGCGCACCGTCTCGATCCAGAAGCGATTGTAATACGCCTGGTCCTCACGGTAGTTCCAGCGCCACGTCTCGCAAAAGCCCAGGAACATGCTCCGGCCGGCGCCGGCGAATTGCTGCACGACCAGCGGAAAACCGTCCGCGCCGCCGGCGTTCTTGTTGTCGGCGCCCTTCTTCGGCAACACGGCCAACACTTCCGCGGCGCGTTTGATCTGGTAGCCGCCGGCATGCCAGTACATCTCGCGCAGGCGGTTCCATATTGTCTCATTCTCGCGGTCATCGCCGGGGTTGAATTGGAATATCTGATGCGTCCGTCCCATCGGCGTCAAAAGCGGACGATACGGTTCGTCTGTTGTTTCATCGTCGGGCGCCTTGTCTGTGGTCACATCGATGGGCAGCACATCCTTAAGCGGCGAATCTTTGTAAGCACTCGGCGCGAAGCGTTCGCCGGCGATCATGAGCAACCCGCCGCCGCGCTCGCGAACGAAATCGGCCAGATCCTTCAAATGCTCCGCCATCTTCGGATCGTGCTGCGATTGCGGATCGACATCGCCGAGGATGACCACGTCGAAATTGTTCAATTCCACCTTGGTGGGGAACGCCGAGATAGCGCTGCGATCCTCCGAAGCGAAGTCCGAATCCGAATCGAGCAACAGGATCTTCAAATCGATGCTTTTGTTGCCCTTGATGCGGTTGCTCTCGCGCTCCAGAAGCGTCTTGAGGTAGTGATACTCCCAGCGGCGATAGCCCTCGACATAGAGGACTTTGATCTGCCGCGATTCGTGAACGAAGACGGCGCGTTGCAGGCGATTATTATCTGTCGCCGACTCGTCTTCCTGACCGGGCACATCGATAACGTAGAGCTTCTCTCCCGGTTCGGTCGGCTGGTGCGTGAGGATCACCTTGACGGTCTTGTTCGTGCCGTCGAACTGAACGGTTTTCTTGTCGAGCACTTTGTCCTTGCCCTTCTCACGCAGCGTGACGGGCACCGAGAGACGGTTAAACCCCTGAGCGGTAACGTTGACCGTGAAGACGAGACGATCGTTGACATAGGCACTATCCGGGCCAGTCATATCGTGCAGGTAGAGATCCTGAACTTCCTGCGCATCGCCGATACCGACGAAAAACAGTGGGACGCCCATTTGCTGTGCATATTTCGAAACCTTGACGAGATCCTCGCCCTCAGTCGTGACACCGTCGGTGAGCATGATGACGGCAGCCAGCGAGGAGCCGCGGAAATCGTTGAGCGCCTGGCGCACGGCCGTGCCAAGCTGGCTGGAATCATTCTTCGGCTCGGCCCGTAAGTCGTTGATGGCTTTCAGAGCCGGGGAAACTTCGTCGAGAGCAGTCACGTCCACGAGGCGGTGAGCGCGGCTGGAGCAGTGGTAGACGTGGACGCGCACGCGGCGGCGCGTCAGCATGTCCGTGAGCCAATCGGTGTCGCCGCGCGTGATGAGCGCCTGGGCCAGCGACAAACGCTGGGCGTCCGTCATCCCGTCATGCTTGGCCAGCCGGTCGGCGACTTGCTTGATGCGCGTGTCCTTGTATTGATCGACGCTCGACATGCTTTGCGAATCATCGAGAATAATCACCATGTCGGGCCAACTTTGCCGCTCGAACCAAACGCGATCGCGCGGCAGCAACACGGCGAGCATGAGAAACAGCAAACCCATGCGCAGACCGATGCGGAGCAAGCGCCCAGCAGCATCTTGACGGCGCAGGGTTTGGCTACCCTCGCGGGAGTAAATGCCATAGGCCAGGACAGCGGCGCCGAGAGCGAGCGTGACGGCCAGCCAGGGATCGGCCCGGTTGTCCCAGAGATACGGCAGATATTCCAAGTGCCAATGACTGCTTTCGCCGGGGGCCGGGGCCTCAATGCCCGTGACACCTTCTAAGAAGCGCCTCCCGGAATCGGGGAGGAACGCGAGGAAATCACCGGTGACGGCGTCATGCACGAGAACCCCAGCAATGCCGAGGACGCAGGCGAGCATCAGCCACGGCAAAACGACGAGCACCCATCGCACCTTGGTCCGTGACTGTGGCTGACCAGCCTCTTCCAGAGGCGTAACGGCGGCGCTGTAATGACCGAAATGCCAGGCGAGAACAATCTCGGCCACCAGCAGCGCGAACACGACCAAGAGCAGCCAACGGGCCACGATATCGCCCAAGGGCATCAGCACTCGTTCCGGCTCGCCCTCGGCGGGCGGCGCGTGCTTCACCTGGCCGAGGTCGGTGACAACCTGTATTTCCCATTCGGGATAGGTTTTCTGTAAATCTTCGCGCGTCGTTCGAGCCAAATCACTCTCGCTGATCTGCTGCGCTTCGTTGAGGGCCGGCACGTTGACAGCGAACAGATGTTGCTGTGGATGGCTGCCGATCGTGGCTCTGTAGAAGCCGCTGATGTCGGTGTCGGTCCAGCGCAGCACCGCGGCCTCATCCTGGGCCTGCAAGCGCGTCGTCTCCGTGCGGCCATCGGGCGTATCGATGGTTGCCTCGGCACCGCTGACGGCGTTGGGCAAATAAAGTTCGATTGGATCCCCGACCTGGAAAATCTGCTCGCGCAATCGTGCTGCCGAGGCATAATACAGCAATTCCTGCATCAACGGGGCGAAACTCGGCGATGTTGGCCAGTTGTTCCAGTCGGCGTTGACAGTCGTGGTGATAAGCACGACTCGGCCGCGCAAACGGCCGCTTCCTGCCTGATTGCCACGTTCGGCGTTCGGACTGGCTGGCGGCCGCCAATCGAGGATCGCGGGACCGCCCGACAGCGGAGACGCCTTCGGTTTGCCCGGTATGGGGACGGGCGCGAACGATAGAATGCGACGAGGTCCGGCGCGAGGGGCCGGCTCAGTCTGGATGAACTGCCGAAAACGCGAAGCGAGCAGATACTCGCGCGCCGATTCGCTGCGAAACGGCTTGAGCGGATCGTCGCGGTCGGCATCCGGGTCGATCGACAACTGGAAGTCGTAACCACTATTGGCCTTGGCGTAGTCGATCAGCCGGGCCGGCAGCAATCCTTTGCCGTCGCGGTAGAGCATGTCGTTATAGGCGGAAAAGTCCACGTTCGGTCCGAGACAGAAGACGGCACTGCCTCCGCGGCGGACATGGTTCTCCAGACGGCGCACCTCAGCCAAACTGAGGCGCGGCACATCGCACAAGAAGACGCAATCGTAGGGCGTCAGGTCGCCCAGTCCCTCATCGGAGAATTGGGACAGCGACAGCACTTTCGGCCGGGCCGCCACGGTGGACGGCGCGGTCCGCTCATCATAAGGGTTAAGGGCCAGGCGCAGCCATTCACTGGCGCGGTCGAACGCCTCCACCGCCGGCTTGCCGTTGACGAGCATGACCGGAACGGTGTTCTTGACCGTGACCACGGCGCTGCGAAGGTCGTCGAGTTCCAGGTCATCGTTAGCCGTCCGCACGACCAGCACGTAATCGCCGGGTGCGGGGAACTTATAGGTGAAGGTGACGGGCGCGGCCTCGCCGCGCTTGATCTGCTTGACGGTGGTTTCCTTGACTTCGTGGAGATCAAACCCTTTGTCCGCTCCGGCGCCGCGGGCCTTGCCGACCGACAGGCTCACGCGGACATCGGTGCGTGTCTCGCCGTAATTGGTAAGCGTGGCAACGATGGGCGTCAAATGGCCGGTGGAGGCCATCAAATCGTCGAGAGCAAGGTTCGTGACGGCCAGGTTGCCCGCGCCCTCGCGGCCGACATCGACGAAAATGGTTTGTGCTCGTTCCTTGATTTTTTGCAACGTGGCCGACAACGCCCCCGGCTGGCGCGCGATCCAGGTGGATTGTTGCAAATCGGTTAGGAAATACACTTCGCGCGCCGGATACTTGCCGGGCGAGGCCCGCACCAGGCTGTCGACGGTATTGAGCGTGGCGGCAAGGTCGGCGTTTCCGTGTGTCAGGCGCAGGTTATCAATTTCGGTGATGACTTTGCGGGCGTCCTCCGACGGTTCCGGCACGATGCGCCGCGGCGGCGAAGCCATGAGGACGACGCTAAAACCGTCACCGCCGCTCGATGCGCGGACAATTTGAGCGGCCAAGGCGCGAGCGCGGTCGAAGCAGGTTCCCCCTTCAATCTTCAATCCCATGCTGAACGAGCTATCGACCACAAGAATCTTGTGGGTGCGTTGACTGCCGGCGGCCAGGCCGTTGGCCCCGTTGGGTGCGAACCAGCGCCACATAGCCTCGGCCCAGGGCGTGACGCTGGCCATCGCCAAGACGAGCAAAAGAACGACCAGGCAGCGGAGGGCCAGTAGTACGATCTGCTCCAACCGCATGCGCCGCGAGTTCTTTTTCTGGGCCGCCAGCAGAAAGCGCATAGCAGCCCAGGTGACGACCTTGAAACGGCGGCGGTTGAGCAAGTGGATGATGATGGGAATGGAAACCGCGCCACCGGCCACGGCGGCGACTGCCAAGGGCGCTTCCACGAAAGCAAGCGGGAGCCAGTTCACGAGCGCGATCTCCTCTATCGGCAGCGTTTTCGTTTTAGCCGAAGCGCGGGCGTCCCGCCCGCTAAAACGAAAGCGACTTATGAATGATGGCTGCTGCGCGCCAGTCGGTGCGCCAAATAACTCGACAGCACAATGCCCAGCTGCATATCGGTACGCATCGTCACGTAATCGATGTTCTGCGCCAGGCAGCCGCGCTGCAATTCCAACAGAAAACCCTCAATCTGCTCCAGATAGCCATCGCGCAGCGAACGCGGATCGGTCAGCATCTCCGGATATTGTTCCAGGCCGCGAAACAAGGTCGCCTCCTGAAACGGAAACTCCAGTTCGGCGCGATCGAGAACGTGCATGACGATGACTTCGTGCCGCTTGTGCCGCAAATGCTTCAACCCATTGAGAACGTCCGGCAAATCGTCGAAGAAATCGCTGAACACGACGATAATGCCGCGGCGCGGGATGCGCTCGGCCAGGTCATGGAAGATGGGCGCCAGACTAGTGCGCTCGCGGCCTGCCCCCTTGTTCAGACAAGAAATCATCTGCTTGAGGTGCGACGGCTGACTGACCGGTTTGAGCAACTGGCGCACCTGATTGTCATAGGTGACGAGTCCGGCGGCGTCCTGCTGATGCAAGATCAAGTAGGCCAGCGCCGCCGCACCCATGCAGGCATAATCATATTTGCTGACAAGAGGTTTACCGTCGTCGCCGAAAGGTCCGGAGCCATACTGCATCGATTCGCTGGCATCCACGAGCAGCCAGCAGGCCAGGTTTGTTTCTTCTTCGTATTGCTTGAGATAAAAGCGCCCGGTACGGCTGTAGACCTTCCAATCGAGGTGTTTCAAATCGTCTCCGGGGACGTATTCGCGGTGCTGGGCGAACTCGACGGAGAAGCCGTGATAGGGACTTTTGTGCATGCCGGACAGATAACCCTCGACGATGAGCCGCGCTTGCATTTCCAGATTGCGAACTTTGGCCAGCGCGATGGGGTCGAGATATTGGTGGGTGTCTTGCATGAGTTTTCCTGATCGCCGCGTCCGCGGAAATTCTCCTCCTCCGGTTTCAATGTATCATACCAATCCAGCGTCCCGAACTCGAGTCGGGCCGACCGGAATTACGGGAACGTTACTGGCGAAAACAATTGGTTAGCGACGCTTCGTAGAAGCGTCGAGCGGCGACGACGCTTCTACGAAGCGTCGCTAATCGAAACTAGCGGCCTTCCTTAATGATTAAGGCTGAATTCCGCGCTGTTTAAGAGCGCCCAGAACACGTCGGCCAGGGCTAACTTCGCGTCCTTGTTCGGGCTGCCTTCGTTCACGTATTTCACGAACACTCTCGCTTCCCGCGGCGTGGGCTTGCGCGACAGCGTGGCCAGGTACAGCGCCTCGACTTTGCCGGTCGTGTCCAGTGAACGATCATTCACGATGCTCGCGAGTACGGTGCCACTGGTGACGCGAGTGGCATCCGCGATGAATCGGCCATTCATCAGCATTAGCGCTTGCGGAATCGAACGCTGCATTTCCGTGCGCGGCTGGCCGCCCGCGAAGCGAGCCAGGAATTCCGCGCGGGCGTCAATGGGAGGCGTGGGCGACTGTTTCGGACTCGCCGGTTGCCGATAGCCGGTCGCGACAACCAAGCTATCGAATAGTTGCTCGGGAGTAAGGCCCTTGATGGCCATATGCGTGAACTGACGCGGGGATGTGGAAGTCAAGGCGGGCGCGGAGCTCGTGAGCTGGTAGCCGCGGCTGGCCGTGATGCTCCGCATGAGATAGCGCAAGTCAAATCGATGGGCGACGAATTGGCGAGCTAGCTCGTCGAGCAATTCGGGATGGCTCGGCGGATTATCGGGGCGAAAATCATCTTCCGGTTCGACCAACCCCACACCGAAGAAGTGTGCCCACAGCCGGTTCACTGTGGCGCGGGCGAAGTATGGATTCTCGGCGGCCGTCAGCCACTCGGCAAGTGTGGTTCGAGCGCCGACATTGTACTTCCAGCGTGGCTGGGTCGCATCGAGGAAGCGGGCCTCGGCGCTGACGAGGCTGCCGGGAATCTTGATGTCGCGGCGATCGAACACTTCGCGGATAGCGCCGGCGTTATCGGATTCGCGTTGCAGTCCGGCGAAGAAAGCAGCGAAGCTCCAGAATTGCTCCCGCGTCCAAGAGGCAAATGGGTGGTTATGACATTGGGCGCACTCGATCCGCACCCCCAGGAACAAGCGGGCCGTGCTGGCGGCCAGTTCCTCCGGTTTTGCGCCCTTGGCCAGGTAAAATGCCCGCGGCGACGGTCCAGTTGTATCGTTTGGCTCTTTCCGAGTCATCTTGCGCTGCCGAACGCGTTCGCCACCGAAAGAAACGGTAAGCAGCTCGCTAACCATGCGGTCATAGCGAACGTTCTCCAAAAACTGTCTGCGCAGCCAATCGTTGAAGCTGTTAAGCTGTCCCTGCACATCGCCGTTGTTGGTCTCCGGGATCAACAGATCGCGCCAGACATGGACGAAGTGATCGACGTGCGCGCCTTTGTCCAGCAAGCGCCGCACGAGCAGAACTCGCTTGTCCGGAATCCGGTCGTCTAGAAATGTCTGCGCTTCCGCCCGCGATGGAATGCGGCCAACCAAGTCGAGATAGAGGCGGCGCAAATACTCGGCATCATCGGCCAAGGAAGCCGGCTCGACTTTCTCCGCCTTCCAACGCGCGGCGAGGTATTCATCGATCTTCCTCGCCAAATCCTGCTCGCTCAGCGGCTCGGCCGCAGTTAGCGGCAGCTTTGCGAGTACAAACACGATTGGAATCAAGATACCCATCGCCTCGCTACGCATGGTCGATTCCTCTCCTCGGTTAATCCTCTATACCACGTAGTGCATGGGAACGAGAGGGATGATCCCTATTGAGTCAGATCCCACCGGCAAACGATACCATCCGCGCCGCCGGAGATGGCCCGCTTGCCGTCGAGCGATAGTCCCACACTCAACACCGGCTTGTCGTGCAGCTCGAAACTGTCTCGGCATTCTCCTGTTTTTACGTCCCACCAACGAACCGTATGATCGTAGCTTCCGGTCAGAATATGCCGGCCATCGGCGGCGAACTGCACCGAGCGAACATAGCCGGCGTGTCCTTCCAATCGGCAGACCTCTTTCTTCGTCGCCACATCCCACAGTCGTACCGTGCGGTCGGTGTCGCCGGTGAGCAGCTGGCGACCATCGGGTGAGAAGGCGATCGCCAGAATCGGACCGCTATGCCCTTCGAGAAAACCGTGCTTCTTGTTGGCGAACGGATCCCACAAGACGCAGGCAAAGTCCTCAGTTCCTCCGGCGGCTACCATCTTGCCATCCGGCGAGAAGGCGACGGCGTACAGAGCATCGGTTAGCCCTTTGAGCTTCCGCAGTTCGTGGCCGGTTTGCACGTCCCATAAACGAACTGTGCCGTCGCGACTGCCGGTGACGGCATGCTGGCCGTCGGGACTGAAGGCAACACACGTCACCTCTCTCTTATGTCCCTTGAATTGCCGAATCTCCTTGCCATCGGCAACGTCCCACAACCGCACAGTGCGATCGCTGCCGGCCGACAGGGCGAACCGTCCGTCCGTGCTGAGGGCCACGGCTTGCACTTTATCGGTGTGGCCCTCCCAGACGGCGATCTCTTTGCCATTGCTGGCCTCCCAGAGACGAAGCGTCCCGTCCCAGCTGCCGGAGAGTATACGCCGTCCATCCGGCAGCCAGACGGCAGCCGTCACCCAACCGTCATGGCCGTTGCAGTGCACCACCGGCAGCCGCCGCGGTTCCAAGCTCCACTGTTTGAGCATCTCATCCTGGCCGATGCTGACAAGGAAGCGACCGCCGGGAGCGAAGGCAAGAGAACCGATGGAACCATGATGTCCGGCCAACAGCGCTTTTTCTCGCCAGTCCTCGGTGTCCCAAAGCACCAGGCCGGAACCCGCATGTCCGCTTACGAATTGTTTGCTGTCGGGAGCGAAAGCCAGCGAGCGAACGGCGCTGCGCTGTTTGCGGGTAAGCACCAATTTCACGTCGATTATTCCCGCTCTCCGCGCCGGAATTTGCCAGAGCTTCAAGGCTGAGTCGCTGCCGCCCGTCATCAACATCGGAGCGTGCGGGGCGAAGGTCAGTGCGGTTACATCCCCGGTATGAGCAGACCAACGTGCCGTCTCCTTGCCGCTGGGCACGTCCCATAATTTGACGATGCCGGTTCCTTTGCCGTCCTTGTCGCATCCACTGGCCAGCAGTTGCCCATCAAGCGAGAATGCCAGACACGCTATGCTAGAATCGCTCGGGGTCAATACGGCTCGTTCGCGCAGCGGATCGGGCACGGCCGAAGGATCAGGCACATCCCACAGCAAAATGGCGCGATCGGATCCGGCCGTGGCCAGCGTCTTGCCGTCGGGCGAAAAAGCGATGGCACGGACGGCACCGCGATGCCCACCGAGCGAAGCGATCGACCGGCCACCGCCTACCGACCACAATCGCGCCGTGCGATCGCGGCTGGCACTGGCCAGCAATTTGCCGTCCGGCGAAAACGCCAGGCCGACCACCGCAGCCCGATGTCCGCGCAGAGTCGCCTTGATTTGCCAGGTTTTCACGTCGTACAGCCGGATCGTTCGATCATCGCCAGCCGTGGCCACCGTGCTGCCATCGGGCGAGAGGACGGCGACGGCGTGCGGCCCGTGGCTGCACTGCTGCGTATGTCGCGCTTGCAAACGCGGCAAGCTGGCATCCCATAAATAGACGGTGCGGTCGGCGGCAGCGCTGGCGAGTTGCCGGCCGCTCGGCGCGAAGGCCAGACACGTCACGCCCTCCGTGTGTCCTTCGAGGGTCGCCAACTCGGCACCGTTGTTCGCGTCCCACAGTTTGATAGTGCGGTCAAAACTACCCGTGGCCAACAGCTGGCCGCGCGGCGAGAACGCTACAGAGAAAATACCATCGCTGTGCCCCTCCAGTGAAAGCGTTTCCGCGCCCTTGGCGATGTCCCATAGCTTGATGGCCCGGTCTTCGCCGACGCTGGCCAACCGTTTGCCGTCCGGCGAAAACGCCAGGCCGCGGACGGTCCCGTCGTGCCCCAATAGGGCCGCCTTCTCCTCGAACGTGCCTGTGTCCCATAAGCGGATGCGCCGATCGGCGCCGCCGGAAGCTAGTAATCTGCCATCCGGCGAGAAGGCCACGGCGCGAACGGTCCCCTTGTGGCGTTTCAGAGTCGCCCGCTCCGCGCCGCTGGCCACGTCCCAGACTTTGACCGTGCGATCGTAGCTCGCCGAGGCCAAGGTTTTGCCATCCGGAGAGAAAGCTATTCCGTAAATCCAGTTCTTGTGGCCCGTCAGAGTGCGCAACTCCTTGCGGGCAGCGACGTCCCACAGTCTGATCGTCTGATCGTAGGAGGCTGAGGCCAGGATCTTGCCTTCCGGCGAAAACACCAGTGCGGCGACCGCGTCGCCGTGCCCCGAAAGCGATGCAAGGCGTTTGCCGCTGGCGGCGTCCCAAAGCTTGACCAGTTTGTCGGCGCCGCCGGTCGCCAGGATCTCGCGGTCGGGCGAATAGACCACGGCGAGCATTTCCGCGGAGTCGTCGCCCAGCGCCGTCGGCTTCGGATCGAACTTTGTCGGCTCAGGGAACGCCCGTGGCGCGGCCGGCTTGGCTGCGGGTCGTTGCGCGCGAGCGCTTCCGCTGAGGCCCACCGCAACCGCGATGGTCAGGACCGCTCCGCCGATATGGGAATATCGCTGCATGGCTTCTCCCCTATCGCCTTATTTGCTCGTCTTTCTGGCCGCCCATACTTCGTCCGTATCCGGCAACCGGCGCGGCCACTGCCCGCGATACGTTACGTTTCGGACGCGAACTGAGGTGTCGTCGGCGTAGTGAAAAAGGCCGAACGTCCGCTGGTTTGTCGATTCCAATGGGCACTGGTAGATGGACGTGCCGTTTAATTCCAGCTTAACTGTGTCGCCAGATAGAGATAATTTCACGTGATTCCATTTTTTCGGTTTCAAAGGCAGCACGGCCGGCCCACGGCGATTCTTCGGCTCTGTGACGGCGTTATCCGGTGTTATGCCGGTGCGGTCGTGAATGCCGTCGGTCAGCCAGTGGATACGCACGCCCTCCGGATCGAGAAGCAAGACGAGACGATCCAGGGCCGGATGAGCGAGGACTTTTCCCGGCTCGTAGTAAAAGTCGTATTCGATCTCGCCGTCTTCCAAGAGCGGACGATGATAGTGCAGGGCTTTTTCCTGCCAGCTTCGCGGCTGAGGGGGTTGATCCGGATCTTGAACGGGCCGAGCGCCATGGTCGGTGATTTCCTCTCCGCGCTTCTGCCAATCGCTCTCATCGTAGGACAGCCAACCGGCCAGATCGGGAGAAGCCGACAACGATAAGGATTCCGGCACTTGCGGCGTTCCCGCGATCCTCAGATTGCGAATGCCCGCCGTATTGGAATGATTGGCGTGCAACATCAGCCACGGGTCCGTCTGGAAGGGCAGCGGTTCCTCTAACGTTTTGCGATCGTTAATGTAGACTGTATAGGTATCGCCGTGAACGCTAAGCCGGAACTTGTACCAAGGCCCCACGTTAGTCAGCGGCGGATCGATGTCCATGGACCGGATGGAGTGAGCAAAGCTGAACAAGTTGTAGCGCTTGAGCGATTGCGACAGTTCAAAACGCAGCCCGCCGTAGGCCAGCCGAGCTTCGCGATAACCCGAGGAAGTCAGCTCGCAGGAAACCTCGAAATCGCCTCGCAGCGGAGTACGAAGATACAAATAGTCCTGAGAACGTCCGGGGTAGTGCTGGACATTGCCGTCCCGGATCGTCCAATGCGCTCGCGGTGCACCAATCCCGCGTACCTGGGCCTGTATGTGCGAAACCACATCCCAGAATTGCAGACCAGGCTCATCCCCAAAAGAGCGATGCGGCGTCGGTAAACTCAGCACTTGCAAAGCGGCGCGCGTTTGGCGGATGTGCGGCAGCCACGAATCGCGATCGGTCAGGGGAATGAATCGAGCGATGCCATCTTCCAGATTTTTGATCTGAAGGTCGAGCAGAGCCAGCGCCGCTTGGCGTAGGGCGGAACGGTTCATGGTGCCGTGCGCGGCCAATAGTTCCGGCCAACGTCGCCAGATCGGTTCGTTCAGGGGCAAAGGAGCGATTAACCGGCCGAGATCTTCAAGCGCCTTCCGCGCCGGTTCGTCGTGCTCCTGCGCGGCCCGCACCAATGCCAACATCGCCAAGCGTCCGCGCGCCAACTCCGGCTCTTTCGCTTGTTCAATGCGCTCTGCCAGTTCATCGAGTTTGCCGAGTTTCTTTGCCAACTCCACCAACTCGAGAGCCGGCGCTTCGATGTCGCCTCCGCTTTGAACGCGCCGGCCAGCCGGCAACGGTTTCGATGCCACGGGAGGAGCAGGATCAGCCGGCGTGAATTCGCCCGCCATCTGGAAAAGGGCATGATTTACATTGGGAAGCACCCATTCTCGCAGCAGAGCATAGCCTTGCTCCGGCGGCAATTCTCGCGCTTGTCGCAGAACGTTACTGGCGCTGCGGAGGAAAAATGGATCGCCGATCATCGCGCGACGGACGGGGCCGTCCGTGACAGGCCCGGTCGGTTGAAACGAATCGGCCATCTCTTTCTCGTTCAGCCGCTCGGGCCAATCGCCGGTCAGCACGACATTGCGGACCTGTGCGGCTGTTCGGTCTTTGTAATGGAACAAGCCAAATGGAGCGGCCTCGTTCGCCTCCAGCTTTCGCTCGCAAACCACAGCGCCGTTCAGCTCGATCTTCACGCTGTCCGCGGTCAAGGATAACTGGAGTTGGTTCCACTCATTGGCCTTGAGCGGCACCGATCCAGGCGTCTCGACACTGTTGCTCGTATCCAGCCCGGTCCAATCGTTGCCGTCATTCTCCGTCAGCCAGTGCAAGCGCACGCCTTGCGGTTCCAGCAAAAAGGCGAGCCGGCCAAGGCACGGGTGTACCATCACCTCGCCGGGCCGGTAGAAGAACTCGTAGCGCAGTTTCTCGCCGGGACGCAGGGGGCGAAAATAGGACAGCAGACTACCCACTCCATTTC
>DASRBG010000053.1:0-11477 GCA_035653735.1 Gemmataceae bacterium
CAAGAGCGAACATTTGTACGGGATCGACCAAGCGCGCCAGGCCGCCGGGCAAGCCGGCTACCTGGCGATTGTGGAAGGCTACACCGATGCGCTGATGGCCCATCAAATGGGCATTGGCCAGGTGGTGGCGACGATGGGGACGGCGCTGAACGCCAAGCACGTCCAGCAGGCCAAGCGGTTCGCGCGGCGCGTGGTGCTGGTTTTCGATGCCGACGCGGGCGGCAACACCGGCGTCGATCGCGCCCTGGAGATTTTCGCCGGCCACGATGTCGATTTGTCCATCGCCACGCTCCCGGAGGGACTGGACCCATGCGATCTACTTGTCCAGCAAGGCGCGGACGCCTTCCGGCGCGTGTTGGAGTCGGCGGTGGATGCTCTGGAGTTCAAGCTCAACCAGGTGCTGCCCAAGAGCGGCGCCCTGGGAGTCGAGGACAATCGGCGCGCGGTGGACGCGGTGCTGGGCATCATCGCCCTGGCCCCCCCTATGCACGGACAGGCCGGCACGGTCAAGGCACAATTGATGATCAACCGGATCGCTCAACGTCTTGGACTCAAGGAGGAGACCGTATGGGCACGGCTGAAAGAATTACGCGCACACAAGCAACCGGCCCCCCAGCCCGCGGCTCCCCAACGCGCGGCCAAGGCGGCGCCCTTGGAGCTGGAGCTATTGCAAGTGCTTCTGGCAGAGCCAGCTCTGGTGGACCAGGCGGCGGCGGCGGTCCGGCCCAACGAGATTGCCCATCCCGGATTGCGTCAGCTGCTCAGCGGTCTGTACGACCTGCTGGCGACGGGTGAACCGCCTACCTTGGATCTCTTGCGTCCCCGCCTGGACAACGTGCCCTTGGCGGCGAAAGCACTCGAACTGCAAGAAACCGGGCGGATGAATCCCGACCGGCAAACGTGGCTGAGGCAAATCCTGGCTCGTTTTCAGGAGCAACGGCTTCGGCCCGTGACCCAGGAACTCCATACACAGCTGAATACCGTCCGCGATCCCGCGGCGGCCCGGGAACTGCTCCGGCAGCTGCAAAATCAAAGTTCTGAGTCCCGAGTTCTGAGTTCTGAGTAACGTTACTCATTACTCGATAAGGAACTCAGAACTCAGAACTCAGAACTTTCGTGAGGGCGAGGGAGGGTTTGATGGAGAAGATCGACGATGGCCTGAAAACTTTGCTCGAGTCGGGCAAGGAAAAAGGCTACTTGACCTATAGTCAGGTCAACGACCATTTACCCGATGACGACGCCAATCCGGAAAAGATCGATCAGCTCCTCATCCTGCTGGAAGATCAGGGTATCGAGCTGATTGACGAGTCCGAGGCCGAGGAGCGCGAAGGCGGCGGCTCCGTCCTCGATGACGAAACCCGCGCCGAGCTGGACATCAGCTTCCTCGATGAAGGAGACAGCCGGCGTATCGACGATCCGGTGCGCATGTACCTCACGCAGATGGGCGAGATTCCCCTGCTCAAACGCGAGCAGGAAATCGCGCTGGCCAAGAAAATCGAGGTCACGCGCAAGCGCTTCCGCCGCAAGGTGCTGGAGTGCGATGGGGCGCTTGTGCAGGTCGTCGAGACCCTCAAACGCGTTCACCTGGGCGAATTGCCCTTTGACCGCACCGTCAAAATCTCGCAGACCGAGAACCTGGAGAAAGACAAGATCCTCCAGCGCATGCCGCACAATCTCAAGACGCTCGAACATCTGATGGAGCAGAATCAGGAGGACTTCGCCAAGATCCTCGATCCGCGCACCGATGAGAGCGACAAACGCAGGCTCCGCCGTGCCCTGCGTATCCGCCGCCGCAAGGCCGTCACCCTCGTCGAGGAGCTGTCCATCCGCACGCAGAAAGTCCAGCCGCTGATGAAGAAGCTGGAGCAAATGTCGGCGCAAATGGACGAGCTGGAACAAAAGATTGCCACGCTTGAAGGCAGCCGGGCCTGTAAGGAGGAGCGGGCCAATCTCGAAAAAGAGCTGCACGACTACATGATGCTGACCCTGGAGGAGCCGGCCAGTCTCCGCAAGCGCGTCGAGATCGTTCGCAAGCGCTTCACCGAGTACGAGCAGGCCAAACGCGATCTCTCCGGCGGCAACCTGCGGCTGGTCGTGTCCATTGCCAAGAAGTACCGCAATCGCGGCCTGAGTTTTCTCGATCTGATTCAGGAAGGCAACACCGGCCTGATGCGTGCGGTGGACAAATACGAATATCGCCGCGGCTACAAATTCTCGACCTACGCGACGTGGTGGATTCGCCAGGCCATCACGCGCGCCATCGCCGATCAAGCCCGCACGATCCGCATTCCGGTGCATATGATCGAAACGATGTCGAAGCTCCGCAACGTCTCGAAAAAGCTGCTGCAAGAGATGGGCCGCGAGCCGACCATCGAGGAAACGGCACGGGCGGCGAACATCAGTGTCGAGGAGACGCGCCGCGTCCTCAAGATCAGCCGGCCGCCGATCAGTCTCGATCGTCCCGTCGGCGAGAGCGAGGACAGCTACTTCGGCGATTTCATCGAAGACGACACCGCCGAATCGCCGGTGCAGGCGGCCACGCAAGAGATGCTCAAGGACAAGATCGATCAGGTGCTCAAGACCTTGACGTATCGCGAGCGCGAGATCATCAAGCTGCGTTACGGCCTGGGCGACGGCTACACGTACACGCTGGAAGAAGTCGGCCGCATTTTCAAGGTGACGCGCGAGCGGGTACGGCAGATCGAAGCCAAGGCGGTGCGCAAATTGCAACATCCGGTAAGGAGCCGGCAACTCGAGGGCTTCCTCGACGGCATGTTGCGCCGCTGAGACACGCGACCGCCGGTCCAAAAGACCGGCGGTTTTTTTGTTCCTTGATGAGCCGCGACCGTAAGGGAGCGGTTGCCATCTCCGCTCCCTTATGGTCGCGGCTCATCAGGAATGTCGAAGGAGACTGTCATGTCAGGTCCCGCTGTTCTCTTCCGCGAGATTCATCGTCTACGCCGTTTCGCGCACGACCTGCAAGAGCAAATCGACCGTCTGCCCCGCCAGCAAAAGGCCCAGCAAGGGAAGGTCGCGCGTCAGGAAGAAATCCTCCGTCAAGCGCAGGACGCCATCAAGCACCTCAAGGTCGAAATCCACAGCAAGGAAGGGACATTGAAATCCACGCACGGCCAGATCGCCAAATATCAGAAGCAGCTCAACGGGGCGGAATCGAAGAAAGAATACGACGCGCTGCAACATGAGATCAACGATGCCAAGGCAGCTTGTCTGCGACTGGAGGAAGAAATCCTAAACGGCATCGCCGAAACGGAGGAGAAAACGGCCCAGCTGCCCGAACTGGAGAAAGCGGTGAAGCAGGCCAAGGCGGAGCACGCTCAGTTCGAGGCGGGGATGCAAGAACGTATGACCAACTATCAATCGCAACTGGCGGAGGCGCGAAAACAGCTGGAAGAACGAGAATCGGCCCTGCCGGCTAATCTCCGCACACAATACGAACGCAACATCGCCGCCAGGGGGCACGATGCGCTGTCGCCCGTCGCCGGACAGACCTGCGCCGCCTGCTACACCGAAATCACCGCCCAGCAGCACAACGAACTGAAACAGGAGCTGTTCGTGTTGTGCAAATCGTGCGGGCGTATTCTTTACTTGCCGGAGTAATGGATGGGCTAACTCATTAACCACGCCAAAAAGACACCCTATCAGAATCCACGAACACATCCACCTTCCCGGCGCCTTCCCGCTGCCCTTCCGACTTGTTTGCCTTCCTCGTAGATGGCCGTTATACTGGACAAACAATAATTCTCGCCTGCTTTTCGGAATTTCCACGCCAAGGGAGAGGGACCGTGTCGTCGGAATCAGAGAGGCCACGCGAGGCGGCGGAGGTTGAGAAGTGGATTGTCGAAGCCCATGAAGGCAATCGGGAAGCGCTGGGGCGGCTGCTGGAGTTTTGCCGGCGCTATCTGCTCTTGGTGGCCAATCAGGAGCTGACACCAGCGATTTCGGCCAAGGTTGCTCCCTCCGACATCGTGCAGGATACCTTGTTGGAAGCGGGACGTGATTTTCCGGGTTTCCACGGCGGCAGCGAGGAGGAGTTGCTGGCCTGGCTGCGCGGCATCTTGCGAAACAACGTGGCGGATGTCCGGCGCCGGTTCGAGGCGGAGAAACGGCAACTGGACCGCGAAATCCCCCTGGCTGAGCTGCCGGCGAATGAGCTGCCCCGGAATCCAGAGGAGACGCCCAGTAGGCATGCGCAAGCCCGCGAACGAGACGAGCAGCTCGAAAAAGCGATGCGGCAGCTGCCCGAAAACTATCGGCAAGTGCTTTTTTTGTACACGTCCAAGGGCTTGACATTCGCCCAAATTGCGGAGAAGTTGGGCAGCACAACAGACGCCGTCCGCAAGCTGTGGGGACGGGCCGTCGAGGAACTCGCAAGACTCCTGGACTCGTCTCATGAATCCGCGTGACATCGTCACCGGCGACGACGACCAATTCATGCTCTTGCTCGCTTGCTCTAGCGAAGTGTTGGCTGCCGGCGGGCGGGACGCCAGATCTCCGCATCGCTGCCTCAAAGACGAGGAACCACGATGGATGATCGCGTGAACGCCCTCTTGTCGGCCTGGCAGGAGCAGCAGCTCCAGGGACGCGACCTGCCGGTTGCCGAACTTTGCCGCGACTGCCCCGAGTTAGCCGCGGAGTTGGGCCGGCTCATCGGTGTCCTGCGCCGGGTGAAGGACCTTGTGCAGCCTCGCAGCTCCTCTGCCGCGTTTGGCGCTCCCAATATGTGCGCCCAGACGGCAAGCAGCAACGGGCAGACGGGCTTGGTGAACGAGGTCGCGCGAACACTGGGATCTTCGGGTCCTACGGCGTCTTCGCCGCCGGCGGGGGCGGTGCCTGGATACGAGATCCTGGAGGAGCTAGGCCGGGGCGGTATGGGCGTGGTTTACAAGGCCCGCCACTTACGGCTCAACCGCATCGTGGCTTTGAAGATGATCCTGGCCGGCGGCTATGCGGGGCCGAACGAACGCGCGCGGTTTCTTGCCGAAGCCGAAGTGATCGCTTGCTTACAGCATCCAAACCTTGTGGTGCTGTTGGAATACGGCGAACATCAAGGGCAACCCTTCTTCACCCTGGAGTACATGCCGGGCGGCCACCTGGCCGAAAAGCTCAAGGGCATCCCGCAGCCCGCGGCCGCGGCGGCGCGCTTGATGGAGCAACTGGCGCGCGGGATTCATTTCGCGCACACGCAAGGAATCGTGCATCGCGATTTGAAGCCGGCCAACGTCCTGTTTGCCGAGGACGGCACACCGAAAATCAGCGATTTCGGCCTGGCCCGTCGTCAAACAATGGGTACGGGATTGACAGGGACCGGCGAGGTGTTGGGCACGCCGAGCTACATGGCGCCCGAGCAGGCCGGCGGCAAATCCAAACATGCCGGCCCAGCCGCCGATATCTATGCGCTGGGCGCCATCCTGTATGAGTGTTTGACCGGCCGCCCGCCTTTTCGCGCGGCCACCAGCGTGGAGACTGTGCTCCAGGTAATGGAACAGGAACCGGTGAGCGTGCGCCAGCTCCAGCCGCAAACGCCCGTCGATCTGGCAACCATCTGTCACAAGTGCTTGCAGAAGGAGCCGCACAAACGCTACGCCAGCGCCGCCGAGCTGGCCGACGATCTGCAACGTTGGCAAGCCGGCCAGCCGGTGAAGGCGCGACCGGTCGGGCGGATCGAGAAGAGCATCAAATGGTTGCGCCGCTATCCCGCGGCAGCTACCGCTTATGGTCTGCTGGCTCTCGTCGTGGTGCTGGGCGGGTTGGGCGGCTGTGCGGGTTGGCTCTGGCAAAGTTCCGAACAGGCCCGCGGGAAAGAAAAAGGGAAAGAAAAAGGTGCCAGGAACCGTTGTTGGTGAGAATTCGCTTGCTCCAGCCGCGGAAAGAAGAGGCGGATCGCGGCTAAGACAGAGAACGTCCGGCCAATGCTCTACCCCCTTCGGCCGTCAGCCGCTACAATGGCAGGCGGATACCCGGTGGTGTAATGGTAACACAGCAGATTTTGGCTCTGCTATTCCTGGTTCGAGTCCAGGCCGGGTAGCTCTTCCTCAAGCGCCTGCCATTCCTTCCCTTTCCAAACTCTCTTGTTCACGATGGGGTGTTCGCGGTAAACTCGTTTGACTCCGCGACGGGTCAGGATGACCTCATTCCGGCGTTCATGGAGGAACAAGCTCATGTGCGGCATCATCGGTTACACGGGCGCCCGCGAGGCGCAACCCCTTCTTCTCGAAGGATTGCACCGGCTGGAATATCGCGGTTACGATAGCTCCGGACTAGCGACGCTGACCGGCTCCGATTTGCTGGTGCGGAAACGTGCCGGACGCATTCAAGATTTAGCGCGCTATTTGCGGGATTACCCCGCCGACGGTGTCACCGGCATTAGCCACACACGCTGGGCCACGCACGGACCCGCCAACGACCGCAACGCCCATCCACACGCCAGCAGCGATCAACGCATCGCCGTCGTCCACAACGGCGTCATCGAGAATTACGCCACGCTCAAACGCCAGCTCGAAAGCGACGGCGTCGTCTTCCACAGTGATACCGACACCGAAGTTATTGCCCAGCTCATCGCTCGCCAGCTGGACGCCGACAGCACGTCGCCGGCCGACTTCATCGAGGCAGTGGCGCGGGCGCTGGCGATGCTCAAGGGCACCTATGGCCTGGCTGTGCTCAGCAGCCGTCACCCGGGCATGATCCTCGGCGCCCGGTTGGGCAGCCCACTGGTCGTCGGCATCGGCGACGGCGAAAACTTCCTCGCCAGCGATCCCAGCGCTCTTGTCGGCCAAACGGCGCGCGTGGTCTATTTGCAGGACCATCAGCTGTGCGTGCTGACGGCCAACGATTGGCAGATCCTCGATCCCGACCGAACGCGGGTCGAGGCGGCCATCCATACCATCGATTGGGATGCCAGCGAGGCCGACAAGGGCGTGTTCGATCACTACATGCTCAAGGAGATCTACGAGCAGCCCGAAGCGCTGGAAAACGCTCTCCGCGGCCGGCTTGACGACTCCGACGCCACGGCTCATTTCGGCGGCCTGAACCTCGATACTCAGCAGCTCCGCCGCGCCGAGCGCATCATTCTGACAGCGTGTGGCACCAGCTACCACGCCGCGCTCGTCGGTGAATATCTGTTCGAGGAGTTCGCCCGCATTCCCGTCGAGGTCGAGTACGCCAGTGAGTTTCGCTATCGCAATCCGCCCATCGATCGCAACACGATTGTCATCGCCATCACACAATCGGGAGAAACGGCGGATACCCTGGCCGCCCTGCGCGAATCGAAGCGCAAGGGCCATCCAACATTAGCCCTCTGTAATGTCGTCGGCAGCAGCATTGCCCGCGAGGCCGACGGCGGCGTCTATCTGCATGCTGGGCCTGAAATCGGCGTCGCCAGCACCAAGGCGTTCACCAACCAGGTCGCCGTTCTCACCATGTTGGCCCTGTACTTCGGCCGTTTGCGGCACCTGTCCAGCTTGCAAGGGACGAAAATCATCCGCGAGCTGCGTTCCATCCCCGATGCCGTGCGCCGCGCCTTGTCCTGCCACGATGCCGTTCGCCGCATCGCCGAGCGCTATTGTCACGTCGCCAATTTCCTGTACCTGGGCCGGCAGTATCACTTCCCCGTGGCACTGGAGGGGGCGTTGAAGCTGAAAGAGATCAGTTACATTCACGCCGAGGGTTATCCCGCCGCCGAGATGAAGCATGGGCCGATCGCCCTGGTCGATGAGGACACGCCATCGGTGTTCCTGCTGCCGCGCGGCGCGATCTTCGACAAGGTGATGAGCAATCTCGAAGAAGTGAAGGCACGCGGCGGTCCGGTCATTGCCGTGGCCCACGAAGGCGACGAGGAAGTGGCCGCCCGCGCCGATGAGGTGATTTGCGTGCCGGACGTGCCGGATTATTTGCAACCGCTGGTGTCCGTGGTGCCATTGCAGTTGTTGGCCTATCACATCGCGCTTCTGCGCGGCTGCGACGTGGACAAGCCGCGAAATCTGGCCAAAAGCGTCACGGTCGAATGAGCTGTCGGCGCGCGGCGCGGCGTAAGCCCTTTCTTCATTCCGCGCCCCTCCTGGCCAGATGCGCCGCCATCTTCGCCCGGTTGCCGCAGACCGCCATCCTGCACCAGCGCCGGGCGTGGGCCTTCGTATCGACATGCTTCCCCGGAAGGCGCTGGCAAACCCAATTCGGTCCGGCCTATCCGCACGCGGACTTGTAGAATAAACCAAATGGGGCCCTTCATCCGGAGAAAGAGGCTATGCACCGCAAAACGCTCTTTACGATCGCCGTCCGCTTCGACCGTCGAAGACGCGGCATCTGATGTCGTCGCCCACGTCTCCTCCGGCAGCTCGGGTATAAGGGAGAGCATCGCCCGACTGAAAAAAGCTTCCTCCTCCGCGGCACGATCGGCATCTTTTCCACGCCGAGGGGAAGCGAGGATTGTTCGATGAATAGCGCAGGGACAGATCCAATGCGGCTGCTCGGCTCGGCCCGAGCGGAGTCGGCTAACAGCGCCGGCGTCGAAAAGCCAGCCCTGGAGAGACTTGGCGATTTCCGCATCCTTCGCGAAGTCGGCCGGGGCGGCATGGGGGTCGTTTACGAGGCGGAGCAGCTGTCCCTGGGACGGCGGGTGGCCTTGAAGGTGCTGCCGTTCGCCGCCACGATGGATCCGCGGCACTTGCAGCGCTTCCACAATGAAGCCCGCGCGGCGGCGGCGTTGCACCACACCAATATCGTCCCGGTCTATTCCGTGGGCAGCGAGCACGGCATCCACTACTATGCCATGCAGTTCATCGAGGGCCGAACCCTCTCCGATATCATCGCGGAATTACGGGGCTTGTCGCGACAACCGGAAACGACGCCAAAGCCCGACGAGGCGATGACTGCACCCTATCTATCCGGCGTGAATGCTCCGGCGGATTCGGGCGCGGAAACGGCCGGCCCGGCGGCCCGCATCTCGACGTTGACCACGCCCAAAGCGCGAGATTTTATCCGTACCGTGGCCCAGTTGGGAGTTCAGGCAGCCGAGGCGCTGGACCACGCTCACCAACTGGGCATCGTGCATCGCGACATCAAGCCGGGGAATTTGCTACTGGACGAGCGCGGGTCTCTTTGGATCACGGATTTCGGCCTGGCTCAGATGCAGAGCGATACGCGCCTGACCTTGACCGGCGATGTGGTCGGCACGCTGCGCTACATGAGTCCGGAGCAAGCGTTGGCCAAGCGCATGGTCATCGATCACCGCACCGACATTTATTCCCTGGGCGTGACGCTGTACGAGCTGCTGGCGCTGCGGCCGGCCGTCGGCGGCGAAAGCCGCGAGGAGATGCTCCAGACGATTGCCTTTGAAGAGCCGATACCGCTGCGGCGGCGGAACAAGACGGTCCCGCTGGAGCTGGAAACCATCGTACACAAGGCGATGGCCAAGAATCCGGCCGAGCGCTATGCCACCACGCAGGAACTCGCCGACGACCTGCGAAGCTTTCTGGAGGACCGTCCAATCCGGGCGCGACCGCCATCGTTGCGAACAAGGCTGGCGCGTTGGAGCCGGCGGCATAAGCCGTTGGTGGCGAGCGTGCTAGCGGCGCTGCTGATGGGGTTGGTGGTCTTGGCGGGCAGCATCGGCTGGGTGGCGAGCGATCGGGCGGCGCGGCGAGCGAAGAACCAGGAAGTGATTGCTCGAGCGCTGGAGGAATCGGCGGACTGGCAAGAGAAGCGCCGCTTGCCGGAGGCCTTATCAGCAGCGCGGCGGGCCGATGGACTTGTGGCCGGGGCCGATGTGGAGGAGGACTTCCGCGAGAGCGTGCGGGCAAGGTTGGCCGATCTCGAGTTGCTGGACAAGCTGGAGAAAGTCCGCCTGGAGCAGATGACCGCTGTCAAGGACGGCCGATTCGATGCGGAAGGGATGGATGCCCTGTACATTCAGACATTCCGGGAAGCCGGCTTCGATGTCGAGGCGCTGCCGGTCGAGGAAACGGCGGAGCGCATTCGCCGGAAAAGCACGGTGGCGGCCGAGCTTGCCGAGGTCCTCGACGTATGGGCCAGGATCCGGCGGGGGTACCGAAGAGGGCAGGATCCAAACTGGAAGGTGTTGCTCCGTGTTGCTCAACTGGCGGATCCGCACCCCTTGCGGAGCCGCGTGCGCGAAGCCCTGGAAAAGTGGGACCGGCAGGAGCTTCGGCGATTGGCCTCCTCCGAAGAAGTGTTCCAGCTCCCCGCATCCCTACTGTCTTTCCTGGGTGGCGTCCTCTCCGAGGACAAGCAGGCTCGCGCTCAGGCGGAGACATTTCTTCGCGAGGCGCAGCGGCGATACCCCAACGATTTCTGGGTCAATGAGGATCTGTATTGGTTCTTCGCGGTTACTCAACCCTCGCAAGGAGAGGATGCGATTCGCTTCGCGGCGGCGGCCGTGGCGCTCCGCCCACAAAGCCCCGGCGCCCACCTGAATCTTGGCTATGCCCTGGAGAAAAGTTCGCGGCGGCTGGACGAAGCCATTGCCGAGTACCACGAGGCCATCCGACTGAACCCGGATTTCGCCGAGGCGCACACCAACCTCGGCCACGCCCTGAGACATAAAGGCCGGCTGGACGAAGCCATTGCCGCGTACCACGAGGCCATCCGAATCAAGCCGAACTTGCCTGGAGCGCATCTCGGTCTTGGCAACGCTTTGCTCGGGAAAGGCCGGTTGGATGATGCCATCGCCGAGTATCGCCAGACCATTCTCCTCAACCCGAACTTCGCTGAGGCCCACACGAACCTCGGCAACGCTCTGACGGATAAGGGCCAACCGGACGACGCCATCGCCGAGCATCGGGAGGCCATCCGCATTCGCAAGGATTTCGCCGAGGCGCACAACAATCTCGGTACAGTCTTGAAGAGCAGAGGCCGGCTGGACGAAGCCATTGCCGAGTTCGGCGCCGCCATCGAAGCCAAGAAAGACTACGCCGAGGCACATTACAACCTGGGCAACGCCTTGCATGACAAAGGCCGGTTGGACGAAGCCATCGCCGCGTACCGCGAGGCCATTCGCCTCAACAAGAACATCGCCAGCGCCTACACCAACCTCGGCAACGTCCTGAGAGACAAAGGCCGGCTGGATGAATCCATCGCCTACTACCGCGAGGCAATCCGAATCAAGAAAGATGACCCCGTGGCTCACCACAACCTCGGCAGTGCCCTGGCGACCAAGGGAGAACTGGACGATGCCATCGACGAATTCCGCGAGGCCATCCGACTCAGGAAGGGTTACGCCGATGCTCACTGCCACCTTGGTCTAGCGCTCATGCAGAAGGGGCTGTACCGGCAGGCCGTGGACGAACTCCGCCGCGGAGACGAACTCGGCTCCCACAAACCGCGCTGGTCTCTGCCTTCGGCGCGGTGGCTGCGGAATGCCGAGCGCCTGGCCAACCTCGATGCCCGGCTGCCCGCGCTGCTCGACGGAGAGGAAGAGGCGAAGGATGCGGAAGAGCGCCTGG
>DASRBG010000054.1:0-5570 GCA_035653735.1 Gemmataceae bacterium
ATGGCTGCAAGAGCCCTCGCCATGCTTGGCGAATACACCGACGCCCTGCGACACCTCCGTTTGGCAAGGTTACTGTGCCCGGAATTGGATGTCCGTTTACTCGCAACCGTGGCATACGTTCACGCGAAGGCCGGGGGAGAGATCATGCCGTCCGTTTGCTTACCCGAATTCGGGAGAGGACGGCCGGGAAACACGTTCATTTTACATCGCTCGCCTTCGTCCACGGCGCGCTGGGAGACAAGGATGGAGCTTTGGATTACATCGAAGGCGCATGTGCCGGACATGAGTGTTATGTCTCGGCTCTGAATCGCGACTGTTCGGTTGACCCGATCCGAAGCCATCCGCGTTTCCGCAGCGCCCTTTCGAAAACCGGCATCTTATTCCCGGCGATCGGCTCCGCCGCCTAATGGCTGCTCAGCATTATTGAGTTCCGACTGATGATTACAATCATCGGGCGGCCTGGACACGTCTGCAGGCTCAGAGATCGATTATCACTTCCGAGTAACCGCGAAGTCTTCATCAGCCTGCCAATTGCTTGGTCGCTGCAAACCGGAAGTGACCCACCTGACCGTATCGTCGTTGACGCATTTACTGGGACTTGATAGTTCGGGAGCGCCGCGATGCTGCGAATTTGGTGGTCGTTCTCCCCTGACACTTCTGGCCCGGGCGCTTCCTGATGAATTGGGGCGATGGACGAAGGCAGTGGACACCCGTCGTTATGCGCGCCGGATCGGAAGATGAGATTCCTGACGTCCGAGTGCGATGCGCGCGCTGTCCGAGGCGAGAAGGACGCGGTTTTCCGCTTCGGCCACGCTCAGTAGCAGGCGGTCGAACGGATCGCGGTGAGACTCCGCGGCCTGAACGCGGGTCAACACATGTTCGTCGGTCACCGATAGGATGGTGGCTCCTGCCGATCGCATCTCATCACGAAAGCGCAGCGGTGTGATCGGCAACTTGCCCAGCCGGTGCTTGAGATCGACCTCCCAAATGCTGGCGACCGATACGGCGCAGGGCGAGCTGACCATTAACTCCCGCGAGGATTTGGAAAGCCGCGAGCTGGCGGTCAGCCACCAGAGCGCGACCTGGGTGTCAAGAAGCAATCTCACATCTTGCCTTCAAGGCTCCGGGCGATTTGTTCATCGAGCTCCGGGGTGAAGGCCGCGTCGATGGCAGCTCTGAATCTCTTCAATTTGCCCCAACCTCGCAGATGGCCTTGCCCGGCAACTGGCGTCAGCCTGACCATGGGTTCACCCTTGCTCGCGATCACGACCTCTTCGCCTGCGAGAGCCTCCTTGACGAGCCGTGAGAGCTGGTTCTTCGCCTCCAGCATGTTGACCTTCATGCATCCTCCACAGCGTTAGTATAGCGCTACTTGGCCAAGTTAGCCAAGCAAAACGAACGGGATGCGTGTGCCTTGAACGATAATCCGGCTGCCGTCTTGAGCACGTTTCCTGGAACGTGGCGTTCAGGAGTGTGACGAGTGCAGTAACCATGAACGCTGGGCTGTGTTTTGCGATCCATGCAGCCGATGTATCTCAGTTTCCAGTTAGCCCGACCACTCTCCCAAAGCCCACGGACGCTACTTCAGGAGGTACACAACCGTCGTTTCAGTGTCGACGGGATCCGGCGTCGGATCTCCGTAAATCTCCCACGAATGGCCGGCTGACTCCCTGCGGTTTGTCACCATCCATTCTCGGATGGCGTCGTGCGCCTCTTTCATGCGGTCGTACGGGCCGCGATGGACCGCGACGGCAGCCTCGCCCGCGGGCGTTTCGGTCGCGTACACTTCGCCGGCAGTTTCGAATGTGCGGTGACTTCGACACCAAACTCGCACAGTATCGGCGTTCCGGCTTGAGCCTGGCGGTGGTAGAGAAAAATGTTGTGGCCGTTGGTCCACAGGCCTGGCTGGCTGCGAATGAAGGGCCAAGCCTTGCCCAGGGCCGGTCCCCACGCCGTGGCCACTGCGCCCGGCGGGACCTCGCGCCGCACCGCGGCCAACTTGCGAGGATGAACCGTTTGTACATTGACCGAGACTGGCATCTGTCGATCACTCCTGGAGTCCGTCCCATGACCAACGCGGAATGGTGAGACCGTCGGGCACATCGTCAGCGGACTGGTGGTAGCGGTACATGGTTGTCGTGGTCGCCCAAGCGAAGTAGTCGTGCAGCACTTGTCCCAGCTCAGGGTCATCCACTAGTCCGACATCAGCCAGAGCTCGGTCGAAGCAAGCGATCGCACGGCGATTCATCTCGTCGTGCTCGCCGTTGCCGCTGTGCATTCTGACGACGGTGCTCTCGTCACCATAGGATTCGGAATACGTACTCGGTCCACCGAGTGCCTCGGCCCAATACGCGGCGAGGCGCTCAACATGCTGCGGATGGAAACCGTGGCTGAACGCATGGCCGACCACTTCGTCTGCCATCACCCGACGATGCCACGCAGCCGCAAGGCGGCACAGGCCATCGATACCGCCGGCTGCCTCGAAGACAGTGCGCACTCATTCATAATGACAAGCGTCCCGCACACAGGCAACAGATGGCTGAGGCGCTGAGGCGAGTGAGGCGAGTTCGACCGGATTACGGTTGTGTTACGCGCAATCGGTCAGTTGAATGACCGCCGCGGGCAGCGACGGACCCGATGTAAAGGCACTCGACCGCATTGTGAGCACAGATTTGATCCGCACACGGGTCCATCGGGGTCATCGGCCACCGGCAATCCAACGCAGGCGGGTCAGATTGTGAGGACGACGCGGCCGGGCCGAGCAGGGTGTTCGACCAATTCGTGCGCGTGAGCGATATCCGGCAGCGGAACGCGTTCGGCGATGGCAAACCCGGACCAGCCCGCCTCGAGCGCGGCATTGAGGTCGCGCGCGGCGGCCATCTTTGCTTCTTTGGGAAAGTCGTCGCTGCCAAGGAAAAAGACGCAGATGTTTCGGAAGACCAGTTGCCAGAAGGGAATCGTGGCGGGTGCTTTGTCGGTAGCGTAAGTGGCGATAGAGCCGCCCTGCTTGAGAATCTCGACGTCCTTATCTATGTTGGCCGCGAAGGCAACTTCCACAATGTGATCGACGCCCTCGGGGGCGATGGGTTTTAGTCGGGCGGCGAGTTCGGAATCGTTGATAAACACATGCTGAGCGCCGGCACGCCTCGCGGTCTCCTCTTCCGAGGACGAACGTACCGTACCGATGACGGTTGCGCCGGCAAAGCGGGCGAGCGCGACGGCGCGCAGGCCAACTGATCCGGCAGCCCCTTGCACGAGAACGGTTCGGCCCGCTACCGGGCCTGCGATGTGGACAGCGCGATGAGCGGTGATGCCCGGAATCCCCAAGCAGGCGCCTTGATCCGGCGAGATTTTGGTGGGCAGCGGGGCGATGTGATCGAGTGGCACCACGGTAAACTCGGCGGCAGTGCCGAACGCGCGGTAGGACTGAGCTCCATAGCACCAGACGCGTCGGCCTATCCAGTCGCGAGGGGCACCGTCACCGACCTGATCCACCTCACCAGCCCCGTCACTGTGCGGAATCACGCGTGGGTACGGCATGCCGATGCCGAAGGTATCCTGACGCTTCTTGACATCGCCGGGATTGATGCCCGAGGCGGACATGCGAATCCGAACCTCACCGGGGCCAGCCACCGGATCCGGCATTTCGCCCACGACCAGGACTTCCCGGGCGGGACCCTGTTTTTCGTACCACGCTGCCTTCATGGAAGCTCCTCAAGCGCGGCGATTCAGCGCGCGTCCTTTTAGTTTCACAAGGAATGCAGCAGCGTTACTTCTGAGGAGGATTGTCGATTGCCTCGCACGAACGCACGATTGCGAATGAATTTCTTTCCTTTACCGGATTCTGTCGCAGAAAAGATTGGCCAGCGGTTGATTTTCCAGCCCGCATGTTCTGTTCTCGACCCCTGTGCCGGCGAAGGCCGGGCGCTCGTTGCGATGACCAGCCATGCTCCGGTTTGCCGCCGCTACGGAGTCGAACTCGACGCCTACCGGGCAGAGGAAGCCGCAAAAATGCTGGATATGGTGATTCAGGGTGATGCACTGAACACCCGAAGCAAAGTCGAATCCTTCAGTTTGATCTATTGCAACCCGCCCTTTGACTTTGAGCAAGGCGAGCAGGGCGGCAATCAGCGCATGGAAAAGCTTTTCACTGCGCACGTTGCGCGCTGGTTGGTTCCGGCGGGAATTCTCGTTCTCGTGATCCCCGTTGAACGCCTTACGGATTGCGCGCGCACGCTCGCGTACTACTTCGCTGACGTACGTATGTTCCGCCTGGAAGCGCCAGAATGCGAACGGTATCGGCAAATCGCTGTCTTCGCAAAATCGAAAACGCGCCGTGAGCGCGAAAAATCCAGCGATCACGCGATCACCGGCGCTCAGCTCTATTTGGCGAGTCTGGCCCGCGATCCCTCCCGGATAGCGCCGTTGTCTGGGGCCGACGTGACATACATGGTGCCTCCGTCGGGACCAGCCGAGTTGATCTACGAGGGTTTGCCTCTCGATGTGATTGAGGATCTGCTGCCGGCCTCCCCGGCATACCGGCAACTCGAGCACGTGCTGAGCCCGAAGCTGCTGTCTCTTCAAACGCGTCCGGTCACGCCTCTGCACAAGGGTCACATCGGCCTACTCGCTGTCGCAGGAGCCGTCAATTCTGTGCTGGGAGCCGGCGAGCGTCTGCATATCGCGGCGTGGCAGACGAAAAAGAAGATCACGAAATGGGAAGAGGAGGAGGGCGGCAAAACCGTGATCCACGAGCGAGAGCAGTTCGTTCACGAACTTGCCCTGGCGTTCGCCGACGGCCGCACCGCATTGCTCGAATGAAGAATGCACACCTTCGCTTCGGTTTTGCCGAATTCGAAAAAGCTCACAAAGACGCGGCTTCCAGAATTCGCCTGATCGCTGATCAATTCATCGGAGAGCCGGAATCGGGCGACGCGCATCTGCTGTCCGTCTTCGGCGGAGACTCGGATGTCGGCGCAATGGCCGCCGCCATTCAGATGAACGAGTCCTTTCTCATCAGTAATCCCGGAGTCCTGCCGAAGTGGTATCAGCTTGGGGACCGCGCCCACCTTTACCGCGGAACAATCACTGTGCCGCAGCGTAAGCGGCCCGTGCGCCATCTGGTCGCCGTTTCGAGTGCATTGGAAGCTGAAGGAAACGCGAACTCCATCATTCTGCACCGCGATTCTCCGGAATTCATGCTGCAACGCCTCGCGATCGCACTCGGCTTACCTCTGCTGCCTGGCTGGGCCACCTGGCTCTCTTCGCAGATGCATTCTCAGGGGCGCATCCGTCGACTCGCCGGCTTAAACTGCTCGCCGGTAATCGTGACTGGGACAAAGGCCGAGTTTCTTGACTGGATCGGTGTTGCGCTGAAGGCCGGCGAAATCGCGATACCAGAACTGCCTACTGCATAGCCCGCGCCGATCCGTGCGGGCCGAGAATCCCGCATGGAACTACCCGACTCGATCGCAACATATCTCAAAGAATATTCAAATGAGCTCAGTGAGCGAATCCTAAATTCCTTTCCGCCGCTCTACGGTCCGGACGAAAAGCCTTCTGGTGTGCTT
>DASRBG010000055.1:0-6086 GCA_035653735.1 Gemmataceae bacterium
CGCCGCCGTCACCAGCCGCCATAAGCGTTGCTCAGCCTCGATTCCCGGCGTCTCGTGCAAAAGGTACAGCTGGACGGCGAGGGTCCGCCGCCCCGGCGCGCTGCCGGCGAACAACAGCGTGGCTCCGAACTCGCCCAGGCCGCGCGCGAAGGCCAGCACGACGCCGGCGATGACACCGTGACGCGCCAGCGGCAAACTCACGGTCAGAAACGCATCCAGCGGTCGGGCGCCGAGAGAGCGGGCCGCCTGAGCGAAGCGCGGATCGACGCCCTGAAAGGCCACCCGCACCGCTCGGACCATGAGAGGAAACCCCATCACCGCGCCCGCTAATGCCGCCGCCGCCCAGGTAAAAGCCACGTCGATTCCAAAGCGATCGTGCAGGAAACCACCCAGCCAGCCGCGCCGACCCAGCAACACCAACAGCAGATAGCCCGTGACGACCGGAGGCAGAACCAACGGCAGATTCAGCAGCGTTTCCAACAGCGCCTTGCCGACAAAATCGCGACGCGCCAGCACCCAACCGAGGACGACGCCGAAAGGCATACTTCCAGCAACGGCCGCCGCCGACACGCCCGCGCTGAAGGCAATCGCCTGCCAATCCTCCACCGCCAGGCCCAAAAACTGCGCGTCCATCGCATGCCTCAGAATGGCGAACGGCCGGCGTCAGCCGGCTGGTAGCGGCCCTCACCTTCCGGCTGCTGGCAGCTTCAACCAGCCGGCTGACGCCGGCCGTTCGCCTCTTTGACTTGGAACCCTGCCTTGCGGAAGTGCGCGCCGGCCGTCTCGCCGCCCAGGAAGTCGTAAAAAGCGCGGGCAGCCGAAGAACCACCGCGGCGCAGGAGCACCAGCGGATAACGAATTGGCGTATGCAATTCCTCCGGCACTTCCAGGGCCGTATGCACTTTTTCGCTTCTGACCGCATCCGTGGCATAGACGAAGCCGGCGTCGGCCTCGCCGCGTTCAACGACAGCCAGGGTCGCCCGCACATCGCCGGCCTCGCGGACGCGCTCCTTGACCTGATCCCAGATGCCGGCCTTTACGAGCGCTTCGCGGGCATAATGGCCGGCCGGTACGGGATCGAGCGCCAGTGCCAATTGCTTGATTTCGTTACCGGCGAGGTCGGTGAGTTTGTGTAGGGCAGGCTTTGCAGCCTGACGGGCGGGCACCACGACGACGAGCCGATTGGCCAGCAGGTCGCGACGTTCGGCGACGAGTCCCTTATCGGAGAGATAATCGGCCCAGCGTTCGTCGGCGGAGAGGAACAGATCGGCGTCGGCCCCTTGCTCGATTTGCCGGGCCAACGTCGAAGAAGCAGCGAAGCTGCACGTTGCCGGCGTTCCGGTCTGGCCCTCAAAGTCGCGGGCAATTTGTTCGACGGCTTCGCGGGTACTGACCGCGGCGAAGATGCGGACGCCCGGAGGAGGTTTCGACGAGCAACCCGCCAGACCCAGCACCAATCCAAATAGGAGCAGCGATCGACTCATGCGGCTTGATCTATGGAGGCTTCCTCCCCCGTCAAGCCGCGCAATGGTCTGGATGCGGTGGACGGGAAACGCTAAGCTGGGCAGCCATGAAAACAGGGATGGAAATGCCTCGCTCGGGAGCGGCAATCCAGGCGGGCGGCCGGCCGGATTATTATTACGACCAAGCGCGTCCCGAAGTGGCGGCGCTAGTGCCGCCGGAATGTCGCCGCGTGCTGGAAGTCGGCTGCGCCGGCGGCCAACTCGGCCGCTTGCTGCGCGAGCGCGGCCATCACGTCACCGGAATCGAGTTGGTGCCCGACATGGCCGAGAGCGCGCGCCGCTGGCTCGATCGCGTGGTGACAGCGGATGTCGAACGCGATGGTTTTCCCTTTCCGCCCGCGTCGTTCGACGCCGTTATCTTTGCCGACGTGCTGGAACATCTGGTCGATCCCTGGCGCGTTCTGCGCGAAGCCGCCCTGGTGCTGGCCGATGACGGCGTGATTGTGGCCAGCGTTCCCAACGTCCAAAACATCGACGTGCTGCGCCGCCTGCTGCACGGCCGCTGGGACTACCGCGAACGCGGTATTTTGGACATTGGCCATCTGCGTTTCTTCACGCTGCACAGCATCCGCGCACTGTTCACGCAGGCCGGTCTAGCGATTGTACATATCGGTTATCGTTATCGCCGCAGCTGGTGGCGAGAGCTGCTCTCTTTCCTTACAGCTGGACGCGCCCGCGCCTTCTGGACGCGGCAGTACCTCCTCGTCGGCCGCCGCGTCCATAGAACAAAAGATGAATGACTGCCTATATTTGCTTATGCTCCCTCGTTCAGGCGCGAAGCTCATCCTAGGCAGGACGAGGAAAACGTGCTATCAAATCTTATATGGGAAATGGAGCAAACATCCCTCGCTCATCTCGCCTGGATTTTCACATCGGTACGTGACTGAGGCTTTCACTTTGGAGGATGCTGCGATGATTGGTAATCTGTTTCGGTCCCGTAAGAGGATCAGGTCGGAACGCCCGAGCTTCAAACCCTGCCTCGAATCGCTGGAGAGCCGGGAAGTTCCCTCCACGGCGCAAACGATCGCCGCCTTTAATGCACTGCCCACGGACATGAACAACTTGATTGCGAACCTTAATGCCCGGAACATCCCCGGCGTCGAGTCGAGCATTAACACCGTGGCCAGTGACATGTTCCAACTCCAGGTCGGCGCGTCTGCCTTTACGACCACCTCGCGCTTGACAATCAATAGCGCGCTCATCTCCAACGGCATCGTGTTGATCTTCGAGGGCTTCAACAATTTCGCCTTCATTCCCACGCAAGATTTTCAGAACTTGGTCCAGTTGGGCGCTACGGCGGCGCGGGCCGGGTTCACCGATCTCTTGGTGACCGAATTCTTCCCCAACACTTCGGGCGACGCCGTGCTGACTTAATCAGAGCCGCGACCGTCAGGGAGCGCTCGGCAATGCCGCTCCCTGACGGTCGCGGCTCTGCGCGTGCCAAAAGAAGAGCGTTGACTTCAACGCCAGGCCACTCTACGCTTAAAGTGTCGGCAAGCGAGGTAACGTCATGGTGTCTAATTTGCGCGCGATGCTGATGGTCCTCATCGTTGTGCGGCTGCTGATGCCGCCGGGGATCTGTGCGTGCAAATGGAGTTCGCCCGCTGCTCGCTTGCTCGTCGCGATCTCGCAAAGCGATCGGCAAATCCCCGTTCAGCAAGAGCGCGACAACGACGACGATCATGATGCCGGCTGTCCCGCATCGCCTCTGTCCGCCGGCATGGGGATCATACCGCCCTGCGAACCGCACTTTCCCCCTGGACTGGCGCTCGATCCGCCTCCGCCGCCGCAATTGACTTTGTCGATCTTCGCCGATGCCGCGGAGCCGGTTGCTTCGGTCCACTTCGATCCCTCATCAACTCCCGTGTATCTGACAGTCCGCGCGCTACTTCTGTAATCCACGTCCTCGTTCCCACGCTCCGCATGGGAACGCACGCTGGGACGCTCCGTGTCCCGTCTCACGACAAAGAAAAGGACGCGACGCAGAGCGTCGCATACATACATTCCCCCGCAGAGCGTGAGAACGAGAAGATTTAACCTCTGAGGAGAAGCGCGTGTTTACTCGATTGCGAAGCCTGTCGTCGATGCTCTTGGGTCTGGTGCCGACCGTCCTCACGCTGGCCCTCCTCGGCGCGATTGCCTGGTGGGGATACATCTGGGATTGGAAAATCCCCACTCTGCCCGAGCTGTTAAACCCGTCCGCGGAGCGTTCGCGCGCGGAGAAGGAAAACGAGGGAAATGACGAGAAAAAGACGGAGGAACGACAGAGCGCGGATAATTCGCTGCCAACCATCCACCTGAGTTCCGAGGAGAAACTAAAGGCGGCGGGGGTCACAACGAAGCCCGTCGAGGAACGGTTGATCGACGAATTCGTGACGGCCCACGGCCACGTCGATTTCGATCAGAACCGTTACGCTCATCTCTCCACCCGCGCCAGCGGCACGGCCTCGAGCGTGTTCAAACAGATGGGCGATGAGGTCAAGAAAGGCGACGTGCTGGCCCTCATCGCTTGCCCAGAACTGGCGCGTCTCAAATTCGATTTGCAGCAGACGCTCTTGACGGTGCAGACGCGACAAGTTGACTATGACCGTCTGAAAATGGCCGGGACTTCTACCGCTCTCAAGGATCTGAAAAACGCTGAATTCGCCTTGCGCGACGCACGCATCGCCTTATCGAAAAATCAGCAATCGCTGCAAAACCTGGGATTGAATGTCTCCCTCGACGGCCTGACCGCCTTGAGCGATGAGCAAGTCGCGTCTCGGCTGCGCACCCTGGGCATTCCGGATTCGCTGCTGCAACGGCTGGACGAAAGCAAGTTGACGAACAATCTGCTGCCGATGTACGCCCCCTTCGACGGCATGGTCGTCCATCGCGACATCGTTAAGGGCGAGATGGTCGATCCCACGAAGCCGCAATTTATCTTGGCGGACCTGAGCCAGCTGTGGATCTGCTTGCATGCCCGCCTGGAAGATGTCGGTCGATTAAGGGAAGGTATGGAGGTCGCGTTCCATCTCGATGGACCTAACGAGGACGCCCCGCCAGCGAAGATCAAGTGGATCAGTGCCGAAGTGGATGAGAAAACGCGCACGGTGGCCGTCCGCGCCGACGTCTCCAATCCAAAGGGCCGCCTGCGACCGAATAGCTTCGGCGACGCGCGTATTCTCGTTGACCGAAAGAAGCTCCCGATTGTGCCCAATGAGGCGCTGCAAGCTATCGTGTCCCATGAGGATTTGCAACGATTCGACAAGGCCTCGCACGTCGTATTCGTGGAAGGCGCATCGCCCACCGAATTTCAACCGCGTCCTGTCCAGCTTGGTCCACGCTACGAAAAGTACACTGTCATTCTCAGCGGCATCAAAGCGGGAGAAACCATCGCCGTCTCCGGCAGCCACGTGCTGCTCTCGGAGATGCAACGTGAACGCATCGGCGGAGATGACTAAATAACTCACCACAGAGTCACAGAGAGCACAGAGAAAAACACAGAAGAAGGAGAAACAAGAGGATAAATGACCAATCATTTAAAGTAAATGATTTTATGTTTTTATTCTCTTTTCTGTGTTTTTCTCTGTGTTCTCTGTGACTCTGTGGTGAGTTCTTCTTATAGGAGCTCGTATGCTCAATGCCATTATCGATTGGTCGCTGCGGAATCGTTTCATCGTCATCGCCGGCGCGATGGTGTTTATCGCGCTGGGCGGGTGGTCGCTGTCGCAGCTCGATATCGACGCTTTCCCGGATACGACACCGGTGCAGGTGCAGATCAACACCATCGCGCCCGGACTGGCGCCCGAGGAAGTCGAGCGGCAAATCACCTTCCCGGTCGAACAGGCGATCAACGGCTTGCCGCGTTTGCAGCAGCTGCGCTCGGTTTCCAAATTCGGTCTCTCGCAAGTTGTGGTCGTCTTCGCCGACGGTACCGACATTTACTTCGCTCGTCAGATGATCAATGAACGGCTCAGCATTGCCAAGATTCCCGAAGGTATGCCCCGGCCACAGATGGGGCCGATCGCCACTGGACTCGGCGAGGTCTACCACTATATCGTCACCCCCAAGCAAGTTCTGAGTTCTGAGTCCCAAGTTCTGAGCGACCGTAGCTCCGAACTCCGAACTCGGAACTCCGAACTCAGAACGCTGACGAACTTGCGCACGGTCCAGGACTGGGTCATCAAGCCGGCCCTGCGCACCGTGTCCGGAACGGCTGAGATAAATGGCTGGGGCGGCTACGAGAAGCAATACCAGGTGCGCGTCAGCCTGGACAAATTGCTGCATTACGGCATCTCGTTCGATCGCGTGATGGAGGCGGTGAAATCGAACAACCTCGTCGCCGGCGGCGGTAATCTCCAGCAGGCCGGCACCATGTATCCCGTGCGCGGCCTGGCCCGCACGGTCAACGTGGACGAAATAAAGAACATCGTCGTGGACACGCCGCGGCCCGGTGTGCCAGTGAAGGTCGGCGACTTGGCCGACGTCGGGATCGGACACGAGATCCGCCTGGGCGGCGTCACCAGTCAGGGACGCGGCGAGGTGGTGCTCGGCCTGTGCTTCATGCTCATGGGCGAGAATAGC
>DASRBG010000056.1:0-28993 GCA_035653735.1 Gemmataceae bacterium
TCTCGGATCGCGACATGAAGGCCAAGGCCGGCTCGCCGCAAGTTATGGAATCGCGGAACAACATCTGGAAAATCCCGGCCGAGGGTGGCGAGGCCGTGCAAGTGACCAAGCACACAAGCGGCTCGCTGTTTTGGCCGTCGATGTCCGCCGACGGCAAGGTCATCGTCTATGAGGAGAACTTTGGCCTGTGGAAACTCGACACATCCACCGGCGAAACACACGAAATCAAGATCGATATTGTCCCCGATGAGAAGGACAACAATTTCGAAACGGTGCTGTCCCAAAGCGAGGCGGATAGCTTCCACCTGTCGCCGTCGGGCAAGCGGGCCGTCATCGCCACGCAGGGTGAGCTGTTCACCATCGCCACGGAGCGCGGCGACGTGCGACGGCTCACGAAAACGTCGGACGTGCGCGAAGGCAATCCGCAGTGGTCGCCCGACGGCAAACGCATCGCCTTCGTCAGCGATCACAGCGGCCGCGAGGAGATCTGGATCTGCGATGAACACGGCGGCAATCAGAAAAAGCTGACTAATAGCGACACGCAGAAGGCAACCCCTGTGTGGTCGCCGGATTCGCAGTCGCTCTTGTACACCGCCAGTGATCGCGCCCTGCATCGCTATAACCTCGCCGACAACAAGGATGTCGTTTTGATACGCGGCGAGGTGATCGGTTTCGGCGCCACGGCCGTCAGCAATCCGCAGTGGTCGCCCGACGGCAAGTGGATCGCGTTCACCAAGTCCGGTCGCGATCTCTTGCCGCACATCTACGTTATGCCCGCTGCCGGTGGCGCGGAGAAACGCATCACCGACGCCGATTCCTACAGCGACAGCTCGCCCTTGTGGACACCGGACGGCAAGGCGCTGGTCTATCTCGCCGGACTCGACACCGGCAACATCGGCCAGACCGGCCGCTCGACGGCACAGATTTATATCGTGTCGCTGACGCGCCAGGAGAAGGAACCCGGTGAAGGCACGATCGATAGCGAGGAGGAAGCGGCCAGCAAGGAGCGAGCTGGACCGGCGAGACGCCGGTCCAGCTCTGAGACCGGCGAGACGCCGGTTCCACCAGGCCGCAAGCCGCCCGAAGTGAAAATTGATTTCGACCACATCTCCCGTCGCGCTCGTCAAGTGACCCGCAGCGGCGACACCGTGGGCGCTATGGCCGTGTCGCCGGACAGCAAAACGCTTGTCTTCGTCACCTCCGGTATCGAAGGCGGTCGGCCGGTGCAATCGATCTGGTCGGCGTCGCTGGAGAGCGATCAGCCCGCACGGCGACTGACGCAAGCCGGTTCTTCCTCGGACGAGGCAGGTGCGCCGGCCTTCCGCGGCCGGTTCGCCGGCCTTAATTCTCTGCAAATCGCCAAGGATGGCCGCACCCTCTTCTATCGCCAGGGGAATGGTATCTACGCTCTGTCGCTCGGCGGCATGGGTGGTGCCGGCGCATCGCAAGCATTGGCCGGACGATTGGGCCGGAACCGGCCGGGCGGCGAAAGCGATCCGGGGGCGGACTCCAGCCGTTCGCCAAGCAGCGGAGCGCGCCGTCTCACGTTCACGGCTCGCGTCGAGATCGATCAGCGGGCGCGGCGGCAGCAGGTGTTTCAAGAGAGTTGGCGGATCATGAAACACCGTTTTTACGATCCCAGCATGCACGGCGTCGATTGGGCCAAAATCCGCGACACCTACGAGCCGCTTCTAGCCCACGTCGGCGATCAGGAGGATCTGCACGATGTCATCAGCATGATGATCGGCGAATTGAACGCCTCGCACACCGGCATCAGTGCCGGCGGCCGAGGCGGCCGCGCCCGTGACGGCGGCGATCAAACGCGCTACCCCGGCTTCGAGCTGGAAGCCGACTCCAGCGGCTTCTACAAAGTGGCGCACGTCTACAAGAATGGGCCTGCCGACAAGGATTACGTCAAAATCGACCGTGGCGATTTCATCCTTGCCATTGATGGTCAGGACATCAAGGCCGGCGACAGCTATTGGAAGCTGTACACTACCGCCCCCGGCGATCGGCTGGAATTCCTTGTCAACAAGAAGCCCACCAAGGAGGGTGCCTGGACGGCCAAGGTCCGCCCGGTGAACGCCATGCAATACGCCACGTTGCAGTACGAGCGCTGGGTCGCCGATCGCCGCAAGCTCGTGGACAAACTCTCCGGCGGCACCATCGGTTATCTGCACATCCGGCAGATGAACGAACCATCGCTGCGCCAGTTCGAGCGCGACCTGGCCATGATGACCGGCAAGAAAGCACTCGTCATCGATCAGCGTTTCAATCCTGGCGGCGGTATCGATCAGGAACTGTTGCAGATTTTGCAACAGCGCCAGTATCAGTACACGCGCGTGCGTGATTCCGTGCAGGTGACGCGGCCGCTGCGCGGGTTCTTCGGCCCGATGGTGGTCATGGCCAACGAGCGATCCACTTCCGACGCCGAGGTCTTTCCCGATGGTTTCAAGACATTGAAGCTCGGCAAAGTCGTTGGTGTCACCACCTACGGCGCAGTGATTGGCACCGGATCGTACACGCTCATGGACGGCTCAACGATCCGCACACCGTCAACCGGGTTGTGGAACGTTAACAGCACCAACCTGGAAAACTACGGCGTGCCGCCGGATGTCTACGTGGATAACACGCCGGATGATTTCCTCAAGGGCCGCGATGCCCAAATTGAGAAATCAGTGGAAGTGCTCAAGGAGGAGGTGGCGAAGAAGAAGTAAGTAGCACCATCAAAATGACTTTCCAGCCCGCAGCGCCAGCAAGGGGTGTCCTTGCTGGCACTGCGGGCTCGGTTAGAATCCCACCAGATCACGCATCAGAGGATGCCCCCTTCCAATCCCGCGCCATTCGCCGCAGTTCCTGGCGCACACCTTCCGGACGCAGCCATCCGTAGCCCGCGTAGCCGAGCGTCCGCATTAGCTCCAGGAAATCGTGCTCCGTCCACTTCGGCGGTCCTTGACGTGTCAGCGAACGGGTTGTTTCTTTCTCCGCCGGCGCGGAATGGAAAAATCGCGCCAGCGGGGAACGACTCCGTTTGCGCTCGGGAGGCGGCGCGGCATAAGGTGTGTGCAGCGATAAAAACATCTCCAGATACGGCCGGGCACCCTCATCCCAGTCGGCCGGCGCGGTATCAGCCAATTCCCAATCGAGGATCCACAATCGCAAGGTGCGGTCGGCACTGCCGGACAGGGCATAGCGGCCGTCGGCGCTGAAGGCGACCGAGGTAACGGCGTCGGCGTGGCCAGCGAAAGTGCGCAGACATTGACCGCTGGCAATCTCCCACAATTTGACGGTGGCGTCGGTACTGCCGGAGAGCGCGTAGCGGCCATCGAAACTCAGACAAACCGAAGTGACGGCGCCTTGGTGCCCCTCGAAGGTACACAGCCGCCGAGCTGTGTCCAGCTCCCAGAGATGCACCAGACCCGACTGCACGAACCGGCCGTTGTCGCGCTGAATGACCGATTGTCCACAGCCCGTCAGGGCGAATCGGCCATCGGCACTGAGGCTCAGGGCGGTGACGGCTTCGGAGCGGTCCTCGAAGAGCGGCAAACAATGGCCGGTCGCCGTCTCCCACACTTTCAGCTGCCCGCTCGTGAATAGCCGTTCGCCGTCGTTGCGGATGAGGAAATGGCCGCCGCCGGAGACCGCGAGTCGGCCATCGGCACTCAGAGCGACGGAATGCACCGGGCCAGCGTGGCCGCGAAGGGCGCGCAGCAGCCGGCCTGCCGAGACGTCCCACAAATGGACCGTGCCGTCCACACTGGCCGAAACAGCCAGGCGCGCGTCGGCGCTGAGCGCCACGGACGTGAGCACGTCGAGATCCTCGCGGCAGGTGCGCACACAATCGCCCGTTCGCATGTCCCATAGCTTCAAGGTGGCATCGGTGCTTCCGGAGAGAGCAAGGCGGCCGTCGGCGCTCAGGGCCGTCGCCGCCACGCCGCCCATGTCGCCTTCGAGCGTATGCAGACAGCGGCCTTCGGCCGGCTCCCACAACTTGAGAGTGCGATCGGCGCTGCCGGAGATAGCAAGCCGGCCATCGCGGCTGAGACATACCGATGTCACCGCCTCGGTGTGCTCGGCGAGGATCGCGCCGCCCCAGGCGCCTTGCAGTGCTTGGCGCGGCAAATGAACGTACAAATTGCTCCACAGGGCCATCGCTTCGGGCCGGCGGTTGTGCCCCGGCTGCGAACGCGCTTCGCGGAGATACTGAGCGGCGCGCACGGACTTGCCGTCCGCCAACGCCTGCCGAGCGCGCTTCAAGGATCGCTCGTAATCCGTCCATACAGACAAGGCGGTGTCACTAGGCAGCACGCGCGACAGGACATAGGGGGCTTGTTGATCGGCGGGCAAGGTCCACAAAGCCAGAGTGGAATCGGCACTGGCCGAGAGCAATTGGCGGCTGGCCCCATCGCTGCCTCCGCTGGCAAGCAGGCATAGTGAGTGAACCGTTCCCCCGTGCCCTTCCAGAGTGGTAAGGCAGCGGCCGGTGTTTCGCTGCCAGATCTTGATTGTGCGGTCCTCGCTGCCGGACAGGACATAACCGCCGCCGGCGCTGAAGCAGACCGAAGTAACACTGCCCTGGTGCCCCTCGAAGACGCGCAGGCAACGGCCGGTTGCGGTGTCCCAGACACGGAGGGTGCGATCGCCGCTGCCCGAGACGGCATAGCGGCCGTCGGCACTCAGCGCCGCGGCGAGTATCTTGTCGGTGTGTCCCGTAAAACCACGCAGACGCTGCGCCGTGGCGACATCCCACAACAACAGGGTGCGATCGCGGCTTCCGGACAGGATGTGGCAGCCATCGGCACTGTAGCACACGGCGAGGACAGGCCCCTCATGGCCATCGAGGGTGCAAATGCAATCCCCGTTCTCCGTATCCCACAATTTGATGGTGCCGTCGCCGCCGCCAGAGAGCGCCAAGCGGGCATCCGTGCTGAGGGCCGCGGAAAGCACCCAATTACGATGCCCTTCGAGAACTCGAAGGCATCGTCCGTCTTCCGTCTGCCACAGCCGCAAGGTGCGGTCGGCGCTACCCGACAAAGCAATCCGGCCATCGGCACTCAGACCGACAGAGGTGACCCACTCGGCATGTCCCTTTAAGGTGCGCAGGCAACGGCCATTCAACACGTTCCAGAGTTTAAGGGTGCCGTCTGCGCCACCCGAAAGAGCGGCACGGCCGTTTCGGCCGGCGCAGACAGAGGAAACCCAGCCGGCATGGCCCTCGAAGCGGCGCACCAGCCGGCCGCTGTTGCTGAGGCATTCCTGCGCCGCCGACCGCGCGCCGCGCACTTCGTCCAGTTCCACGCCCGATACGGGCATGAGTTCCAGCGTCTGCAAAGCCGAGCGCCAATCGCCTTCCTCCAGCTGCATCCGCGCAAGCAGATACGAAGGCAGCCATTCGCCGGCTTGCGCGAGGCAAACATCGTGCAGCTGTTGCCGCAGCATTTCCGCGTTCAATCGCCCCAAGCGCCAATCCGTCAAGCCAAGATTGTAAGTTGATTCGGGGTGCTGCGGACTGATGGTCAGCGCTTCCTGCCAGAGTTGCTCCGCCTCGTCGTGCTTGTTCAAGTCGCGCAGCGACAGGGCGCGATTGTTGAGGGCATCGGCCCGCGCCTTGGCGGCCTGCGGCGGCAGACGGCGATAGCCTCGACCGATCACCTGGGTATACATCCGTTGCAGCACGGCAACGATTTCCAGCATGTCGCGCGGCCGCTCGTCCGGGTTGGCCCGAAAACACTGTCGGAGTAGATCGGCCAAGGCCGGTGGCATCAGCGGCAAGCCCTCATCGCCGGGGCCGCGCTCCAGGTAATCTTCCAGGACTCCGGCGGCCAGGTATCCGGCCGACCAATGGGCCGATCCCATGAACATGTGCAACAGCGATACGCCCCAGCTCCAGATGTCGGTCTTGCGCGAAACCGGGCGGCCCTGGATCTGTTCGGGCGAACAGAACGCCAGCGTCAACCCGCCGGCGCTGACGAGGATGCTGCCCTGGGTGCCGTTGATTACTGGTTCGGCGGAGGAGCCGCGCGCCTTGGCCATGCCGAAATCCGTGACCTTGGCGATGCCGTCGCTGGTCATCAACACGTTGCCCGGCTTGACATCGCGATGCACCAACCCCTGCTCATGGGCGTGCTGCAAGCCCCAGGCAAACTGAATGGCGATGTCGAGAATGCGTTCGAGAGAGCGCGTCGGCCCGCCGGCGTAGAGCTTGCGCGAACGAATCCACTCGGCCAAACTGCCGCCGGACACATACTCGGCGAAGACACGGGGCACACCGCCCAGGCGGCGAACGTAGTGGCAGGTTGCCAGATGAGGGTGCAAGCCAAGCTTGACCCACGTTTCCGCTTCGCGCTCGAAGTCGGCTTTGTCCTGCTCGCTCTGGAAGAATTCGGTGCGCGGGCACTTGACGGCCAGGTCCATGTTCCAGCCGCGATGATGAACGCGATAAACCAGACCGCGCCCGCCGCTGGTGAAGACCTCGCGCACCTCATAGAGATCGTGAATTACCTCGCCGGGCTTCCAGATGCCGGCGAGGGACTCCTCGAACTGCTGTCGGCCGTCCCAGGCGACGGTCGGGGCGCCGCCAGGGGACGATGCGGACGGCTGATCGGACAGCCACCACCATGGCGAGGAGCGTTTGGATGCGCTATCCCCCTCGCTCTTATCATCATCTACGGGGATAGGGGAAGGCAAGGAACGAGTGGCAACAAAAGGCTGCCGGCAATGCGGGCAGACGATCTCCCCTTCACTTGCCGAAGGTGCGAGCCGGCAAGGAGTCTGACAGTGAGGACAGCGCAGCGGAGCGGCAGTCATCGTTTAGCCGGCGTTGGCGAATCACATGAACTCAGGAAGAGCGAATTAGCTTCCTCTAAGGTATCGCAAGGCGGGGTCGCGGTCTACCAAAAGAAGACAAGGAGAAGGGGAGACAAGGAGAAGGGGAGACAAGGAGACAAGGAGAAACCACCCTGGCTTCTCCCTGTCTCCTTGTCTCCCCTTCTCCCTGTCTATTGATCACGGGGCGATGGCGGGCGGCGGCGTGTAGCCCGTCTGCGTGATTTCCTCCTCGGCCTGGATGATGATGCGCGGCGTCACCATGATGAGCAAGCTCTCCGCCGAGCGTCCGTACCCGATGTTGCGGAACAGACGGCTCAGATAGGGAATCTTGCTCAGCACCGGCGGGCCATACTCGTTGCGGCCTTCGGACAGGCGCTTCAAGCCGCCCATGAGCACCGTACCGCCGTCCGGCACCGCTACGGTCGTGTTCACCGTGACGCGCGTCAGGTGCGGCTGCTGCACGAACTGCGTGAACACCACCGGCTGGCCGGTCGCCGTGCCGTCGAACAGAGGGAAGATCGGCGTCACCACCGGGAACAGGTTGACCTCACCGTTGACGATGTTGGCCAAGCTGGGCGCGATGGACATGCGCACGAACCTCCGATCGCCGGAGATGACGGCGTTAAGGGTCATGGTGATGTTCAAGGGAACCAACGTGGTGACCGGGTTGTACAGCAGTTGGCCGAACCCGCCGTTGACCACCTGAACGCCGACGGTAAAGAACTGGAAGTCATTGATGGCGATAAGCGATGTCTGGCCGTTGAACAGCGTTATTTTGGGCGCCTGCATGACGTTCGCACGGGTGTCGCCGGCGACGGCCTCCATGAACAAGAACACCTGGATGTCGCTGAGGAAGGCCAGGCCCATCGTCAGGCCGCCGAAGCCGGGGATGCCCGGATAGCCGCCGAACGGCGGTATGGCCTGCGGATAGGTCAGCTGGTTGATCGGGATGTTCAAGTCGTTCGTCAGCGTGCCGGCCGGTGTCAAACCGGAGATCAAGTTGCCGGGGTTGAAGGCATTGATGAAGCCCGGCTGCGCGAACTGTCCGGAGGTCAACTGCGGTTGAACCTGGAGAGCTTCGCGGCTTTTGTTGACGAAGTTCAGGTTGAAGTTGACGCCGATACGCTCGAAGAAGTCCTCCGAGATGCTGATGAACTTGACCTCGACGGCCACTTCCTGATCGATCAACCGCCGCAGGGCGTTAAGCAGATCCTGGACTTGGTCCTGGATGTCCGGTGTCTGGTTGATGGTTAGGGACAAGGTCAAAGGGTGGAACTCGATGGTGCCCGGCCCGCCTTGCTCGGCCCAGCTGCGCGGCGAGATGCTGCTGGTAATCAGTTTTATGAGCATGTCTTCATGCGTCTGCGGACGATGCTTGGTCACCTGCACGCCACTGTTGCTTAAGTCGGTGGCAAAGCTGCCGTTGGTGTTGGCCATCGAACCGTTGGCCGGCGCGCCGACCTGCTGGCCGCCTTGCATCCCCGTCATGCCGGTCATGGGCGAGTTAGCCATCATGGCCTGGTTGACGTTGACCATGCCCAAGTTGGCATCCGGCGTAACACCGACCTGGCCGAAGTTCTCAACGGCGATTACGAGGTCGGCTACCTGGTAGACCTTCGGCTCCAGTTTGCCGCGCGCCTGGTCTTCCGTGGTGATCTTCAACACATCGTCGGAGATGATGTAGGTCAGATGCACCTGGCTCAGCAGCAATTTCAGAGCGGATTTAAGAGAGATATTGTCAACTTTAATCGACACCGGCCGGTCCAGCTCGATGCCTTTCTCGGCCAGGGCCGGGGTCTCGACGAAAATGTTGATGCCCTTCTCGCCACGAATGTCGTCGATGACTCGTCCCAGCGATTCGTTGACGTAGCTGAGACTGGTCGGCTCCATCAGCCGCCGCTCGATGTTGAGTTCTTCCGCCGACTTCCGTTGCAGCGGCAGCCCTTCCAGCGACTTGCGATTCTGGATCGCCTGGCGACGTTTCTCATCCTTCGTGAAGGTTATGTCATTCGAGATGGCATCCTTCTCGCCGATGTTGTCCACATCGTGCATCGCTTCCAGGAAGACCCCTTCTTTGCGTTCCTTGTCGCTCTCGTACTGGCTATGGTTGCGCTGCATTTTGGCCATGGTGATGGCGGCCGTGGCCATGGGATTATCCGGATCCAGTTCCTTGACTCGCAGGGCCACCATCTCGGCCTCGGGATACTTGGCCTGCTGGAACAAATCGTTGTACTGCTTCATCAGCTGGGCGATGTTCTTCTGCTTGACCTGCTCGGCGCTCTTGGCCTTGGTGATGTCGCTCTTCACCTGCCGCGAACGTTCATCGAAGCGGTTGTTGGCCAACTCGGCCTGCGCCTTGAGAAGTTGGAACTGCTGCAAGCGCGAATCGATCGGCCGACGCAGCATCGACAGCTGGCTGGCATCAAGCTCCTCGTTGCCGAGTCGATCCAAATAATCCTGGAGCATCTCCACGGCGGCATCGTGTTGGCCGGTGCGGAAGCGTTCCAGGGCCTGCGTCTGAACGGACAGTCCTTCGTTGCGGAGCTGCTGGAACTTGACCTCGCGCATGGCGCGCGTGCGGTCCAGAAGAGATTGTCCGGGATCATCGGTAGCTCGCGCGTGTCCGGTGTTGCCGCCAGGCATCGTAGACAACGTACCCTGCGAGTTGCCGGTGGTTCCCATTCCCTTGCCGCTCAACTCCTGGGCGGCGGTCAGGGCGATGGCCGAGCCGCGGGCATTGGGCTGCATCTCCGGCGTATTGAGCATTTCACGCAGCCGGCCCCGGCGACGCTCGTCGAGCTTGGTCGTATCGATGCTCGCCAGGATCAGGCTGGCCCGGCGATAATCGCGGTGCTGATAAGCCTGGATAACCTCGTCAAAAGTGCGATTGGCTCGCCGCCGAGTCTGTGCGTCTTCCTCGGCATCGACGCTGCGCAGCACAGCCAAGCCTGCCTCGCCGGCGCCGAGCTTGACGGCTTCCTCGGCAAAATGACGAGCATTGGCCGTCTGACCGCTTCGCAGCTCCAGACGCGCCTGATCGAGCAGCGCCGCTGGGTTCTGCGTTCCAAGCCCGGAATTTTGGGTACCGCGTTGCGGATTCCTAGAACTCATACCCTGGGATTCGGCACTTACGAGCGTGGTGTTGCCCGTGGTGCGCAGTTGATCGACCATCCGCATGGTGGCGTCAATCGGCTGGAGGTCCAGGCCGAAAGCGATCGCCATCTGCCGGGCCTGCGAGAGATCATATTCGGCTTCTTTGCAACGCATCATCGGCTCCTTCGTGCCGTAGCGGAGCGATTCCGCGGCATGATGGACCAGGCTGTCGATGCGTTGACGCGCCACGAACGCGAGCTGTTGATAGACCAGGCTTGGCGTTTCCTCGTCGGGCCGGAACGTCGCGCCGAGCCGCCGTGCCTCGTCGATCTTGTCACGAGCCTCCAGGAGCCGATTTTGCTGCTGCAAGGACCGCGCTTCCGCCATCAACTGGCGAGCGCGCGTCTGGGCAGCCAGATTATCGCTGCTTCCCTTCATCCGGCCGTCAATCGGCGGAGTGGAAAGATAGGGCGAGTCCGTCTTCGGCGAGTTGGCGTTCGCTTGCGCCGTCTGAGCCGCGCTGCTCCCTTGCGGTCGCTGCGACATTCGCTCGATGTCTCGGTAAATGTTCTCCGGCGAATCGTCGCCGGGCGCATTCAGGACGACGTGCATATCGCGAACGCGATCGGCGAGCAGCCGTGCCTGCATCACCGCCCCGTTGTTGAGCGCCAGGCGGGCTTCCTTCAAAATCTGTCGTGCTTCGTTGGCCTTGGCCGGCTGCGCAGCGGTGAACGAAGCTGTCGTGACGCTGGCGTCAGCAGGCGGCATTTGCGCTTGAGCGGTGCCGTTGTTGCCGCCGGGCTGGGCGAGCGGCCCACGACTGAGATCCGCCGCCTGGCGCTGCGCCGTCGGCGGATCGGGCAACTTGACGACTCGCTCTTTCTGACGTGCGGCCTGCACATCCGCCAGTACCTTGTTGGGACGATCGCCGAGGTCCCAGATGCTATACGCCCCGTGTTTGCTTCGGGCTTCATAGGCCAGCTTCTCCGCGCCATCGTAGTCCTTCTTCTCGAAGCGGCGTCGTGCCTCGGCGAGCAGATCGACGGACTGCTGCTTGTTGCGTTGCAAGCGCGCGTGGTCCACGTCGGCCTGGAACTTATCGGGCGTGTCTTCGAAGAACAGCCCCCAGTGAATATGGCGGGCGGCGCGGAGACGCGCGGCCGTCTTGTTGGCTTGCTCCAAGTCGCCCTTGGCGAGCTGTTCGCGCCCCTGCTTCATCAGGGCCAGTGCTTCTTCCTTGGTCTTGATCGGCGCGATCGTGGCAACGGCGTTCCCCTCCGGGGCGGCCGCTGTCGTAGAAGCCTTGGTCCCGCCTGCCGCGCGAGTGATCTCCTCCAGCAACCGAGCTGGATTGTCTTCGCTCCATTGCAGATCGGCGTTCAGTGTCGATGCCTGTTCGGCGCACTTTCGCGCTTGGGCGACATCCCCGCGAGCCAGCGCCTGTCGTCCCTGTTGCACCAGGATGCGGGCCTTCTCCGTATCCGCTGCTTGTTTCGGCATTGCCCCGGCGGAAGGTTTGGCGGCGTTCATGCCCTTGGCGGTTACCTGCTGGCTCGCAGGTGCCTTCGCTCGGGCCGACTGAATTTCCTTAAGAATTCTCGACGGCGAGTCGCCCATCATGAAGGTGAACGGTGATGCCAGTTGCTCGGCGGCGCGGGCGTATTGCTCAGCACGATCAAGGCTGCCGCGCTGGAGAGAGGCGCGCGAGGCCAGAAGGAGAGTTTTGGCATCGCGGCGGGCCTTGTCGAGATCCTCATAGACTTTTCGCGGCGAGTCTTCGTTCGGCGCGAAGGTAATGTGGAGCTGATCCGCCTCGCGAGCCAGGGTTTCGGCGGCTTCAAGGTCCGACTGGGCCAGTTCGGCACGGGCCTGCCGGATTCGATTGCGCGCCAGGCCGGCGGCATTGATATTGGTCGAGGAGGAGGCGCCGGACGGCACATGCACGCGCTGGCAGAGCAGCTGGAAGCGCTGCCGATCAGCAGGACTCAGATACAACTCGTTAGCGGTGATCTTTTTGATGAGGGCGGCAGCGTCGCCCGGGCGGCCATGCTGAATGGCCGACTCCGCCAGGCCGAGCTGTTCGCGGGCCTCGCGCCGCGCCCGCAAGGCCAAGCCATTGGCAGCAAGCCGGCGAGTCAACTCGCGCTGCTCGTCGGCCGACAAATCGTTGGCGCGGGCCTGTGCTTCTTGGTATTTCGCGGCCGCGGTATCGAGATCGCCGAGCCGTTCGGCGTCGATCGCGGCATTGAGCGCCATGCGGGCGCGCGAGCTTCCGCCGCCCAACTGGGCGACCGTTTGCTCGCCGCGCTCCGGGGACGCGGGCAGCAAGGTGAGACCGGTGTCCGGGCCGGCGAGCAACGCCAGCGGTTGAGTCGCCGCCCCCACGAGAAGGCCCGCGACGAGATCGATCCATTTTCGCTTTTGTGCCCTAGCCACCATGGCCTCCTTCATTGATTGCACTCTCTCCCCTTCGTTTGGCGATGTATCCGCGGACCAGCGCCCGGCGAAGGAGAACCCCCCTTGCCCCCATGTGTCCCCATAAATCTTCCGTCCTGTGTCCGACCCAGCCTCCAGCCTGGTCTGGAAACTTTGGTCTTTTGTTTCACTCAAGGTTCGGACGGAAAGCAGGGCGGCTATAGCTACGACCCGCGGACAGGTCAAGACCGATTCTTCGCCGCCGGCAAACTGGACTTTTCGCCGTCCGGACGATTCGTTATGCGGCTCTGAAGCGTTGAGTCAGAAGGATTTCGCCACAGATAAACACAAATGAACGTAGAGAAGAGGACAAGTTGGGAAATGAGCGGCCCAGCACTGCGGGAGAAGATCCGTCCGCGGCGTTTGTCGATCATCCTTCTTCTTGGCTGTGTTTACAGCTCGGGCCTTCCTTCTCTCCTGGCGCAGCCCGGCAGCGTTGCTTCACAGCATGCCGAAAGTCCGGCAGTCGCCCAGCTTCGCCGCGCTCTGCAAACGACTTATCCCAGCCTGACGGAGCGCGACCGCGCCATCAAGCAATGCGTGGCGGGGCTGCGTTCCTTGGCAGATTTGCAAGCCGCCGTGGTGCTGACAGAGTGGCACTCCTCGGCGATGGAAGACGAAATCGCGGCCGGCGATCGCTCGAATCACGACCTGCTTATTGAATGGTTCATCCGATCCGTGCGCCGCATCTTGCATCAGGGTGAACCCGCAAAGATGGCGAGCATGTTGGAAATGCTCTCGCAGATGGCCGAGCAAGCGCATGCCTCCGGCGAACCGCTGCCGTGGGTTCGCGGATTCGCCGGCGACTTGGCTGGTCTCGTGATTCAGGGACCGCCACGTCTGCGCTGCCTCGCCGCCCGCACGCTGGTCCAGGTGGAGCCGCCGGTGTATATCGCCGTGCCGGCCTTGGCCGAATTGCTCCAAAACGAAGACGCGGAATTGCGCCGCGCCGCCGCGGACGGCTTTACGCTGTTGCTCCAAAACTCGCTGAACGCAGCGGGAACGGTGGGGCTTGTCTCGCGCCCCGCCTCGCGCAGCGATCTCGTCCTGGCGGCCAGCACCATCTTACCGGCCGTGCATCGCGGCCTCGAAGATGTCCGCCCGGAAGTTCGCCGCCGCTGTCTGGAAATCATCGGCCTCGCCTGTACCGCCTTGACCCGACTTATGGACGAGCCACTCGGCCGCGAGGCCCGTCCGCTGGAAGCCGAGTACGAGGAGCTGCGTCCCCTGTTAACGGCCCTGCATGATTTGGGTCCAATCCTGGAGCATTTTCTCCACAATGACGATCCGGAAACGCGAATTCTGACCCACAAGGCGCTTGAGGATATGGGTGTGGCGCGTGGCCGATGGCTGCACCGATGCGCCGCCTGCCGCAACGGGACGGATGAAAAGCTGCTGGGTGAATTGCTGCATGAGACGGTGCCGGGATTGGCCGAGGAATTGGCTCATCCCGACGTGCGTGTGCGACGCAGCGCCCTGGACGTACTGGAAACGTCCGGCTCGCTGGCGCTGCCGGCCCTGCCGGCGCTGACGCGCGCTCTACGCGATTCGGATCGCTTCGTACGTTGGTCGGCGGTGCGCACGGTCGGTAACCTCGGCCCCGCGGCCGCGCCCCAGACGATCGACGATCTCACGCGATTGCTGCGCGACCCGGATGTGGAGCTACGCAAAGCGGCGGCCAACGCGCTAGAGCGCCTGCGCTCTCAAGGAGAGCCGCGACCGTAAGGTAACGGTGGGGTCAAACCGCTCCCTTACGGTCGCGGCTCCCCTTGTACGGCGCGTAAATCCATCGTTTGCGCCGCCTGCCACACTTCGACAGTGCCGATCGGCAGCCAAAAACTCGCTTCGATCACCTGCACGGCCTGCCGCTTCGCCAGCTCGCTCACGTACTGCGTCACTTCGTACTCGCCACGCGGCGAGAGGGTCAACGGTATGTCAAAGACGGTGCGGGGAAAGACATAGGCGCCGGTGTTCGCCAAATAGCGACCATCGAGGTCCGGTTTCTCCACAAGACGATCGAGCGTGCCATCTTCCTTGCGAAAAGCGATGCCGAAGCGGCGCGGCTCGTCCACGGGATGGCAGAGAACGCCGGCGGAACAGCTTGCCAGCTTTGCCAAGTCCGCGGCCCCAAACAAATCGTCGCCGTTAAGGGCCAAGAAATGCTCCGAACGTAGATGCTCGCGACAGGCCAGCAAGGCGTCGCCGGTGCCGCGCGGCGTCTCCTGGCGCACCACTTGCCATTGGTTGAAATGCTTCTGCTGCCGCAGGTACGCCTCTACCTGTTCTCCTAGATAGTGAATAACCACCAGCACGCGATCGACCTGCCTGGGCAGTGCGCCCAGCGTCCAGTCAAGGATGGGCCTGCCTTGTACAGGTAGTAGCGGTTTCGGTGTTTGCAGCGTGTGGGGCCGGAGCCGTGTCCCCAGGCCAGCCGCCAAAATAATCGCATCCATCCGCTCGCTTCTCCTCACGATCCAGGGGCGATGACAAAATGTTCCTTCCACGCCCTTTGTGCCGATTGATCGGCTTGTGCATTCTCCACGGATTGCCCGTTTGGACGGGATTCTATCAAGCGAGATTGCTTGCGCCGTCGATGCAATCGGCGAGCGCCAGGATGGCCCTCGATTGATGCCCCTGTTCTATACAGGAAAGGTAGGGAAGCTATGATGCATCGCGGATTGTTGCTGATCGTCGGTGCCGGCCTGCTGGGTTTGCTGGCCGGTTGTCATAATTGCCAGGGCCGTTGTGATCCCCTGGTTTACCCCATCGACCACGGTACGCCGCCGCCGTTCACCAAGCCGGCTGCCCCCGTCGCGGCGCCGGCGGCCCAACCGCTTGTGCCTGTCCCAGCGCAGTAAGAATGCCGACGGCCGACTAAGGCGAGCGGGGTTGCGTAAGCGCCCCGAGACAGGTCCTCGGGGCGCTTACGCAACCCCGCTCGCCTAGCGCTGCGTAATCTACCAATCGCTCCCCAGGACGTTGCCGTCGCGCGGATCGCAGGCGTTCGCCCACGTCGTCGCACTAATGGCTTGAGTGATGAAATGCACGCTGCCATCGCCGAGAGCTACGTTCATGCCGCCGTTATGTCCTGATTGGGCGCGGCTGGGATCGCAAGTCGTGAACGGCCGGGGACGGACCTGGAAGAGATAGCACGGAGCGTAGCCGGGCTGCGCTTCCTTGAGAATCGTATTGTGACACATGATCGGCCGCCATTTCGAGGTGGAGTCGGACCACATCGAGCCGAAGGCGAACGACGGACCGCCCCATAATCCGCACGAAGCATACACTTCGCCAAAAGCGACCGTGTTGGATAGCCCATCGGGGACCGAGCGCGGCAAAGCATTGGCTCCCTGCACGCACGAGGCATCGTTCCAACCATTGGGATTTCCGAAGAAGTAATAGTTGGCGCCGTAGCAGCCGGCGGCGAAGTCGTTGGCGCCGGTGTAAGTGGTCGTGCAATAACCGTTCGCTTCGGAGGGATCGGACGGGCACAAGTAGGTTTTGATGACCGTGTGAAATTGTCCACCGCAATAACCTCCCGGATAAGGAGGTTGATCGGAGCGCGGAATGTTGCCTTTCACCAGTTGGTTGTAGACGTTCTGCTGCTCCAGATACGGCAAAAGGAAGGCATAGACCGTCCAGGGTCCGCCGTTGTAGCAAGGGGCGGCCAGGGTCAGGGCCGTCCACCCGTCCGGGGCGCACAAGGGCGGCAGAGCACTCATCGTGTCGTTGATGTTTTGCGTGGCCAGGGCGATTTGCTTGAGATTGTTCTGACACGTGATGCGGGCGGCTGTCTCACGCACTTTTTGCACAGCCGGCAGCAACAGGGCGATGAGGATGGCAATGATGGCGATCACGACCAGCAATTCGATCAATGTGAAGCCGCATCGCCGATCGCGGCGATAAGGTGAGATCATGGACCCCTCCTCGGCATGGTGGCCGGGCGAACCCACGCGCGCTCGTGCGCAAGAGAGTCTGCATGAAAGCGATTCTCACCTTATATTTGTAATGCACAAACCCATCGGGCGAAAGACGATTCCTTATCTTCACGGCGACCATCCAACCGGCGAACGCGGAGCGGACTGCGGCTGCCCCAGTTGCGGCATCGATTGTGGCACGCGCTCGAACTCCGGCGCTTCCAGGCGAACCGCTGGCGGCGGCGGAGGAACTTGATACGTTCCCGGACGCGGCTCGCTCTCTGGAGGACCGATGTCCCGCCGGTCCAACTGGGAAGCGGGACGCTGGTTCCACTGGGTCGCGGGAGGCTGGACTCCCTGGGAAGCCAGACGCTGGTTCCATTGAGGAGCCGTGTCGTCGGGGATTTGGCCGCGATAGATCGGCTCGGGAGCATCGAGGACCGGCTGGGCCGGCGGCGCGGTCTGCCGCACTACCACACGCGCCGTGGAAGCACCGCTAGGACCACGGCTGGCCAACTGCGTTGGCTGCTGCCGGCCGCTGCGGATGTGTTCCACCCACGCTCTCTCCAACTCGTCAACGCTTCGATAAGGAGGATAGTGCGCCCGCACCGCCGCGTCCCAATTGCCCTGCATGCCCTGGGCGACGAACGCCAGGAAGACGGACCGGCTGCTTTGGCCGACCAGGAAATTTGCCACGGAGTAGCCTTCCGCGTACAGCACCATCACATCGCGGGGATAGTTCATCAAACTGAACAGCCGGCGCAGAGGAATGGCCCGTCCGGGTTGTTGCAATATCCGCCGGACCTCCTGCTCATGCACGGCGCGTTCCCGTTCATCCTCGGACAGCACGGAGCTTCCCTCGTCGGCCCAACGCGGCACCGGCACGCGGAAGTAATAGGCCAAAACTGTATGCGTGATCTCGTGCGGCAAGACGCTGGCGAGGAGGCGGTCGGGACTGCCTTCGATGTGCATGTTGATACTAAGAATGCGGCCGTTGTCGAAAGCGAACTCGGTGGCGCCGCCGGAGTTGCCAGTGATCGTGACGCGGAGCGGGCAGGGCCGGCCCCAGGTGGGCATCTCCTGGTTCAGCCACTCGATCGCCTTTTGCCGGCGATAATACTCGGCGTACTTGCCGACCTGTTCGGCGAAGGCGGGGTCCGGCGCTTCCACGATGAAATTGGGCGTCCGATATGAGGCACCCAGAGAAGCCATCGCGCCGAAGAGCACGATAGCCATCGAGGGGCGTAATGCCATGCCGTAACCTCCCGTGTTCACCAGCCCGCAGCGCCAGCAAGGAAATGACCTGCCGGCCGCGATGTGTTCCCTCAACTCTACACGCAAATGTTGAGCCAGGGTCGGAGCGGGCCGAAAACTTTTTCGCCGCGTTCGGTGCAATGTGCCGCTCCGCCAGAGGTTACGGTTTGCATAAACTCGACGGCGCGATGCTATAACCACTGGAGCCGTTGTAACTTTTCCAATCGCGCCGGTAGACCCGCGAAGTGAGGAAAGGAAAAGTTGACAGTCGCCCAAATTGAATCGTTCGCGCCAGACTTGACAATTCCTCCGCGCGTACCGCACAATTTAATTCTCTTAGGCGTCGTCGACCACCCTTGTCGCCCCTCACGGATTCTTGCATGGCCTTGACTCCTTCGCATCGACCCACGCGCGAATGGCCTCTTCTGGTGCTGGCGTTGGCCCTCGTTTGCGCGCTGTGCATTCCGCTATGGCAGCTGTCGGCCAGTAAAGGCGACTCCGGCAATGATTGGTCGAAATGGACGCCCGAACGGATCAGCCGTTTGCTCCTGGGGCCAGAGCAAATCGCTAGCTACTGCTGTTTCACCTGGGCCGGCTTCATCCTATTGAGCCGCTATCTCGAAGTACGCCGCCAGCGCCGTGCCTTCGACCTGGAACTCCTCTCCACCGATGTCGGCGTGTGCATTCTGCCGGAAGACGCCCGGCTGTTGCAGCGGCGTGTCGAGCAGCGGGCGGCACGCGGCGGACCATATATCCTCGCCAACATGATCCGGCTAGCCCTGAGCAAGTATGCCGTCAGTCGATCCGCGCGCGATGTCAGCGAGACCGTGCGAACGCAGGCCGACGTTGACCTGGGCCGGCTGGTATCGAGCATGGCGACGGTACATTATCTTGCCTGGGCGATTCCCGCGATCGGCTTTCTCGGCACGGTGCGCGGCCTGGCGACCAGCTTGACGCTCGGCGGCCAGACCGGCCTGGAGATGAGCAAATTCATCAGCGACGCCACGCGCCATCTCAACGTGGCTTTCGACTGCACCCTGGTGGCCCTGGCCTTGAGTTTGGTGGTCATGTTCCTACTTCATTCTGTGCAGCGCGATGAAGAGGCACTGGTCATCGATTGTCAACAATATTGCCTGGAACATCTAGTCACGCGGCTGTACGAATTGGAGCCGGAATCAAATGCCGAAGTGCGAATACAGAATTAAAGTTTAAGTGCAGCGAGCGATGGACCGGCGGGACGCCGGTCCCACTGTGGCTAAACGCACGGGAGACGCACCATGACGCTGATCGGCCTGGACCTGAATGCCACTCGCGCTCGGGCGATTCAAGGTGAGAATCATGGGGCCGGTCCGTATGTCCCGCTTGGTCTGCCGCTGGATGGCAACGAACGGGAGCTTCCCTTGGCGCTGAGTCTGGAGGAACGTCAACCGCGTGTCGGTCGGGCCGGCGTCGGTTTGTGCCGCCGTTCGCCACACCTGGCATGCCTGGATTTCTTGCCCTATCTCGGCGGCGATGCCCTTTGGGACAGCGGCAGGCACCGGCTCGATGCCGCCGGCGCTTTCGCGCTGGTCTGCGAACACCTGCAACGGCGCATCGGCCGGGCCGAGGGCGTGACGGCCGCCCTGCCGGCGTATTTGAGCGCGGCTCAGGCGGCGCTATTGGCGAACATGGCCGGGAGGGCGCGTTGGCGGCTGCTCGGCTCGGTCCCCTCGCCCGTCGCCGTCGCACTCGCCGCCCACGAGCATTTGCCCTGGTCGGGCCAGGCGGTGGTCATCGATCTCGACGGCTACGCCCTGACGTTGTCCGCCATCGCCCTACATAATGACATGGCGCGCGTGCTGCACGTTCATCCGGCTACGCAGCTGGCACGGGGTGCCTGGCTGTGCCGGATGCTCGACTGTGCCGCTCTGCGCTGCATTCGTCTCAGCCGCCGCGATCCGCGCGAGTCGGCCGAGACGGAACAAGCGCTCTTCGATCAACTAGCTATCCTGCTCGACAGGCGACTCGGCGATGAACCGGTCGAGATGGTGCTTCAGACGCCGCATTGGTATCAACATTTGAAGTTTTCTCCAGGCGATCTGTCGGCGTTCTGCGCTCCTCTGGTGCAGCGGTCTCTCGGCGAATTGCAACAGTTCTTGGCCGACATCACCGCGTTCGGCACAGTCGGCGCGATGCTTATCACGGGACCAGCCGCTCGTCTGCCGGGCTTTGCGACGGCGGTTAATGAACTAATCCAGCCTGCCGAGGATAAGCCGATCGATGATGAAGACAGCGCTGATTTCGGCGAGGACTTGATCGAAGACAACATGCTCTCCGCGCGAATTCACGTTCTCGACGACGACGCCGTGGCCCGCGCCGCCTTCGATTTGGCGTTGCGGCAAAATCGCGGCGACCTGCCGCGCGGCCATCTTGATTCCGCTCCGTTGCCGGGCAGTTCCGCCGCCGATGCCGCCAACGACCGCGGCCCCGCCCGGCTCTACTTCCGCGGCGAGGACTTTTTGATCTCGGGCCCCTTGTTCATGCTTGGCCGCGATCCCGCCTGCCATCTTATCTTTGCGACCGAGCTGTACCCGACCGTCTCGGCGCGACACTGCGAGCTTGTGCTGACCCGCGGCGTCTACATGCTGCGCGACCGCAGCCGGCATGGCACGCTCATCAACGACTGCCTGGTCACGCAACCGACGGCCCTGCATTCGGGCGATTGGATTCGTCTCGGCTCGGATGGCCCGCTCTTGCGCTTCCTTGGCCAGGCCAGCGACCAGCGCCAGCTGACGACAGCATAGGCGAACGGCCGGCGTCAGCCGGCTGGTAAGTGTTCCACCAGCCGGCCGGCGTCAGCCGGCTGGTAAGTGTTCCACCAGCCGGCCGTTCGCCTCGGAGGATTTCTCATGCGCGTCCGCCATCGCATTCCATCGATTTTCAACCTGTCCATGGTGGACGTGCTTTGCTGCGCTTTGGGCTGCGTCATTCTCTTGTGGCTGATCAATCTGCGCGAAGCCAAGTATCACGAGGAGAGCGCCGAGGAGGAACACCGCCGCGTCACCACGGAGCTGACCGGCACGAAGCTGCAGTTGGAATCGCGGATTGAAGCACTCCAGGAAGAGAAAAAGGCCAAACAGGCCGAGGCCGCGGATCTGGCGCGGCGACTGGAAGAATCCAGCCGGCGTCTCCTCGCCCTGGAGAATGACCTGCGCGAGCGCGGGAAACTCCACGAGATGGAGACCGCCCGCGCCCAGGAGCTGGATAGCAAGCTGAAGGAGACTGCCGGACGGGTTGCGGTCCTGGAAAAAAACCTGCGCCAGAGCGAGAAACGCGGCGAGAAGGAAACGGCGCGAGGCCGCGAATTGGCGGAGGCGTTGGCTACGGCGCGGATGCGATTGAAAGAGCTGCAAACAACGGCGAACCTCGTGCCCTCCCTGCGCGCGGATCTGAAAGATGCCCGGGAGCAATATGCCGCCGAGAAGGCGATATCGGCCGCACTCGAAAAGGAGATCGCCAAACGGATGGGCGATCTGAAGGATGCCGATAAAAACCTGGAGAAGCTCTCCGCTTCGCGTCGTTCGCTGGAACGCGACATCGACGCGCGTGACAAGGAGTTGGCATTGGCGCGGAAAGCCCTGGCCGCGCTGCGCGAACAAAACCAGACGCTGGAGGGCGAGACGGCGCGTGTGCGCGCGGCGTCCGAGAATCGCTTCGCCGGCATCACACTGACCGGCCGTCGCGTTCTCTTTCTCGTCGATACTTCCGGCAGCATGGACCTCGTGGATGAAAACACCAAAGCGCCGACGAAATGGGCCGATGTTGGCAGCACCATCGCACGATTGATGCGCAGTCTACCGAATTTGGAGAAGTATCAAGTAATCATCTTTTCCGAGACGACAGGGTTTCTGTTCCCCGGCGAAGAGGACTGGTTGGATTTCAAGGCCCAATCGAGTCCAGAGCGCGTGCGAACCGCCCTGACGAAAATCACACCCAAGGGCGGTACCAACATGTACGCCGCTCTGCAATTGGCCTTCCGCCTTCGTGCCAAGGGGATGGATACGATTTACCTGTTCTCCGACGGTCTACCCAACCTCGGCGAGGGCGTTCGTCCGGAAGCGTTGAATACGCTTCGGGAAGTAGAGCGCAACGACCTGCTCGCCCGCCATATTCGCCGAACGCTGCAAAGCGATTGGAACCGTCCTCTGCCCGGCCAGCCGAGCGTGCGCATCAACACCATTGGGTTCTTCTACGAAAGCCCCGATGTGGGCGCGTTCCTGTGGGCGCTGGCACGCGAGAACGATGGCAGCTTTGTGGGCATGAGCAAGCCTTAATGTGAACCCAATCCTTGTTTAGCCGCGACCCGCAGGGGAGCGCGGGGTCGCGCTCCCCTGCGGGTCGCGGCTAATCGAAAAACGCTATACCAACTCAAAGGCCGTCGCGCGATTTCGATTCCACATGAATATTTGGCCGTCGGCGACGAAGAACAATAAGGCAGGCGTTTTTCGCCACCGAACAATAACTGCACCGGCCCAGCATGCCCCCGGCACTCGGTTTGTGCGCCGGAGAGATGTTCTCGCCCATATCGCGGACCACCACTACGTGGCCACGTTTCGCTCAGCCCTCCTTGGCTCCCGGAGAAGCCGATATTGACATGTCAGTCATTTTGTCTTACCCTATTCTCAGTCATTATGTCTGAGAAGAGTCCTTCGATAGCACACACAAGAGAAAAATAATATGAGCGCGTCATTGCGAATGGTGATTGTCGGCTGTGCCCTTGTCCTTCTGGGGATTGGCGTATTCAGTCTCCGCTTTGCTTGCGATCTGCCGGACTTTCAGGAAGAATTCCGCAGCGCGAGATTGGCGGAGATGCGACAGAACATGTTGACCCGCCTGGAAGCGAGAGATCAAGTGGCGCGCGATCTGATCGCGCAGCAATGCACCTTGGCGCAGGCGATCGAGCAATTCCTGAGGCTGGATCAAGAATGGTCTGCGTCAGCCTCCAAAGCGCTGGCCGATCAGTCCCCGCAAGAAAAGAGCTACCACTACATCCGTTCGATCGTCGAGGATGTTTTGCACGATCAGCCCGAACAAGCATCGATCGTCCTCCGCCGGTTGGAGCGCGAATATGACACGCTCCGCAGCGAAGGGCACTTGCCTTCGACCACGGAGACGAAGCCGGTCGAGACGAGTCCAGCAAATACGAAGCGAGAGGGCAGGTGATTCCTTATCCCTTCACCCCGTAAGATCATCCACTCGTTGCGGCGTCAAGTTTCCCGGCAGCGAATGCCGGCAAATGAGATACTTGCCGCCGCAGACTTTCTGAACAACCTCTCCCCGCGGCTAGACATGCTCAGCCTTCGGGCTGCGCGATTCGATCTACCCGCCACATCTCGCGCGGAAAATCACGGCACCGGATACCCCTATCGTCCTCATCTATTAAACGATAATCTTGAGCGCATGTTCAAAATGAGGAATAGCCATGAAGGGAAACGTCCATGCAACCGCCGGAAACGGATGTTGTCGCCCAGCGCGGCCAGGCTAAGGCGACTGCACTCCGGTTTGTTCTGCTAATCGGCGTGATGAGCTTTTTCGCCGATTTCACTTACGAAGGCTCGCGCAGCATCACCGGGCCGTACCTCGCGGTCCTTGGCGCCAGCGCCGCAGTGGTCGGCATCAGTGCGGGATTCGGCGAGTTGCTCGGCTATGCCCTCCGCCTCGTCTCGGGCCGTCTCAGCGATCGAACCGGCGAATACTGGCCCATCACGCTCATCGGCTACTTCGTTCAGATGGCCTCCGTGCCGCTCTTGGCCCTGACCGGCACCTGGCATTTCGCGGTCGGATTGATTATCACCGAGCGCATCGGCAGGGCGATTCGCAATCCGCCGCGAGACGTGATGCTCTCGCACGCGGCCAAGGAGATGGGCTACGGCTGGGCCTTCGGAATACATGAGGCGTTGGATCAATTCGGCGCGCTTTTCGGTCCCTTGGCCATCGCCCTGGTATTGGCCCTCCGCGGCGGACACGAAACACACTTCGCGGACAAAGTCGATTATCACTTCGTTTACGCGCTCTTGCTCGTGCCCGCAGTCACTTGTCTGAGCCTACTTCTGGCAGCACGCTTTCTCTATCCCCGTCCCCAAGATCTGGAGGCGCATCCGCCGGACCTGAAAACTCGCGGGCTGCCGCGTGCCTTCTGGGTGTACTTGGCCGGGGCGGCGCTGGTTGCCGCCGGCTCCGCCGATTTCGCGCTCATGGCTTATCACTTCGAGAAGGTTTCGACCGTCCCGGACGTGTGGGTGCCGATCTTCTACGCCGCCGCTATGGGCGTGAGTGGAATCGGTTCTCTGGTCTTTGGCCGGCTCTTCGACCGGGCCGGCATTTCCATCCTGGTTCCCCTGACGATCGTATCGGCCCTGGCCGCTCCGTTGGTGTTCCTGGGCGGTTTCTGGGCGGCGCTGGCCGGCTCCGCGCTGTGGGGACTGGGGATGGGAGTGCATGAATCGATCATGCCGGCCGCCGTCGCGCCGATGGCGCCGCCGCAGCGCCGCGCCTCCGCCTATGGACTCTTCACCGCTTGCTACGGCGTTTCCTGGTTCCTGGGCAGCGCCCTCATGGGCCTACTCTACGACGTGTCTCTGCCCGCGTTGATCGCCTTCTCCATTGCCGCGCAATTCGCCGCCACTCCCCTGCTCCTTGCAGCGGCGAAATCCGGTTCAACATCCTCGTGAACCTCACTGCCCGGCCTTGATGTCATAAGACAGAAGTACATTACCGTCGCGCAGATAAAGCCGCCCGTTGGCCACCACCGGATGCGGCCAGGCCGGGCGGTTTCCGTGGTCAGGCTGCTCAAAGCGTCCCTTCTCTCGATAGCCTTCAGGCGTTGCCTCTACCAATGCCATAATCGCCGGGCTTTCCGGGCCAAAACCGTTTCCTCCCTGGCCGCGAACGTAGAGCATGCCATCGGCGTAGCACAACGCCGCCAAGCCCGCGCAAGCATGACGCCACTTCACGTCGCCGGTTTTGAAGTCCATGCAGACCAAATCATCATTTGCCTGGGTGCCATAGACGTATTCGCCCACAAGCACCACGCCGCCGATACTGTTCAGCGGGATCCGATTGAAGTAAACCTCCGTGCTGCTCACCATGTCCCCATTCGCCTTGATGCGATTCAGTCCCGTGCCGTTGCGGGATGTCGAAGTGAACACACAATCATCCTTAAACACGGGAGTCGGAATGTTCGCCGCCGGATCTTTCGTCTTCTCGTAGCGCCACAGGAACTTGCCGGTCTTGGCATCAACGCCGACCACACCACCTGCTACGAACTGAACGTACTGACGAACGCCTCCTACGTCGACGGCGATGGCTGAAGCGTACGCGGCTGCATCTCCCTTGGGAATCGCACATTCCCAGATGGTAGCGCCGTCCTTCTTGTTCAACGCCGCCATCGTCGCCTTCTTACCGCCCGGCGTGCAAACCAACACGTCGCCGTCGATCAGCACCGACTCCGAGTACGCCCAATCACCGGGCTTACCTTCGAAGGCTTTTCTCAGGTTCTTCGACCAGACCACCTTGCCATTGTCCTTTTCCAGACAAGCGAGATCGCCATCGGAGCCAAGTGCGTAGATGCGATCGCCGTCCACCGTCGGCGTGGAGCGCGTGCCGGGATACTGGGGACCTACATTGATGCCCACCTTGCCGATTTCGCACGACCAAATCTCCGCACCATCCTTGACGGCCAAGGCTAGGACATGCTCCATCCCCTTGCGGTCCGCCATCAGGTAGATGCGGTCGCCGACGACGGCTGGTGTCGAGTAGCCGCCGCCAATATCCTTTCGTTCCCACAGGAGTTTGGGACCGTCCTTGGGCCATTCCTTGAGCAGACCTGTCTCTTGAGATATTCCCGTACGCTGCGGCCCGCGCCATTGCGGCCAGTCGTTGGCCCATGCAGCGGCAGCCAGAAGACAGCAACTCAGGACACCAGCTGTAAGAAAACGATTTGTCATTGGATCACTCGCACAAGTGACAAGGTTCGAGAAGGGAAAGTCCCGCGATGAGTTTAGGCAGCCCGGCATAAAATGACCAGAGGGCATTCGCAAGGGGATCGCTCCCGAGGCAGTGCGGGAAGCCATCCCGAACGCAGGCAGTAGAATAGCTCCGCCTCGATCGTCGTCCGACTGGCCTCCGGTTCCAACTCCATGATGTTGGGAGATCAACATGGTGGCTCCGCGTTTTGTCCGTCACGCTGGTTTATGGCTCGTTGTGCTGTTCGGCCTGGCCTTGTCGCCTTCCGCTCGCGCCGCGGAGCCGGCAGCACGCGTGTACGTCATTCTCTGGTTCGATACGGAGGATTACCTGCTGCCGGCCAGTGATGACGCCGCACTCCATCTCGCCAGGTTCCTCAGCGGCGAGAACGTGCGCGCCACCTTCAAGGTGGTCGGCGAGAAGGCGCGTGTGTTGGAAAAACGCAAACGCACCGATGTCATCGAAGCGCTGAAAAAGCACGAAATCGGCTTTCATTCCAACTATCACAGCACGCAACCCAGCCCCGCGCTGTATCTCTCGCAGCTCGGTTGGGACGAGGGCGTGCGCGAGTTTGATCGCCGCGAAGGGCCGGGACGGGACGATGTCGAACGCATCTTCGGCCAGGCGCCGACGTGCTACGGGCAGCCCGGAAGTTCATGGGGACCGCAGAGCTACGGCGCCATGATCCAGTGGGGCATGAAGGTGTATCTCGACGCCGGTAACCACGTCAACCTCAAGGATCGGCCTTGTTATTATTGTGGAATATTAAATCTCTACAAACTCGCTTATACTCTTCGCGCCGATTTGAACCACGCCAAGGAATTGCCCCAGGCGGAGGAGCGCTTCGCGCAGGCGCGCAAGGAGCTGCTGGCCGAGGGCGGCGGCGTGGTCAGCATCTTCTATCACCCCTGCGAGTTCGTCCACAAGCAGTTCTGGGACGGCGTCAACTTTGCGCGCGGCGCGAATCCGCCGCGCGAACAGTGGAAGGAACCTCCGGCCAAAACGGCGGAGGAGACGCGCGTTTCGTATCAAGTTTTCGAGGAATACGTGCGCTTCATGAAGCGTTTTCCGGAAGTGCGTTTCATCACCGCATCCGAGGCGGCGAAGCTGTACCGCGATCGGTCGCGCGATCGCCCGTTCACGCCGGCCGAGCTGGAATCCATCGCCAAAAAGGTCGGCGAGGAAGTGAGCTTCCAGACGTATGATGATTTCTCTTTATCGGCAAGCGATGTCTTTGCGTTACTGAACGCCTATGTGGATGGGACCTGGGGCGCTGACGAAAGAGATGGAACTCGGGGCGCTAACGCGACCCCGCTCGCCCCGAAGAAGGCGAGCGGGGTCGCGTTAGCGCCCCGAGGACTTCTGGGTCCGACGGGCCGTGTTCCCTTGATGACCGCGATGGTGACGACGGACACAAGCCAATTTCGGCGGACCTGCAGCGATGTCGCTGGTTTCCTCAAAAAGCATGGGCGCATTCCGAGCGCGGTCTGGATGGGAAGTCGGCCAGTGCCTCCGGAAGCGTATTTAGCGACACTCGCCCGCATTGCCCAGCTGCGGTTGAACGGCAAGGCACTGCCGGAGACGATCGAGATCAAGCCGGCGAAGCTGGCAGCGGCGCGGTACGTTTCGGACGATGATCCCGCGAAGCTCTGGGGCTGGGTGATTTTTCCACCCGGTTTTCGCGCGCCGGCCTTGATGGAATTGGCCAAGAAGCAATCCTGGACGCTCAAACCGGCTTTGCTGGATCGCTCCAGTGAAAGATGAAAAAGAGGTGAAATCGCTCCGGCGATATGGTTGGTCGATGGCGGGCGAACCCATAAACTGACTACAATAGGTGAGTTTTCATTCGTCCATCCATTCGCGAGGTAGACACATGACACCTGGACCGATTCCCGGGAGATTGGCGTTGTTGGTCGGCGGCGGCCCGGCCCCGGGGATCAATGGCGTAATCAGCTCGGTAGCCATCGAGGCTCGCGAGCAGGGCATCGAAGTGATCGGTTTCCGCGACGGTTTTCAGTGGTTGGTCAAGGGCGATGCCGAGCACTACCGCGAGCTAACCATCGACGACGTCAAGGCCATCCAACTGCGCGGCGGGTCCATCCTGGGCACATCGCGTACCAATCCCACCAAGTCGGAAAAGGACATGCAGAATGTCCTGGACGTGTTCCGCCGGCTGAACGTGACCATGCTAGTGACGATTGGCGGCGACGATACGGCCTATTCCGGCAGCCAGGTTTACGCCAAGGCCGGAGGGGCTGTCCGCGTTGCTCACGTTCCCAAAACCATCGACAACGATTTACCGCTGCCCGGCTCGACACCGACATTCGGCTTCGAGACGGCCCGGCAGGTGGGCGTCGGCATCATCCGTAATTTGGCCGAGGACGCGCGGACTACCTCGCGCTGGTATCTCATTGTGAGCATGGGGCGAGCGGCCGGGCATCTGGCCCTGGGCATCGGTAAGGCGGCCGCGGCCACGCTCACGATCATTCCCGAAGAGTTTGGCGATCGTCGCGTCACTCTCGACGAGGTGTGCGACATTATTATCGGCAGCATCATCAAGCGGCGCAGCATGCACGCGAGTTACGGCGTCGCCGTGTTGGCCGAGGGACTGCTGGAGGCCATTGGCGAAGCCGGCCTGCTGGAGTGCATGAGCACGGCCCAGCTGGGACGATACGGCCAAATCACTCGCGATCCGCACGGTCATCTGCGCCTCGGCGAGATCGAATTCGGACGCATGATTAAGGACCGGCTGTCGGCTCGTCTGGACGAGTTGAATCTACCGGTCACGTTGATCGACAAGGATCTCGGTTACGAGCTGCGCTGCGCGGATCCCATTCCGTTCGACGCCGAGTACACGCGCGATCTCGGCTACGGTGCGGTGAAGTTTTTGCGTTCGGAAGAAGCGGGCAAGTTCGGGGCCATCATCAGCCTGGTAGGCGGTCATCTCGAACCGCTGCCGTTCAGCCAAATGATTAATCCGAAAACGCTGCGCATGCAGACGCGGCGCGTCAACGTGCAGGGCGAAGGCTACGAATGCGCCCGCCGCTACATGATCCGCCTGGACCGCCGCGATTTCGACAATCCGCAGCGTTTAGCGCGGCTGGCTAGTGTGGTGGGGATGACTTCCGATCAGTTCCGCCAGCGCTTTGAGTACATCTTAGTGCATTGATGCGGCGAGATCGCTTTAGCGCGGTGGTTCTTTTCGATCGCGGGTCAACGTGTAGGAGAAAGCGCTGAGCATGCGGCGCGCCGACCGACGCTCGCACGCTTCGAGATCCTCGCCGAAGCGAAGAGAGGACAGACCAGCGGTGATTCACGTGAAAGCGTATAGCCGCTTGCACTTCGGCTTTCTGAACCCACTTGGGCGAGTACCCGCAGAGCTGGAAACGCCGGCAGGCCGCTGTTTCGGCGGCGTCGGATTG
>DASRBG010000057.1:0-26168 GCA_035653735.1 Gemmataceae bacterium
GCAGTGAGTCGCTCTTGCAAACGAGCAATGATCTCGTCACGCTGGCGACATCCAGGGCAGGAGGTTTCGTCCATACCCCGATTCTAGGAAGCGAAGGGGCAATCAGCTGCCCCAAGTGACAGAACCGGCTGAACGGTTACACGGCAAGATGTCAAAAGGAATGGCTTACACCATCCATCCGGTGAACGCGGCCGCGGGTTACCAGTGGAAAGTGAGAGATGGATTGACGATTATTCGTGAAGCATCGTTGGAAGAGAGGCTTGAAGATCTCCAACAAACGGTCGATAAACTGGAGCAGCGGGTGAAGGAATTGGAGAAGAGGGAGACCGAAAAAAAAGCGATTAAGTAGGGCGTCTTACTCCTCATTCCCACGCTCTGCATGGGAACGAGAGAAAAAGGCTCACCGAGCTGTGATCTTCTGTCCATGCGACCCAAACCGGGCAGGCGAAAAGAACGGCGTGAGCGGGGCCTTCATCGGTTCGCCGGTCATTTCTCGCCACCGCCGGAGTTGTTCTTCCGTCAGGACGGCAAGGATGCGTTCATTCACCGAACGCCCCTCCGAGCGCGGATCTTTGCTGGAATTCTCCGGTTGTTTTTTCATCCAACCGAAGGCGGCTTCTTCCTCGATCATCCGGATGCGCTCGCGCTGCTCGCGTGAGAGCTTTAACTCCGAAACCACCTCCGCGTCGCCGAAGGCAACTGGCCCCTCAGCCTGGAGTCCGATCTGCCGGAGGCGAAGGCGTTGAGATTCGCTGAGCAGTTGATTGACTTCTAGCTGGTACCGCCTGGCTCGTTCGACGGCCCGGCGTGCGCGCTCCGCATGCGGAAGCCGCCCCACATCGGCGAGAGACTCGACCCACTCCTTCCCGACACGGGCACAGAACTCCCGGACCTTCGGTCGCTGTTCGCCGCTTAGATGCAACTCGTCGAGCACGGCCGGTTGACACAGCAAGTACAACTGGCTGGCGGCGCGCAGGACGGCGAGATCGGCGAGGATATTTTCAACCCGCTGTTTCGCGTCGAGAAGATCCGCCTGCGCTTCGGCGTCATCGCGGCGTTGTTCGAGAAACTCCTGATAATAACCCAAAACCGATCGGAGGAGTCGCTTGCGCGGTCCCTGGAGCGCGGGCAGATCAGCCAGCTCCTCCTGGCTGATGCGGAACATCTCATCCACGCAACGTCGCGCCAGGAGGAAGCGGGCTTCGGCTTCCTCCGCGCGTTGTCGCTCCTGGCGGTACGCCTCCTCCGCCCGCTGCTGCGCAGTCCTTGTCCTCCCTTGTTCGAGTTGGATCAGGAACGTGCTCAACAGCGAGCCGGCGAGCAGCAGCAGCATGACCACGAGGACGGTAGCGACCACCGAGGGATGCCGCCGCGCCAATTTCCAGAGACGTTCTACGGGAGTCGGCCTTCGCCCCAGAACCGGACGATTGTCCAAGAAACGCTGGAGATCGTCGGCCAATTCCCGGGCCGTCAGATACCGCTCCGATGACTCCTTGCCCAGCGCCTTGAGCACGACGGTTTCCAGCTCTCGCGGGACGGAGGGATGAATCGAACGGGGCGGCCGCGGCTCGTCCCTGGCGATCTGCCGTAGCAGTTCATTGCGATCCCGGCCATCGAAGAGGGGCCGCATCGTCAACAGCTCGTACAGGGTGGCTCCCAGTGAATAGACATCGCTGCGGTGATCGACGACGCCTTGCCGTGCCAGAACTTGCTCGGGGCTGGCATAGCGAATCGTCCCCAGCAATTCCCCCGTCACGGTAAGCGCGGCGCTTCCCGCCATCTGGGCCAGGCCAAAATCAGTGACCCATAGCCTTCCACCTGGATCAAGCAGCAGGTTGGCGGGCTTTACATCGCGGTGGACGATTCCCACGGAGTGAGCATGCTCCAGCGCCAGGGCCGCTTGTCGGCCCAATCTCGCCACCCACTCGTAATACCTCCGGCTGCTCGAAGAGCGCTCGGTGGAAAGCACGGCGGCCAGTGTAGTCGCCGGCATTTCCCTTTTGCCAATTTCAAGGGCGGCTTGATTCGGAGCTTCGGGCGTCTGCAATTTCATTTCAGCGATCAAATTGGCGAGACTCCGCCCCTCGATGAATTGCATGGCGTAGTAGTGAACGCCGCGTTCCTCGCCGACCATGTATACCGGCACGATGTTTTCGTGCCGCAGATGCGCCGCCGCCAGCGCCTCGTTCTTGAAACGCTGAAGTTGGCGGGGGTCGAGGGCCGCCGCGAACGGCAGGACCTTCAGGGCGACGCGCCGCCGCAGCGAAATCTGCTCGGCTTCATAGACCACGCCCATCCCACCCCGGCCAATCTCGCGAAGAAGACGGAAGTCGCCCAGCTCGCCGATTTCGGGCGCGGATTCGCCGGTGCCGGTTCGAGGCTCGACTTCCGGCTCGCCGCCTTCCCGCAGAGCGACGGCCAGCCGCTCCACCTCGTCGTGGCCGGCGAAAAACTCCTCTAAATCGCCGCGGAGATCGGGGTGCGAGGCGAGAAGTTGATTACGATCCAGGTTTCGACCAGTTTCGCGCGCTTCGACGTAGGCGAGAAGAGCCTTGTTCAGCCGCTCCTCGCGGTCGCCGTTTGGGTCGTGCGTCATTCGTCTTCCTCCCCTCCGTCTTGCAGCAGTTGACGTAGTTTTTTTAGACCGCGGAAGAGCAAGCCGACGATGGCCGCACGGCTACGTCCCATCTGTTCCGCAACTTCGGCAACCATCAGCCCCTTCAGGTAGTGCAACTCGACGACCTGCCGTTGGTCTTCGGGCAGCCGAGTTAGGGCAGCGGCGAGCCGCAGCAATTCCTCGCAGCGTACCGCCCGTTGGCTCGGGGATGTCTCATCGGCGGCGAATAGACACTCCAGTCGGGAGGAGGACTGTTCCAGGTCGGCCTCCAGCGAGCGTTCTCGGCCGATGTCTCGTACCTTTGCTTCGAACCGGCGCGTGGCGGCGGCCAGAACATTCGCCAGGATCACTCTAAGCCAGGCCAGCTTCTCGGCCTCGGTTGTGCCGCGGAACTGTCCCTGAGCTTGGTGGGCTTGCAAAATCGCCTGCTGAGCGATGTCGGAAGCATCCAACTTCGCCTGGAGGCGAGGCCCCAGCTGGGTGCGCGCCAGCAGCCGGAGATAATCTCGATACGCCTCCAATGGCCGCTCGTCTGATTCAGCGCTATGGTGCATAATTTCCATCATCGGCGAAAGGACCACGAAATGCCAGTCCCGGACACGAAAGCCCAAGCCGCGCACGCAGCGCAGCGGAGTAAGCGGCTGCCCCAAGAGGCCGCTTACTCCGCTGCGCTGCGTGCGCGGCTCGGACTATCTCGCTTAGCCGAGTATCCCCCGGTGGACTACCCCCTTGATGTCAGTCAGCCGCATATCGCGTCCGGCGTAGCGGTAGGTCAAGCGCTCGTGATCGAGACCAAGCAAGTAGAGTATGGTGGCGTGCAAATCGTGTATGTGCATCGGATGTTCGACGGCCTCGTAGCCGAATTCGTCGGTCTGACCGTGGGCGATTCCGGGCTTCACGCCGCCTCCGGCCAACCAGAGGGAGAATCCGTTGTTGTTGTGGTCGCGGCCATCGGCGTTCTGGCCGTGCGGCGTGCGGCCGAATTCCCCGCCCCAAATCACCAGCGTCTCGTCCAACAGCCCTCGCGCACGTAGGTCCGTCAGCAGCGCGGCGATGGGCCGGTCCACGGCGCGAGCGTTCCGGGCATGGCCGGCCTTCAAACCGCGGTGCTGGTCCCAGTCGCCATGCGTTAGCTCGACGAAGCGAACGCCGAACTCGATGAAGCGCCGCGCCAACAAGCACTGGCGCCCGAAGTCGGTCGTGGCGGGATCGTCGATGCCATACATTCGTTTTGTCGCCGCCGACTCGCGGGCAAGCTCCATGACCTCCGGGAGATTCGTCTGCATACGGAAGGCAAGCTCATAGGATTCGATAACCCCTTCTACACCGGGGTTGGTGCGTCCGCCTTCGAGCGAGTCCCGGTGCATGGACTGTACCAGGTCGAGCTGCCGGCGCTGGGCCGCGGCGTCGAGCTTGGAATTTTTGATGTTGCCGATGCGGGCCTCGGCGATGGGTTGACCTTCATTGTCGAAGCGCGTCGCCTGGCAAGCCGCGGGAAGGAAGCCGCTGCCGTCGTTCTGCGCGCCGCCGTTTCTCCCAGTGGGTTTGACGGCGATGAAGCCAGGGAGGTCGTCGCTCTCCGTCCCGAGTCCGTAGAGCGTCCACACTCCAAGCGAGGGACGGATGAATTGCGAGCTTCCTGTGTGCAGCATCAGGTACGCTTCCGGGTGGGCTGGCAAGTCGGTGTGCATGCCGCGGAGGACACACAACTGATCCGCATGAGCGGCGACCTCTGGGAACAACTCCGAGATCCATAGCCCGCTCTGACCGTGCTGGCGGAATTTCCACGGCGATTGCATCGGCTTCGCCCCGGGAATCCGGCCGGGTTTGGAAGACGCCTTGCCGTCGTACGCGGTGAGCTTTGGCTTGTAGTCGAAGGTATCGACGTGCGAAGGCGCGCCGTTCATGCAAAGGAAGATCACGTGCTTGGCACGGGCCTGGAAATGGGGCGCCCTGGGTGCGAGGGGCGACCTTTTCGTTTCGGCCGCAGTCGTTATCGACGATACTCCAGCAAAGGCCAAATAGCCAAATCCGCAGGAGGCGCTTTTCAACAGCTGGCGGCGGGACAGGATGGGGGAGACCATCAGATCATTCCTCTATCTTGTGGAGCAGCTCGTCATCAATCCAGATAGCGAAACTCGGCGCTGGCGAAGAGCGCCTGGCAGAACACCGGCCAGGGATCGCGCGCCGAATCGCCGGCGAAGTCTCGGAGGAACGCAAGAGCGCGATCCCGCTCGCCGGCCGTTGGCGGCCGCGCGAAAGCGAGGCGGTACGCCCGCTCGATCCTGCGGGCGTCGCCCTTCTCGGCTGCACACACCCGCTCGGCCAAAGCCTCGGCTTGCCGGATCACGAAAGGACTGTTCATGAAGTAGAGCGCCTGGGCCGGGCTGGTCGTCGTGGCTCGTTCGCCCGTTACCAGGCTTGGGTCGGCGAAGTCGAAGAGGGCGAGCGATTCAAGCACTTGATCGCGGATCACCGGCAAGTAGACCGAGCAGCCCCGCGCCGGCAGGCAGCTCGATCAACGGCGAGGCGTTGAAATTCGGGAAAACTCGTGCTAGTGTGCCCGAGCATGTCTGGGTACTGCGGAAGATGCCGGACAGCGCATAGTAATCCCTCTGGGTAACTGGGTCCGTCTTGTGATCGTGGCAGCGCGCGCAAGCGACCGTGAGACCCAGGAATGCGCGCGTGGTTGCCTCAATCTGTTCATCGACGAGATCCAACACGAACTGCCCGCGGTTCTCCGCGTCGTGAGCCTTGCTACCGATGGCGAGAAATCCGGTCGCGATCAGCTGATCGGCGCGCTGGCGATCGTCCCCGGCGGGGAGGAGATCTCCAGCTATCTGCATGCGGACGAAGCGATCATAAGGCATGTCGGCGTTGAACGCCGCGATCACCCAGTCGCGATAGCGCCAGGCTTGCGGATAGGTAAAGTTCGTCTTGCCGCTCGACTCGGCGAATCGCGCGACATCGAGCCAGTGCCGCCCTCAACGCTCGCCAAAGCGGGGCGAGGCAAGCAGGCGATCGACCACGCGGGCGAAAGCCTGGGGAGAATCGTCCTGGAGAAAGGCATCAACCTCCTCGGGCGTAGGAGGAAGCCCAATAAGATCGAACGTCACCCGGCGTAGGAGCTTCGAGCGCTCGGCATCGGCGACGGGACGGCGCTTGCTGGACTCCAGCTTTGCAAGGAGGAAGCGATCAATATCGCCGTGCGGCCAATCTACCCGCTTGACCTCGGGAGGCAGAGACTTCTTGGGCGGCCGAAACGACCAGAATTCTCGTCCTTTCTCCGGAGCGGCCGGCGCGTGTGCCGTGGCGGCGGCCGGCTCGGTCCTTGGATCCGGCGCCCCCATTTTGACCCAGACCTCGAAGTCGGCAATCACCGCATCGGGGAGCTTGGCCTTCGGCGGCATCTGAAGTTCCTCGTCGCGGTAACGGATGGCACGAATGAGCAAACTCTGATCCGGCTTGCCCGGCACGATCGCGGGACCGGAATCACCCCCGCGGCGTAGCCCCTCGCGGCTGTCGAGCCGAAGTCCACCCCGCAGCTTCTTCGCGCTACTGGCATGGCACTTACCGCATTGAGTCACCAGGACGGGCCGAATCTTCGTCTCGAAAAACTTCTCCTGCTCGGGAGTGATCTGCGTCTTCTCCGTGGCCGACATTCTCATATCAACGGCGGGCGGCTTCTCCTTCGCGGAGTCCGGTTTGATGGCTGCGCTCCCGGGTCTTCTGGGGATAGATTTGCGATATTCCGTCAGTGAGAGAAATCCATCATGATCTGTGTCGAGGCGGCGAAAGAGCGGCTCGATTGTGGCCGCGGCGTCTCTCATGCGGGAGGAGAAGCGGTATAGCTCGCGGAACTCATCGAGCGAGAGCTTGCCATCGAGGTCGGCATCGCCGAGCATGAAAATCCGTTCCGGATCGAAGGCAGGAAATCGCTGAACCTGGGCCACGGCTTGGCCCACCAGGAGGAGGACGAGTGCCGAAACGAGGCGTGCTAAGGATCCCGTCATAACGAGGACTCCTCTCTTGGTAAACCGCCAATCACTCTGGCCCGGCGATGCAGAAAAGACAGCCCCTAATTGAAAAGATGCGCGTTGTCAGACCGTGTTGCGCGGCTGGCTTGCGGAAAAAATCGGATGCTTTGTTGACGTGCTGCTTTCCGCTGTCTATTTTGATGTGTTGGAGTTGCATCGGACCCCGCGTTGCTCAATGACGAACATCGTGGTTGGATCGTTGTGGGGAAGCCCAGGCCATGACTCTCCTCTCCCAATCGCCAGCTTTTGGCAAAGCGATTCTGCCGCGCGGAATTTTCGCACGGACCATCCCTCTTCTAGTCGGCATGATTCTGTTGACGGCCGCGGCGCTCAAGACGCATCAATTCGCTGCCGGTCCGATGACCACGGACGTTTTTTTCACTTCTGATCGATTCCTCATCCCGCTTGTGGAATTTGAATTGGCACTCGGCCTGTTGCTCTTGTCCGGGGCTTACCCGAAACAAGCGCGGCTCGCTGCTCTGGCCGTATTTGCGGGGTTCTGCCTGGTATCGCTCTATCAAGCGCTTACGGGAGCGCCTTCGTGCGGCTGCTTCGGTAATTGGTCCATCAAACCCTGGTACACACTGCTGCTCGACCTCGCCGTCGTGGCCGTTTTGTGGCGATGGGACGCCGAGGCGCAGGTGAACATTTGCTGGGGGGGGGGCGCTCGGAACACCCATTCCCATTATTTCCGTGCCGTAGCATTGGGGCTTCTCTTTTTGCTCGTGGGCATTCCGGCGGCGATTGCCATGAGTAGCGCCCGTCCTCCGCTTCTCCAGCCCTCCACTCCGCTGATTGATTTTGGCACGATGCCGCAAGCCGAGCGGGGAGAAATCGCTTTCTGGCTCCACAATCCGAGTCGAGAGACCGTGGAGATCGCAAAGACGAAGAGCAGTTGCGATTGTCTTCGCGTCGAGCTCGACCAACAAACGGTGGCGGGCGGCGAGAGGATACGGGCCGTGGCACGGCTGGAATTGGACAAGGAGCCGCGATTTACGGGAGAACTCCAGATGGACATTCAAGGCATGACTTCATCGGGGGCGGTCGCCTTTTCGCTTCGTGCTTCCGTGCGGGTGGTTCGGAAATAGCTCAACGGTGGGAGGGCGGATCATGATCTTCCGATCTTGTCCTGAAAATCACCGCAGGGGGGTTACTCTGATCGAGCTGTTGGTTGTTATCGCGATCGTGGCCGTTCTCCTCGCGCTTTTGTTGCCCGCGGTGCAGAAAGTCCGCGAATCGGCCAGCCGGATCTCGTGTACGAATAACCTCAAGCAGATAGGTTTGGCGCTGCACCAATTTCACAGCGCTTACGGAGTCTTCCCCAGCAACGGCGGTTGGGACGGCAAAGAGAGCATTCCCGATGTGAATGGCAACCCGACGTATGTGTTCACCAAGGACATTGATGTGCCCTACGCCTTCTATTGGGGAGTCGGTATGCCGAATCTGCTGCCCGCGCAGCAGTTTGGCAGCTGGGCGTACTCGATCTTGCCGTTCGTCGAACGGCAGAACATGTACAGCCAACGGGCATGGACGGAAGGCGTGCCTATCTATATCTGTCCAAGCCGAAGGACAGCCATGCCCCAGCTCGTGGCGGCGGATGAAAACGGCACCTATTGGGGCGGCGGCTGGGCCTGGGGCAAGATCGATTACGCGGGCAATCGACTGCTATTCCCCAACCGGCCTCGCTGTTTGGGCCTCCGCGTGGTCACGGATGGGACATCGAACACCATCCTCGTCGGCGAAAAATCGATGGCGCCGCAAGATTACAACTCGGGAACATGGTACTGGGATGAGCCATTCTTCACGGGCGGTTCGGATGGCACGGTGCGGAGCGGAAACCAAGTTCAGCAGGATTCGCGTAGCCTGGAGGAAGAGCGTCTGTTCCGGTGGAACTGGGGCTCGCCGCATCCGGCCGGAGGGCGATTCGTCTTCGCCGATGGCTCGGTGCGGCAAGTTCTCTATGCGACTCCGCCTAACATCTTGGCAGCGTTACTGACGCCGTCGGGAGGAGAAACGGTGAGCGATACCTTTTTCGCCGAATGAGATGGGCCAGCTTGGTTGAGGAGAGCGAAATGAACAGAGAGCAAGCGCGGATTTTGGCGGGGCAGACGGCGGCGGATGGAAGCGGCTCGGAGAAAGAGCTGGAGTTTCGGCCCGCGGAGCCGCGCTCTCGTTGGTGAGGTTCCGTGGCATGGATACTCGCATGTTTTGGCGGTGGTTGCTTGCTGATTGCCCCCGTTCTTGTCTGGGGACACCGCGAGTTTGGGTCAATCGCCTCGACTCTCGCTTACCTGAATGGCGAACGGCTGCTGGTCGATCCAGGCACGCTCTCATTCGGCACCATCCGCCGCGGCGAGGAGCGAGACCTGCGCGTTACGATCAGAAACCGTACGGGAAAAGACGTGAAGGTTGTGGGAGCGCGGAGCACCTGTGGTTGCATGGCCTCGGTGGAGAGATTTCCATTGTCGATAGCGGACGGGGACAAACAAGAGTTGACCATTCATGTTGAGTTCATCGGAAAGGATTCCGTGTTCGAGAAACGGATCGATTATTACACGGATGATGAGGCGAAGCCTGTGATTCCTGTCGTAGTCCGAGGGAAACTCACGGATTGATCGCTCTATGGAGAGAAGGGGCGTGTGTCTATCCCTAATGAAGTCGTGCTTGGTCCAGGGAACAAGTATGGCCGATCGATAGATTCCCTGGAAAAACGAAGACGGAGGTTGACAATGAAGCTCTTATCATGGTTGTTTGGGTCGATGTCGCTTGCTTCCCTTCTCGCGGGGGTTTTGCTTCTGCTTCATCCGAATCCAACGCAAGCTGGTCAAACGGTACCGTGCCCGAATTGTACTTACATGTGTACGTTCATTACAAGTCAGTCGCTCTGCAACGGCAAGAATGGTTGTCCTGGAGGCGGCGCGTGCGATAGCTCCTGCGAATGTTCCAATTGGAACATCAATCAATGTCAGTGTCAGTGAGTAGAGGCTCTAAACTCTACTGTATCGCTAGCGTCTATCAGCTTATGGCGTTTCTCAATCAGGGGGAGCGACCATCTTATACTGAAGATGATGAGTATGGTGACTGAGCCTTCAGCTTGCGAAACGCCATAAGCGGCGTAGCTGTACGAAAAGGAGACAGGAAATGAGTGCTTTTCGTTGGCACTTCTTACTTTTTGGCCTGGCAGTGGCGTGTGTCTTCTTCTTGGAGTTGCACCCTTCGGAAGCGATAGCGGCCGATTGGAAGGAGCGGCTCTTCACCGAGGCGCCTCCCAAATGGGAGGCCCTTGAGCAATACTACTCAAAAATGGAGGTGTCGTTCCGTGACTTTTATACCGAGACGCCGAATTTTCCCGCAGAGTTTCCGGAAATCACTTATTTTGACATCCGCAAGAATGGAGATTGGATGAGTTCCAAGCTGCGTGTAGTTGGGAAAGGCTCCGACGGGAAGCGCATGGATAGACTGAAGGTGCATGGTGTCAACTCACGCTATATGTTTGCGCTAGGAAAGGCGTCGCCGGATGCTGAATCTTTCACCCTCTCCAATTTTCAAACAGCAACCGACGAAGCACGCAGGAAGGTTCACGCCCACGGTGAACACAGTTTTGGCATCGTCTATGAAGTACCCAGCTGGGATAGCTTGCCTCTGGTAAAGTTCATCAAGCAGCCCTCCGTAACGATTACAGCAGTTCAGGGACTGCGGCGCGGCGGTAAAGAATTGGTTCAGCTGCGCTATGAACGCCAACAAGAAGCCCCCGATCACTCCCGTGGTACTGAGCATGGGACAGTTCTTCTCGATCCGGAACGTTATTGGTGCTTGTGTGAATGTCATTCCGAACTGCCGGTTTTTGCTCCTGCCTCTAAAATTGATTGGCTTGTGGAATATGGGGACGACGTCGATGGGTTTCCTATTCTGCGGCGCACGCAGTCCACGGCAACTTACAGAGATGGTAAGGGAAAGCTGGCCGACATCACGGAGTTCGACAAAATCGTCCATCGTGACATTCCGGAGAGCGAGTTCACCCTGAGCGCCTTTGGCATGCCCGAGTTGCAGCTTCCAGGCGAACAGAAGCCGCGGGTGCTCTGGCGTTGGCTTATCGGCATTGGCATTGCTCTCGGCGTGATAGCTATTCTCCTGCGCCGCTATGTGAAGAACAAGCGGCAAGCGAAAAAAATTGCCTGAGCAGCGGCAGCAATCGAGAAGGATGATAAGGCTGTGTTTAGTTCCGCGCAACCCATTAAGCAACCGAACCCTTCTCCTGCTTCCGGGGATGAGCATGTCCAGCCACAGCGGCGCACGGTCTGGATTGTTCGTCTCAGTATCGCCGTTATCCTGCTGATTCACGCTTTGTTGCTTCTGGACGGCAGCCGCAAGAATTTCGTGGTCATTGATGAAGCCGGCCATTTGGTCGCCGGCATCTCCCACTGGACGACCGGCACCTATAGCATGTACCGCGTGAATCCGCCCTTAGCGCGCATGTTGGCGGTCATTCCCGTTTTTCTCTTGCATCCCGATACGAAGGCTATTCAGCCGGTACTTGGGACGGCCAAACGCGCCGAGTTTGAGTGCGCGAATCCATTCGCGCTGGACAACGCCGAGCGCTACCTGGACATTCTCTTTCTGGCTCGCCTCGCCGGCATCCTTTGGTCCTGCTTGGGCGGCTGGCTGGTGTATCGCTGGGGCAGCGATTTGTACTCGAATCGCGCTGGACTTCTGGCTCTGGTTCTCTGGTGCTTCAATCCTAGCATCTTGGCGCATGCTCAAGTGGTCACGCCCGACCTGCCGGCCACCGTCGCCGGATTGGCGGCCACCTATTGTTTCTGGCGCTATCTGCGCGAGCCTTCGTGGTTCTCAGCAATGCTCACCGGCGTCGTCTTGGGCATTGCGGAGTTGACGAAGTTCACGCTCCTCTATCTTTACGCGCTCGGGCCGCTCCTTTGGCTCCTCAATCGCTGGCGGCTGCGCGTTGCCGGCAACTCCACAGTCCCTTTCTGGAGCCAATTCGGGCAGTGCCTCGCAATGGTCGGCATCAGCATACTCATCATCAACCTCGGTTATGAGTTTCAAGGTACCGGCAAGCCTCTCGGCGGGTACGTTTTCGTCACGCGGGCCCTAGGAGGCGATCCACCTCCAGATGCATCCTACGTCCACTCTAATACGAATCGCTTCAAGGATAGCTGGCTCGGCACGCTTCCTGTTCCGCTGCCGGCCGAGTTTCTTTCCGGCATTGACCGTCAGCGGCTCGATTTCGAGGTCGGTTCGTTTTCCTTCCTTCGTGGCGAATGGAAACGCGGAGGATGGTGGTACTATTACCTCTATGCCTTGGCTGTCAAGTTACCAATCGGCTTGCTTGCGCTGGTTGTGTGGGGATTCCTATCATCCTTGATCGGCTATCCGTACCGAACTTGGCTTGTGTACGAATGTTTCCTATGGCTTCCTGTTTTGTCGGTCATGGTGCTAGTCAGCTCCCAGACAGGATTCAATCACCATATGCGCTATGTCCTTCCTATATTCCCGTTTCTTATTGTCGGGGCCAGCCGGCTGTCTTGGTTCCTTTCGCACCAGCATTGGAAGACGGGTTTGCTCGTCCTGTCTCTCACTTTGTGGTCGATTGCCAGCACGCTTGTCATACACCCCCACTACTTGTCATACTTCAATGAAGTTGCCGGAGGACCGGATAACGGACACAATCACCTCATCGACAGCAACATCGATTGGGGACAGGATCTGCTCTTCTTAAAGGCCTGGCTGGAGAAGCACCCCGAAGCGCATCCTCTCCGGTTAGCTGCTTTCAATACGATTGATCCAGGTGTTATCGGTATACAGTTCACCTTGCCCCCGCTCGGTCCAATTTCGAGGGACATCACTCAGGATTCGCACTTCAGGCAGCTCGGCCCTCATCCCGGCTACTACGCCCTTGATGTGAACTTCGTCCACGGTTACGCTTACCCTGTCGCCGACAGCCGAGGCCAATTCGGCTCTATTCGCTTGCACGAATACGAATACTTCCAGCACTTCCACCCCATCGCCAAGGCAGGTTATTCCATCTTCATCTATCACATCACGCTTGAGGAAGCGAATGCCGTGCGACGGGAACTTGGCTTGCCGGCACTTACCGCTGCGGATGTTTCGTCGGAGATCAAGCCATGATCCTCCCACGTCTCGATGCCCCCGTGAGCTTCTCCCCACCACCGACCCGAGTACTGGAAGATGGACTGATCCAACGCTATCGGATGATGCGGAGGCTATCCAAAGCGTGATAGATTGGAAAGGTTTTGTACAATGCTTCGGATCTTATATGCCGGCTTGCTTCTCGCTAGTCTCGCGGTCCTTGGTCTAGCTGCATATGACTATTGCACCAGCGACGATGGCCCTGGCGCGGCCATCGACGACCCAGAGATTGAGATTCCCGATGCTTTGGCCGGCACAACGATCCCAGTTGCTTTCTCGATCCACAACCCGACACGGCACTCGGTTCGGATCGTCGGTTTAAGAGAATGCTGAAGGCAGAATTGCCGCTTCCGTGTGAAGCGAGAGGCTCCTTTCGCGATCCCAGCCGGTAGGAACGATGTCATTGACTGTACGCTGGAACCAACCTCCTCCGGGCCATTTGAAGCAGGGTTACATGTGTTTCTCGATGACCAGGGAGTGCGTGAGATTTCGCTAACGGTCCATGGTACGGCCCAATCCACCGGAGCAAAGCTGCCGCAACCATCAAACGGCACCTCTGTGGAGCCTACCCATTGAGGGATCCCCCTACCTCGTTTCTCTGCGCGACCGGGGCATTCCTCGTCGGTAGTGCCAGGTCGTTTCATTCGGCCATTCCCCACCAATTAACGCCTTCCAGGGCAGACATCGCTCCATCATCCGTTTGGCCTTGATGCGGCAGCACGGCCAAGATAGCCACATCGAGCCGGGAACGCAATTCCTCGACCGCGGTTTCCTCCGCCACGCCCATCACCGGCGTTGTCGCCGTGACCACGATTCCGGCCACGCGCAGACCACGCCGTTGGGCTGCCTCCACGGTCAGCAGCGTGTGATTGAGCGTGCCCAGCGAGCGGCGGGCCACGATGAGCAGCGGCAGGGCCAGACTTGACGCGAGATCGGCCACTGTCTCGCGCTCCGTCAGCGGACACAGCAAGCCGCCGACGCCCTCGACGAGGACGGTGCTGCCCTCCGCGGCGCGGCGATGCACCGCCGCGGCGAGAGCCTCCAGGCGCAGAGAGACCCCCGCGAGCCGCGCCGCGACCGGCGGCGCGGCGGGGATGGCGAATGTGTAAGGCGTGACCGCGTGCAGATCGGGATCGCCGGCCGCTTCGGCGAGAATGCGCGTATCTTCGCTCCAGGTGTTTTCCGCGCCCGTGGCTACCGGCTTGCACACGCGGAACGGCCGGCGCTCGCGACGCCAAAGGCGCGCGATGCCGGCCATCACGAATGTCTTGCCGGCGCCGGTGTCGGTCGCGGTGATGAATAGGCCACGCATCGGTTCCCGTGGGTTGGCGATTAGCCGGCCAATTCGGTGCGGAGCCGTTCGAGCAGTCGCTTGGTGGCGCGAATGCCCTCCGGCTCGCTGAGCTTGCTTCCCTCATATTCGATGCCGACGCGGCCATGATAGCCGGCGGCGAGAACGATCTTCATCATGCGGCGGTAATCGATTTTTGTCTCATTGCCCTTGTCGTCGAAGTCGTAAGACTTGGCGCTGACGCCCTTGGCAAAAGGCATCATCAGCTCGACACCTTTATAGCGATCGAATTCGTAGAAATTGCCGAAGTCCGGCAGCGTGCCGCAGCGCGGATGATCGACCTTGCGCATGACGCCGGCCAGCCAATCGCCGTTGGAAGACAGCCCGCCGTGATTCTCGACGATGACATTGATCTCGTGTTTGGCGCCGAACTCAGTCAGTTTGCGCAGGCCGTCGGCGGCACGGTCCATCTGTTCCTGGGGCGTGCCCTTGTTTTTGGCATCGGCGTTGACGCGGATGGAGTGGCAGCCGAGGAACTTCGCCAACTCGACCCACTTGTAATGATTCTCGACAGCCTGGTTGCGCTTCTTCTCATCGGGATCGCCCAGGGCGCCCTCGCCGTCGCACATGATGAGCACACTTTTCACACCGTTGTCGTCGGCGCGTTTTTTCAGTTCGGCGGTGTACTTCGCGTCCTTGGCTTTACCCATGTAAAACTGGTTCACGTACTCGACGGCGTCGATGTCGTAGTCTTTCTTGGCGATGACGGGGAAATCGAGCGGATCGAGCTTCTTGCCGAAAAAGGCCTTGTGCAGCGACCACTGGGCCAACGAGATGAGAAACAGAGGCTTCTTGGTCTTGTCGTCGGCATGGAGCGGCAGGGCCGAGGCAAGGGCGAGTCCAGCGGAAGTCGTGAGAAAACCGCGACGGTCGAGGCTGCGCATCATGGATCAGTCTCCCAGAAAAGAGGATTGGCCGGATGGCACGGATTATAGGGCCGGCGGAAGGGATCGGCAATGAGGCGAGGGGATCAAGGTTGCGTCGGGGCGGGCGGCTTGGCGAGGCCGGCGCAGAAGACGCCACCGGTGACGCGCTCCAGGGCGGCCAGCGCGATCGCTTGGCGAAACAATGCTTCGTTGTAGTCCGTGCGCGTCTGCGCCGCCAGCACGCTCTCCGGCACGAGGGCATCGATCAAACGCTTGAGCGCGCCACGATACTCCTCTCGCAGTTCGCGTTCCAGTCGATCGCCGATCTTGGCAGCTTCGCCCAGAAGGACAGCTTTCCGCGACCACTCTTCCCAGTTGTAGTAGGCTTCCTCGGCTTCCAGGATGACGAGCGAGCGGGTCTTCTGGGCCACCGCCGTCGCCTGGACGCTAAGGTCCTGAGCTGTTTCGACTCGGTTCGGACGCGGGCCGACAAGCGTGTGCGGCATGGCCAAAGGGACGCCGCCGGGCCGGAACTCCTCGCCATAGATGGGTTGAGGTACGTGCTTGGCATGCAGATCGGCGCCGGAGGCGAATGTGTTGATGGACCCGCGCCGGCAGAAGGTCGCCTGGACGTCGGTTTCCAGGGCTGCTGCTTCGGAGGCCGCGCTTGCCTCGATAACCTCACCACGCCGCGCCGCCGCGGCCGCGATGATGTCCTCGCGGCAGACATGAACCGCCGGTTGCGGGATTGGTTCCTCGGCGATATTCAGACAAACCGTTGGCTCCAGGAACAGCGCTTCACGCAGAGCAGCGAGGGAAAGGGCGATGCCGCGCTCCGCCTCGGCGCGCCGAGCCTCGATGCGTCGCAAGTAGAGTGTGACCAGATCCACCGTCGCCGCCGTCCACTCGGGACGCTCTTTTTTCTCTACCGAGGCGCGGACGCGCTCGCGCAGATACCTCAGATCATCGATAGCATCGTCCAACACGTTCCGCTGGGCGCGGGCGTACAGTACCGAAAGATAGGCGCGCGTGACGACATAGCGGTTTTCTACCTCCAGGCGGGCGAGTTCGGCCTGAGCCGCGTCGATGCCCAGTCGAGCTTGTTGGCGGCGGAGAGGCAAATCTTGGCGCAGCCGGACCACGGGACCATGAAGGTTGTCAAGCGATGCCACGCGGCTTTGAGCAGCCGCAAGCCGGGCCCGCGCTACAAGCAGCGACGGCTGCCGCTGCTCACTCAGAGCGAGACAATCCGCCAGCCGCAGTGGCCGATCGGGAAGCGGAGGTGAAGGAGTCTGTGCTTGCGCGTCAACCGCCGTGAAGAGACAGAGGACGAGCGCAAGCGATGTTAAGGGAACGAGACGGATCTCCCGCCGGCTGCGCATAGCGGCACTCCAGAGACGGTGTGGAACGTCCCGCCCATTAAGAGAATGGCGTTCCTCTGGGAAAGATCGACTCGGAGAGTACCCCGTCTTGATTCTTTCACCATCCCGCAGCGATAGTCGGGACTGCGGGGTGGTGAAAAGGCGACTTCATTTCGGCGCCTTACTCGGATCGAAGTCGGCAACATTCGTGGCGAAGTTCCACCAGTAGCCGTCGGGATCCTCGAGCACGCAGTTGCGATCGCCGTAGAACTGGTCCTGCGGCGGCTTGACGCCCTTGGCGCCTGCCGCGGTGGCGCGGGTGTACAGGGCGTCCACATCGTCGCAGTAAACGTACAAGCTGATCGGCGAGAGAACCTGGCTCATCGCGGGCGGCTTGTGCGGCCACTCGCTTGATGAACAGACCGGCCCAAACATAATCATCGAATCCCGAAAAACCATCTCCACGTGCATGGTTTTTCCGTCGGGACCAGGCATGGCCATGCGTTTCTCGAACCCGAACGCCTTCTGATAGAACTCGATGGCAGCGTCGGCATCCTTGACGATCAGATACGGAATGAGCCACGGATAACCCTGCGGGCGCGGTGGTCGCTTCGACATCTTCCTTCTCCTTTAGTAAATGTGTGTACACTAGCTGGGGCGTAAAGAAGATACCCTGCCTTGTGAACAAATGTCAAGCACAGTTTGAAAGCCTGTCCGAGCCGCGCACGCCGCGCAGCGGAGTGCGCGGCTCGGACAGGCTGCGTGCGCGGCTCGGACAGGCTTTGCTTGCGCTGCGGGTTGGTAAATTACGAATTGGCGAGAGGGCATTGACGCTCCGCCGCAACTCTGGCATGATTTCGCCGGTCGGATGGATCCTGCCGGCGAGGGACGGATCATGGATGATCGAATTGGCGATGAGCGAGAGGAGTTGCCGCGTTCCTTGCCGGCATGGTTCCCTTTTGTGTGGTCGCGCGTTCTCTTTCCCGGCGGCAGCCATCCGCAACGCGAACCGTGCCGTCTCTTATCGCTGCTACTTCTGCTGCTGTTGCCAGCGCTCTTGTTGTATCCGAGCTTGTCTTTTCACCTGTTTGAACCGGACGAGAGCCGCTACGCCGAGATTGGCCGGGAGATGCTCCAGCGCGGCGAGTGGGTAGTGCCATATCTGCAAAGCGAGCCGTATCTCGACAAGCCGCCGCTGCTGTACTGGTTGATCGAAGCAGCTTACACCTTGTTCGGTGTCCAGATCTGGGCGGCGCGGCTGGTGCCGGCGTTGGCCGTGCATGGCTGTGTGTTGCTGGTGTATCTGTTCGGACGCCGCAGCGTCGGCGAACGGGCGGCCTTCTGGGGCGCGCTGGGACTTGCTCTTGCCCCCGGCTGGGTGAGCATGGGCCGGCTCTTGTTGATGGATAGCCTGCTGACGTTGTGGACCACGTTGGCTCTGTTCAGCGCGTTCGAGGCGGTGCGCGGCGAACGGCTGCGATGGGGATGGTGGCTCCTGGCATCCTTAGCGTGCGGCCTGGGCGTGCTCACGAAAGGGCCGGTGGCGCTGGTATTGTTGTTGCCCGTGTTGTGGCTGCAACGCTGGCTGACTGGCTCCGGCTGTCGGATCGGGCGGGCGGGAATGCTGGGCTTTCTGGCGGTGGTCCTGGCCGTGACGCTGCCCTGGTACGTGGCCATGACGCTGCGCATCCCAGCCTTCGCGCGCGACTTCATTTGGGAACACAACATCCAGCGCTTCCTCGCGCCGTTCGCTCACGAACACGGCGTCTGGTTTTACATTCCCGTCCTGCTCTTCGGTCTATTACCGTGTACGCTGCTGCTCGTGCCGTTTCTGCGTTTCTTGCTCAGCAGCGAACCCGCGTGCGCCGCGCGGCGCACGGTCGAGCTGAGCTTTCTGCTTTTGGCCGCCGGATGGTGCCTCTTTTTCTTCACGCTATCGCAGTGCAAACTGCCGACTTACATCATGCCGGCGTTTCCGCCTTTGTGCCTGGCTTTCGGCTATTTCCTGGCCAATAGCCGTGTCTCCCTAGCGGCTCTGCGGGCCGGCGGGATAGCCGCATTCCTCGTGTTGGTCCTGGTACATCATGTCGCCACGCCGTGGTACGCCGCCTACCGTTCGCCGGTGGGCCGGCCGGCGGACGTTCAACGGCTATGCGCCGATAAATCGACCACCGTGGTCTGTTATTCGCGCAATTGTGATTCGGCTGCCTATTATCTTGGCCGCGATGATCTGCACTGTTACCGCAGCAAGGACATCGAAGAATTGCGGGCCCTCGTTCGCCTTCGCCCGCGCACGATCATCCTCTGCACTCATCGCCATTCGCTTTTTGGGCTGCATCAACTGTTGCCGCCGGACGTGCGGATTGTCGAGGAAGTGCATTACGGTCTGGAGAATATCCGCGGCGTGCCGCCGGCGCTGATGAAAGTGCTAGTGCGATTGATGGGCGAGACGGCCCTGGGCTTATGCGACATCGCCGTCGTCGAACCCGGCTGGAGGCATCCCGGTACGCCGCCGGTTGGTGATTCTTCGCAAAAGTATCCGACGGATGCTACACTGGAGGATCGCTAACCAAAAACCCGATTGGGGAACCCTTATGACCTCGCGCTGGCTCATCGGTCTGGCCTCCGGCTTCAGTGTCGATGGCGTGGACGCCGCGCTTATGGAACTGGAAGGCGTGGGGCTGGACGTGCGCGTCCGCCAAGTCGAAGCAGCGCATCAGCCCTACGGTGCGGAGCTGCGCGCGCTGATCCGCCGCGTCGGCAGTTCGACTCCTTGTGAGATACGCCAAGTGGGTCTTTTGCACCGTTTACTGGGGGAGACGTTCGCGGCAGCGGCGCGAACGGTGGCCGATCATGCCAGCTTGAGCCTGCAACGGGTCCAGTGCATCGGTTGTCCCGGCCATACGATTTGGCACGACTCCGAAGGCCGGTTTCCCTCCACGCTCGGCCTTGGCATGGCGGCCGTGGTGGCGGAGCGCTGCGGCGTGACCACCATCAGCGACTTTCGTTCCCGCGACGTGGCGGCCGGCGGCCAAGGCGTGCCGCTGGCGGCGCTGACCGATTACATCCTCTTTCGCCATCCCCAGGAAAGCCGGCTGCTCATCCATCTGGGCGGGCTGGCACGCATCGTTTTCGTGCCGGCCGCTTGCCGCATTCAGGAAGTGGTCGGCTTCGAAGCCAGTCCGTGCAATGTGCTGCTCGACGCCCTGATGGGCCATCTCACCGGGGGCAAATCATCGTTCGATCCGGGCGGCAAACACGCCGTGCAGGGCAAGTGCATCGACGCTCTTTTGCAAAGTTGGCTCAATCACCCGTACTTGCAGCGTCGTCCGCCCAAGAGCCTGCCGCGCCACCTTTTCGGCGATGATTTCGCCGCGGCCGCCGTGCAGCAGATCCGGCAATACGGCGGCAGCCTGCACGATTTGCTCTGCACCGCAACGCACTTCGTCGCGCGCGGCATCACGACCGCGGTACGGCGTTTTCTGCCTCCCGCGCCGCGCGTCGATCGCATTCTCCTCTCGGGAGGAGGCGTCCGCAACGGCCTGTTGTGGCGGCTGCTCGAACAGTCGTTCGAAAGCGTCCCCTTGCAGCGCACCGATGAAGTCGGCGTGCCCGCGGATGTGCGCAAGGCGTTGTCCTTCGGCATACTGGCGGTGCTGACTCTCGACGGTGTACCGGCGAGCGTGCCCTCGGCCACCGGTGCGGCCGGCTCTCGGCTGCTGGGCAGCATCACACCCGGCTCCTCGATCAACTGGGCGCGCTGCCTGGCATGGATGGCCTCCCAAACCACGCCGCCATTCAGTCCGGAGATCTAAGCATTTTTGTCCGAGCCGCGTTTTTTGTCCGAGCCGCGCACGCAGCGCAGCGGAGTAAGCGGCTGCTTGGGACGGGCCGCTTACTCCGCTGCGTGCGCGGCTCGGGCCTGTTAATCGATGTCCGAAACCACTTTCAATCCGGCTGCTCCCATGCCAGTTTCAAATTCCGCTCGCCGGCCGCGGTGGATATCGTGAGGGATTCCGGCGTGACATCATCCTGCCGGCGGCGCTTGACGAATTCAGGCAGAGCGCGCAAACTTGCCTCGGCCAGATCTAACTCCCCAGCCGTGGGAGGACGCATCGACAAGCCCTGGTCCTTATGGAAAATGGAAGGATAGGCGTCGGGCCGGGCCACTCTCCAGCCGTGCTCTTGGGCCGCTTCCAATTCCGCGGGAGCGATGTCGTTGGAATCGCCGAATGCAACCGTCGTGGCCACGGTCAACTCGGCATTCTCCTTATCGGAAAGCTCTTCCGTCCATAAGCGCTTAAGGATTGCGAGGTCGTCGTACAATGCCACACCCTTCATAAGCCCGGATTGCCCCATGAGAACGGCAAACCACGGACCCCCTTCGATCTCCGGGCAGTCGATGCGGACGGCGTTTTCGTAGCGGAGACGGCTCCAGGGCGCTTGCTTGTAAAACTCGGCCGCCGCGTCGTAAAATCGGCCGACTTGGTCGACGGAGACGCCAGGAATATCCATCAAGGAAGACGGCTGTTCGCCGCCGATGCTTTCCGCGAGATGTTCCACGATACTGGCGATCGGCTCCAGCTCTTCCTTCGTCACCGACTCGATTCCCAGCTCTTGCAATGCTGGATGCAGCTCCTCCCAGCCGAGATGGGCGCGAATTTGCAGCTCGACTGGCCGTTGTTTGTCGCCCATGAGCGGCTTCTGCATGGCTTGCGCCAGCGTGTCCCACAGTTCCTTGGGCGAAGGTTTTTGCTCAGTGACTTGCTGGGCCAAAATCAATTGTTGGCCGAAGCTGACGACCAAGATGATCCACGGCCGTTCGGGCTGGCCGTGCTCACCCTCGATGTACATCGGCAGTTGCCGGCAGTCGGCCATCCAGACGTCGCCCTGCTGCGGCAAGCGTTTCAGGCTCGCCGTAGACGGACCATCCGACGTGCGCCGTCGTGAGGAGCCGTTTTTGCGATTCGGTTTTCTCTTCGCCATGATTGTGCTCCTGGAAGGGATGATAAGGAGCATTCTATGAAAGGGACGGTCCACGAGCGGGATCGGTTAGCGACGCTTCCGCGAAGCATCGCTAACCTTCGCCAAACGCCGGTCGATAAGTTCGCGATCGAAGGGCGAGTGAGCTTTCTCCCGTGCCGATAGGAGATGTCCGCGGGCGCGCTCCAGGTCGCCGGCGCGGCGATAGAGTTCCCCAAGCGTGGCATCGAACCAGTGATAATGTCGGAGAGCGGCGTTCCGGCCGGCCTCCTCCAGCGCGCGGATGCCCGCGTGCGGACCTTCGATCTGGGCCACAACAATCGCTCGATTGAGCAAATAAACAGGCGAGCGCTGGATCGTCAGCAGGGCGTCATAAAGGTGCAGGATCGCCGACCAATCCGTGTCGGCATAGCTGTTCGCCGTGCAATGATGATAGGCAATGGCCGCTTCCAGATGAAACGAGGAGAGGACCGTCCCCTCGGCTGACTGGGCAAGAAACTCTTGCGCGCGGCGGATCAGCCGATGGTCCCATTGGCCGCGGTCCTGCTCCTCCATAAGCAAGACGGAGCCGTGGTCGTCGAGCCGGGCGTCCAGGCGAGCGGCATGGAACAGCATCAGGGCCATGAGCGCGTGCGTGGACGGCTTGCTACAGCGCGGATGGGAGCAGAGCAAGTGACAAAGGCGAGCCGCCTCCTCGCAGAGATCGGCGCGAATGGCTGATTCGCCATTGGTCGAGCTGTAGCCTTCGTTGAAGAGCAGGTAAAGCACCTGATGGACGCTGTCGAGCCGTGCGGCAAGCTCGTCGGCCGCGGGCGGATCGAGCGCGACTTGATGTTCGATCAGGTCGTGGGTGGCACGCTGCAAGCGCTTTTTGATGGTCTCTTCGCCGACCAGAAGGGCACGCGCGATTTCCGCGTTGCTAAAGCCGCACAGCGCTTTTAAGGTCAGGGCGAGCTGATTCTCGCGTGCTAAATGCGGATGGCAGCAAGCGAAGATCATCCGCAACTGACTATCCTCAATCTCCGAATCGAGGAAGAGCTGGTCGAGCCCCTCGTCGTGGGTTGGACGATCCGCTGCCCATTCAGTCAGAACGCGCTGGCCGATCTTGTCGCGCCGAAGTGCATCGAGGATCTTGTTCTTGGCCACCCGATGCACCCATCCGGAGGGATTATCGGGAACGCGCACGCGCCAGGCATTCAGTGCATCGACCAGCGTTGCCTGCACCATGTCCTCGACCAAATCGAAGTTCCTAAACCCGAAAATCCGGGTCAACACGGAAACTAGCCGCCCCGCCTCGTGGCGGAAAAAATGCTCTACCAGCGGAGCGACCGGTTCCGGTTGGGCCGAGGACATGGCCAGGTTCCGAATTCATTAAAAGTTGAGCAGCGATCGTAAGGGAGCGGGAGGCAACACCGCTCCCTTACGATCGCGGCTCTCCTCACTTCTTCACCGTGTATTCGGCGAGACGGCGAACCTCCACCGAGCCGCCCACCAGCAAGCCGGGACAGCCTTTCGCCAAGTCGGCGGCCTCCTTGACCGAGTTGGCCTGGACGATCGAAAAGCCGCCGACGACTTCCTTGGATTCGACGAACGGGCCGTCCGTGACAAGTTTCTTTGAATTGACCACGCACCCTTCGGGAGTCAACGCATCGCCCGGATTAAGCATCCAGCCCTTTTGCATCGCCTCCCCGATCCACTTTTCCCACTGTTTCATGTGCTCTTGCTGTTCTTCGGGCGTCAGTTTCGCCATCGCGTCGCCGGCGCCGCGATAGACAAAGAGGAACTTGGCCATGAAAAGTCTCCTTTCGCCTACACAATCTCGTCCCAGACCGCCCCGTGCGGCCTGGATCCTGCCCCTATGACGAATACGGCTGCCGCCAGGGGACACGAACGTGAATTTTTTTTCAGGGGCGGAGGAAATCGGAGACGCAAGGTCAAACCTTCATCGCCGCCGTCGCTCTGGGAACGGCGCAAACCGCGCCCTCCGTGAAGCCTGCCGCCTCAACCCCGAATCCGCGGTTGAAGCGCGCCCGATAGTTCTCCCAAGCGATTGCCGACGTCAGCTCCACCAGCTGCTGCGGCTTGAGATGCTCGCGAAGGCCGGCGAACAGTTCTTCCGGTACGTGGGCCGGCGTCCGCGTCAGCGCGACGGTGTAACGCAGCACCTGCTTTTCCAACTCGGAGAACGCCGGACTCTCCTCGAAGACCGCCAAATCCGCCAGTTTTTGCTCACTGAGTCCCGCTTTTCTGCTCACGGCAGAGCCAATGTCCATTCAGAAGGGGCAACCGATGAGCATGGACGTTTGCAGTCCGGCAAGCATCTTCAACTCTATCGGGACCGAATGCGCGGCCGCTTGTCCGCCTTCCATCTGCCCGACTGCCTTGAGCAGCCGAGGATGATGCGCGGCGATTTTGATGGATTCCACAAGGAGAGCTTTGCCTGTCAGTTTGCCGATTTGCCGGCGCACGAACCAGTAAACCATCCGAATGAACCAACCGGCCTGCGCCGGCTCAACACCCTTCATGTAAGCCATGATTAGCTCCTTTCGAAAATCCCCTCTCGTTCCCACGCTCCGCGTGGGAACGCAAGCTTGTGACGCTCTGCGTCGCGTCTTGTCCTCTCGCGGGACGGGACGCAGAGCGTCTGGACGTGCGTTCCCACGCAGGAGCGTGGGAACGAGAGAAATTCACTTCCCTATGTTATAGCCACGCATGGGGCGAATCTCGACCGTGCCGCCGCGCAGCAAGACCGGGCAATTCTTGGCGAACTCGGCCGCATCGTCGAGCGTCTCGGCCTGGATAATGGAAAAGCCGCCGACTACCTCCTTGGACTCGATGAACGGCCCATCGGAGACGACTTTACTTGCATTGATGACACGCCCTTCCTTTTTCAGCCCGTCGCCAGCGTCGAGCAGCCAGCCCTTTTGAAGCCCTTCGGACATCCAGACTTGCCATCTCTGCATGTTTTGCTGCATTTCTTCGGGTGACAGGTTGTCATACGAGGAGTTGTTGATGCGATAAACAAACAAAAAGTTAGCCATGTGCTTGCTCCTTTCGTTCCGAAAGCGGAAGGGCGGTCCACACTGCGCGGCCCGCCGTTCTCAAGGATGACGAACGGCGCCGCCGGCAGGGGACAGATTTTTTTTGCCAGCCCGCAGCGCAAGCAAGAGTAAGAAAATGCACGTGGGGGCTTGAAATCGCGCGTGCAAACCACCAATCTACCCTGGATTACCGTGCAATCCCAAAACCCACGGAGCCGATGCGATGGCGGAGCCGACCAGCATCACGACGGAACCCTCCTCTCTTGCAATAACCGCAACGCCGGAAAAGGCGAAACACGAACCGTATGTGCCTGACCGCGTGGTCATGCCGGAGTTCACCTGGCCCTCGGTCTTGCTCGGCGCGTTCCTGGGCATTCTCTTCGGCGCATCATCCTTGTATCTCTTGCTCAAGGTCGGAATGACGGTGTCGGCGTCGGTGCCCATCGCCGTCTTGTCGATCACACTGTTTCGAGCGTTCTCGCGTTCGTTCGGATTCCGCCGGGCGACGATCCTGGAAAACAACATCGTGCAAACGACCGGCTCGGCCGGCGAATCAATCGCTTTCGGCGTCGGCGTGACTATGCCAGCGCTGCTACTGCTCGGCTTCGAGATGCACTGGGTCCGCGTCATGACCGTATCGGTGCTGGGCGGCATGCTCGGCATCTTGATGATGATTCCGCTACGGCGAGCATTCATCGTCAAGCAGCACGGCAAACTGGCCTACCCGGAGGGCACCGCCTGCGCCGAAGTGCTGATCGCGGGCGAGAAGGGCGGAGCGACGGCGCGCATGGTCTTCATTGGCTTCGGTATCGCCGCCGTGCATAAATTCCTTACCAAGGCATGCAAGCTATGGGCGGATGAACCAGCGGAGCATTTGTACCGGGTTAAGGACGGGGTCAAATACGGCCTTCCCGGCGCGGAGATCAGCGGCGAACTGGCTCCAGAGCTGCTCGGCGTCGGCTATTTGATCGGCCCCCGCATCGCCTCCTTGATGATCGCCGGGGCGATCTTGTCGTATTTCGTGCTCGGGCCGCTCATCGCCACCTTCGGCGAGAAGCCGATTCGCGATATGGAGCCGGGCGCCTTGAAGGCGAATTTCCTGCGCTACATCGGCGCCGGCGCGGTCGCCGCCGGCGGCATCATCAGCATGATGCGGGCCATGCCGCTGATTCTCAGCTCCATCTTCTCCGGCTTGCGCGACCTGCGGGCCACCCGCGCCGCCGGCGCCGAGGCCGTCGCCCGCACCGAGCGCGATCTGTCGATGAATGTTGTCCTGTTCGGCAGTCTGGGCTTGGTTGTCATCATGATGCTCGTGCCCGCCCTGGGTCTGGGCTTCGGCTTCCAGGGGCTTCTCGGCGCGCTGATGATCCTGCTATTCGGCTTTCTGTTCGTCACTGTTTCCTCGCGCTTGACCGGCGAAGTCGGCTCGTCTTCAAACCCGATCTCCGGCATGACCATCGCCACGCTGCTGATGACGTGCCTGATTTTCCTGCTCCTGGGACGCATCGGACCGTCGGCCATGCTGACGGCGCTGACGGTGGCGGCGGTAGTGTGCATCGCCTCATCCAACGGCGGCACCACATCGCAGGACCTCAAGACCGGCTACCTTGTCGGCGCGACGCCCCGCAAGCAGCAGCTGTCCATCCTCATCGGTGCCTTGACTTCCGCTCTGGTGATTGGCGTCACCATGCTGGCCCTTAACGCCGCCGGCACACACTACACCAACAAGAAGAACTTGCCCGAT
>DASRBG010000058.1:0-3895 GCA_035653735.1 Gemmataceae bacterium
ACTCTCGGCAGTTTAATCGACCCGACAAGATTTCTGGAGAAGGGTGAGGACGCCGGGTTAGATCGTGTGCTGCCGCTCATCGAGGAGGCGCTGGCGCAGGAGCAGTCTGAAGAGGCTCGCGAACTCGCCATTGCGGCCCAAGGCGTGCTGGCCGCGTTTCGGATTCTGGCGAGCCGCTTCACGCTGGTAGCGACCAATGTGCCGTATCTCGGGCGCGGCAAGCAGGACCCGGTGCTGGCCCAGTACTGCGCCGAGTTCCACTCCGACGCCAAGGCGGATCTGGCGACCTGTTTTGTCGAGCGCTGCCTGCGCTTTGCGCGCGACGGCGGCTCGGTGGCGCTGGTGACGCCGCAGAACTGGCTGTTTTTGACGAGCTATAAGAGGCTGCGCGAGTGGTTGCTCGCGAATTGTCAATGGGATTTTGTGCTGCGGCTGGGGCCACGCGCATTCGAGATGGTGTCGGGTGAAGTTGTGAATGTGAGCCTTCTAGGCCTAACCCACAAGAGGCTGCGAGCCGGTCACCAGATCGTCTGCCTGGATGTCAGTGAGGCCACAGATGCTGCGGAGAAAGCCGCGCAGATTAGAGCCTCAACGTATTCTTCCGTGAGTCAAACGGAGCAATTGAGAAACCCTGATGCGAGAATCACGCTAACGACGATAGCTTCATCTGCGCTACTCGGGTCTATTGCTGAGGCGTTTCACGGACAAGGTACTTTTGACAGCCCTCGTTTTAGTGCTTGCTTCTGGGAACTACCTCAGTTGGCGGCAATGTGGGTACCGCAGCAATCCACTCCCTCCGTTACACAGCCATTCGACGGCTGCCATTATGCGCTCCGTTGGGAAAGTGGCAATGGCGCGCTTGCAGAGCTGATGCTACTTAAGGGACAAGAGGGATATACGAGTGGCAAGTGGAAGGCGGGGGTCAATCGTTGGGGTAGCCCTGGAGTGATTGTCGGGCAGATGGGCGACCTTCCAGCAACGCTGTATCTAGGTTTTGCATTCGATGAGAATGCTTCAGTAGTCATGCCGAACAACGCCGACGATTTGCCAGCGCTGTGGTCGTTCGTGACATCTCCGCAATTTCGGCTCGCAATCTCAAATGTCGATCAGTCGATAAAGGTAACATGCAAAACCTTGGTCAAAATACCCTTTGACCGTGTCTACTGGCAGGCAGCTGCCGCTGAGAACTACCCCGAGGGCCTGCCCAAGCCGCACTCCGACGACCCCACGCAGTGGCTCTTCAATGGCCACCCCAAAGGCTCCGACCACCCGCTTCAGGTCGCCGTTGCCCGGCTGGTCGGCTACCGCTGGCCGCGGCAGACCGGCTCCAGCTTCCCGGACTGCCCCGCGCTCAGCCCGGATGGCCTCGAAGCGCACGCCGACGCGGACGGGATCGTGCCGCTCGCCTCGATCGCCGGCGAGGCCTCGGCGGCCGACCGCCTGCGCGCTCTACTCAAAGACGCCTACGGCGAAGAATGGTCCGCCGCGAAGCTCAAGGAACTGCTGGGCGAATGGGACTCGCTCGAAGACTGGCTCCGCGACGGCTTCTTCGAAGAGCACTGCCGCATCTTCCATCAGCGCCCCTTCGTCTGGCACATCTGGGACGGGCGCAAGGACGGCTTCCACGCGCTGGTCAACTATCACCGGCTCGCCGCGCCTAATGGCGAAGGCCGGCAGACGCTCGAGAAGCTGATCTACACCTATCTCGGCCGCTGGATCGAGCGCCAGCAGGACGAAGTGAAAGCCGGCAAGGAGGGCGCGGACGCCCGGCTCACCGCCGCGCTGCATCTGAAAGCGGAACTCGAAAAGATCCTCGAAGGCGAAAAACCCTACGACATTTTTGTCCGCTGGAAACCGCTCCACGAGCAGCCCATCGGCTGGGAGCCGGATATCAACGACGGCGTGCGGCTGAACATCCGCCCGTGGCTTCAGACGACGCTTGCGCCCGTCACCAAACCCAAAAAGGGCGCCTGCATCCTGCGCGCGACGCCCAAGATCCACTACGGCAAGGACCGCGGCAAGGAACCGCACCGCGCGAAAGAAGATTTCCCGTGGTTCTGGAGTTGGGACCAGCGCAGCGACGATTTTATGGGCGGCGATGCCTTCGACGGCGCCCGCTGGAACGATCTGCACTATTCGCTGAACAGGAAGAAAACCGCGCGCGAAAAGAAAAAGGCGGCGGAGGCGACCATAGCATGAAGCTCCTGGACCGCTTGATCGATTCCTTCCGGGCAGCGATGCTTACCCCCGATGGCGTCGTGCCGCCCGCAGCGATCTTGTGGACCGATCCCGATGGCCAGTGGCGCCAACTGCTGCCGCCCCTGCGCGCGGTCTTCCGGCGGATCTATACCCTCGGCTCGTATGACCCGCAGACGCGCACCGGGCCGGCGATCTGGCTTAGGTGCGTGGTCGATCGAGCCCTTCCGGACGGTCCGCCGCCGGGAGAGATTCCCGTTCTCTATCTTCCCCACGTGCGGAGACAGGACCTGCGCGCCGCGGGCGATTGCCCTCCACACTTGCAGCCGCTGGTGGAACTCCAATATCGCGGGCGCGTCTGGCATCAGTTGAATGGACACGATTGGACCGTGCGGGCGTTTTTGGTTTCCAACGATGGCCTGGGCCTCGATATCGCCGCCGACCGGCGGACCGAGGAGGCGATGCTGCGCGCTCTACCCCTGTTGGCCGAGGTGGATGTTCGGGCGTTCGAAGGACGGCGGCTCGATGCAGACGATTTCGATAAGCTTGCAGTCGCTGACCCGATTCGGGATCTGCTCCTGTGGCTGAACAATCCCGAGACATTCGAAGCGGGCGCAAAGGACGGGCGCTGGGAGAGTTTTTCCTCCGTCTGCCGGAGCGAGTTCGGCCTGGACCCCGAGCAGACGCCCCCTTCTGAAATTGCAGGATTTTTAGTATGCGCCGAGCCGCGCCTAGACCGGGTGTGGAACCGTTTCGCGGAGGCCCCCCAACTCTACAGCGGTGTTGCCAAACTGATGCGTGAGCCCACAGGCATGGGCCAGGGGCAACTGACGCTCGATCCGGCGCGGGACCCGCGCATCAATGAGCGTGAAGAGGGCGAACTTCGGCAGGCTCTCGCGGCCGTGCCACACCTGGCCCATACCGATGCATGCACGAAGGTGCTGGAACTTGAAGCCCGGCATGGCGAGCGGCGGGGATGGGTTTGGGCGCGTCTTGATTGGAGCCCTTGGGCCAAAGCGCTTGCGCCGTTAGCGCGCCTCGCCCGCGCTGCGCAGACCCCGGTAGGCGGGCCGGGGCTTGCGGCAGCCGCCTCCGCCTACGCCGAATCCGGCTGGCAGTGCGATGCGGCGGCGATGGAGGCTCTGGCCCTTTTCGGCGCGGGCGTGGATGCGTCTCTGATGGCGCAAGTGGTGCGCGCGTTATATCAACCGTGGCTCGAAGCATCGGCCCGGCATTTTCAATCGCTGCTCGCAGCCGATCCGAAAACTGCTCGTGAGCGGGTGGAGAAAACCTCTGCAAACCAGGACACTTGTCTGGTTTTCGTGGATGGGCTGAGGTTTGATCAGGCCGCAAAGCTTGCCGCGCTACTCGAAGAACGATCCCTGAAGGCCACGCTCTCCTGGCGGCTCGCGCCACTGCCGACCGTGACTCCGACGGCTAAACCGGCCGCGATCCCGTTCCAGGACGGCATCCGCGGCGCGGACGGCGCCGACTTCACGCCGGTCATGGAGACAAAGACCGGGCCACGGCCGTTAACCGCACCAATGCTTCGGGAAAAGCTCGAAGCTGCCGGCGTCGAAGTGCTCGACGCCGATGAGATCCGGATTGCCTCACGCGTGTCGCGCGGCGGATGGACCGAGTGTGGATCGATCGACAGCCACGGCCACAGCCTTCAGGCCGACCTCGTCCATTCTCTATC
>DASRBG010000059.1:0-57520 GCA_035653735.1 Gemmataceae bacterium
GATCGGCGGCCAACGTGTACTGAATCAGGTCGTTGGTGCCGATGGAAAAAAAGTCCACTTCACGGGCCAGCTGCTCGGCCAAAATCGCGGCCGAAGGCACCTCAATCATGGTGCCGACCGGGAGCCGAGGATTGAAGGCGAGCCCTTCCTCCTCCAAATCCTCTTTGACCTCCGCCAGGATCATCTTGCACTGGCGTAGCTCCAGCAATGTGCTAATCATGGGGAACATGATGCGCACATCACCGAAAGCGCTCGCTCTCAGAATGGCACGCATCTGCGTTTTGAACAAGGTCAAATTTCGCAAACACAGTCGCACACTCCGAAGTCCCAGGAAAGGATTGCGCTCTGGCGACGCTCGCCGCCCGACCGGCGAGACGCCGGTCCCATTGGGCAAGAACTTATCCGCGCCCAAATCCAGGGTACGAATGACCACCGGTCTTTGCGCTCCCATTGTTCGCAGAACGGTTAGATACGCTTCCAGGTGCTCGGCCTCTGTGGGGTCGGTTTGTCGGCCGAGATAGAGAAACTCGGTGCGGTACAGGCCGACCCCTTCGGCGCCATGATCCAGGCAAGGCGTGCTTTCCTGCGGAAACTCGATGTTTCCGAGCATAAGAACGCGAACGTTGTCCCGTGTCTGGGCGGGCAGGGAACGCAATTCGGAAAGCTGGCTCTTATGGGTACGGAAGCTGGCCTGAACATGCTCATAGCGTCTGAGCGTCTCATCATCGGGGTCGATTATGAGCAGGCCGTGATGGCCGTCCACGATGACGCGATCGCCGCCGGAAACGTCGGTGATGAATGGACCCAGTCCCACCACGGCGGGAATATCCAGGACGCCGGCGACGATGGCGGTATGGCTGGCGCGGCCACCCGATTCGGTGGCGAAGGCGTGAACGCGCTGCGGATCGAGGGCGGCCGTCTCGCTGGGCGTCAAATCGTGGGCGAGGACAATGACAGGCTCGCGCAGGTCGCGTAGTTGTTCCCGGCGTTGGCCGAGCAGATGGCGAAGAATGCGCTTTTCGATGTCGAATAGATCCGCGACGCGATCGGCGAGGTAGCCGCCCTCGATGCTCTCAAGCGCCTTGGCGTAGCGGCGCATGACGCGGCTGACGGCATACTCGACGGCGAAGTGATCGCTGCGAATCAGGCCTTCGATTTCCTGCAACAGCGTCGGATCGCTGAGCATGAGGGCGTGAGCGCCGAAGATAGCGCCGTATTGGGGGCCGAGCTTGGCGGAGACCGCATCCTGATTGGCGCGGGTCTCGGCGGCCGCTTGAACGAGGGCCTGACGCAATCGTTGACACTCGCCGGCGATCTGATTGGCCGGAACGACGCGCTGGGGGATGCGAAACCACTCGGAATCCAGCACCAGGGCGGGACCGATGGCGACGCCGGGAGAGACAGCGATGCCGCGTTTGATTTCCATAAATCCGCTATCAGCTATCAGCCATCAGCTATCCGCCAAACCTGTTCCAGCCTAGATATCGGAATGCGAATGCTCACGGTCATTTGTCTGGCTGAAAGCGGATGGCTGATAGCTGATAGCTGGACTTAAATGGACGGTTCGGGCGTTTCTTCCTCCGGCGGGGTCTTCAACACATTCACCAGGGCGTTCAGGGCCGCCTGCGCATCGGGTCCAGCGACTTCAAGCGTAAGCTCGGTTCCCTGCGCAGCGGCCAACAACATCAGATCGAGGATGCTTTTGCCATTGACGCTTTGTCCTTCCCGACTGACTTTGACGCTGCTCTCGAAGCGCGAAGCCAATTGCGCAAAGGCGGCCATTGGGCGCATGTGGAACCCTTGCGGGTTGTTGATGACCACCTTTTGGACCAACGGCTCCCCATTCATGGCAATCCGTCATCGGTTTTCGGTTTTCGGTTTTCGGTTTTCGGAACTCGACGGATCTCTCTGTCGATTACCGAAAACGGAATACCGAAAACCGAAAACCGTTTAATGTTCGGCCCTGTCGAGCAGGGCGGTGATTTCTTCTCGTGTCGTAGCGCCGCGAAGGGCGCGGACGAAGTTGTCGTCGCGCAGGGAACGTGAGACATTTTCCAAGGCGCGCAGATGATCGCCTGGACGGTCCTGCGGCGAAATGAGCAAGACGAAGACATGGACCGGCTCCCCATCGAGGCTGTCGAAAGCGATGCCCTTGTGGGAGATGGCCACGGTCCCCACAAGGCGTTCGACGCTTGTATGCTTGGTATGGGGAATGGCGACGCCTCGGCCAATGCCGGTTGAGCCGAGGAATTCGCGTTTGAGAATGGCCCGGATGATGTCTTCCAGATCGGCGCCGCGGAACTGGCCTGCCGTCCGCAGGCTCTCAACCATGGCCCGGATAACGCCTTCCTTGTTGGTGCCGGGCAGGTCCGGGATGATCGCCTCGCGCACCACGAAGTCGGACATTCGCATGCCAGTTCCTCCGTCACTCCTCGCTGGACTCTTCAACCTTGGGCGCGCCGGCCACTTCACCGGCGGAGGGCGTCCGGCGATGGTCCTGAATTTTTTCTTTATACCGGCGCAGCTGGAGTGCTAACTTGTCCAGCACCAAATCTACCGCCGCCGTCAGGTCGGCATGGCTCTCGCGGGCGACAAAATCGTGTTTATGCTCCGCCTGCACGACAAACTCAACCTGTTTTTGGTCCTTCTTCATGTCCACCGTCACCTCGATCATGGTGAGGCGCTCGAAATAGTGCAGGAGTTTCTCGGCTTTATCGCGGATGAACTGCTGCGCAGCATCGCTGAGTTGTCCATGCCGCACGGAGATTTTGATCTGCACAGACTCGCTCCTTCTATCCACCGGCCCAGCATCAGGGACGGATGCGGAGGTGCAAGGGAACTCTAATCAACGCAATTCTAGCTTCCGGCGGAAGTTTCTTCAATGGCCCACTCCCATCCGAGCCGCGGACGCAGCGCAGCGGAGTAAGCGATGCGAAGAGCCGCGACCGTAAGGGAGCGATTTTGCCTGCCGCTCCCTTACGGTCGCGGCTCTCCACCCGTTGCGCTGCGTCCGGGGCTCGGATCGGTAGATATTCTTCACGATCGGCACAGGGGATGCTTCAACGTTTTCCACGCGCCGTTCTCCGCCGAGCTAGCGACGCACTGCTCAATGAAGTTCATACCATCAACGCCGTCGGCGACATTTGGGTAAAGACTATGGGCATAGTCGAACTTCTGGCCGCCGGCGCGTGCGATCATGTCTTGATATGCCGCCGTGTAAATGTTGGCAAACGCTTCGAGGAACGCTTCGGGATGCCCGCTGGGAATGCGCGTCGAGCGGCCGGCCAAATCGCCCAGATACGGTCCGCCGGCGCGCGTGTAAATCTGGTGCGGCTTGCCGTTAACGCGCAACAACATCTTGTTTGGCTCCTCCTGGTGCCATTCGAGAGCCCCCTTGGTGCCGTCGACTTCGATCCACAGATCATTTTCACGGCCGTGGGAAATCTGCGAAGCGGTGACGGTGCCGAGAGCGCCGTTGTGGTAGCGGACAATGGCGGTCCCATAATCGTCGAGTGCTCGCCCCGGCTCGAAAACTTTTAGCTGGCAGGAAATCTGCTCCGGGAGCAATCCGCTGATAAAGCGTCCGAGGTTGTAGGCGTGGGTGCCGATGTCGCCGAAGCAGCCGGCGGCGCCGGATTTCTTCGGATCGGTGCGCCAACCAGCCTGCTTCTGACCGGATGTTTCCAGCCGTGTCCGCAGCCAACCCTGGATATAGAAAGCGCGAACGGCATTGATCTCGCCCAGCTCGCCGGCCTGGACCATCTCGCGGGCCTGACGGACGAGCGGATAGCCGGTGTAATTGTGGCTGACGCCGAAGACAACGCCGGTCTTCTGCACGACCTTGGCCAATTCCTCGGCCTGGGCGAGGTCGAAGGTCATTGGCTTGTCACAAACGACATTGAATCCCGCCTCGGCAAACGCCTTGGCGATCTCGAAGTGCGTGTGGTTGGGAGTGGCGACGGACACGAAATCGATGCGCTGGTCCGCAGGCAATTTCAGCTCGCCGTCGATCATCTCCCGGTAGGAACCATAAGCGCGGTTGGCCGGGATGTCGTAGTCGGGGGCCGATGCTTTCGCCTTCGCCGGATCGGAGGAAAGAGCGCCGGCGACAAGAACGGCGCGATTGTCGAGACAGGCGGCGATACTGTGAACTTTGCCGATAAAAGCGCCTTGGCCGCCGCCGACCAGGCCCATGCGCAGTTTGCGGTTGAGCGGTGCATTGATGCCCATGCGATCGTCTCCTTGGATGGCGCGTCAGGGATGCAGAAGCAGTCTGAGGAGACAATAGGAATGCGGAGGCGTCGCGGCATCTTTTTTCTTGGCGGAATCATCGGCCCAGTCGCAGATGGCGAGCTTGGCCAAGTCGAAATGCCGAAGCGGATCGCTATTGACTCGATTTCAGCAAAAGGCGAGAATCGTTCGGTCGCAAGGTCGAATGACCCTCGCGGATCGCCTCCTCACCCGGCAGCTTGTCCTCTCCTCGGCGATCCCCGGCACAGATTATGCTACGTTTTTAATTGTTGGCCCGTGGACGTTTCTCACCATAGCGTCCCACCGCCCGGCCCATTGTCCTAGGGTTCCAAAGTCGGCTTAAGGATGGAGCATTACCGCGCTCCCCGGAGGTTCCGCGCGCCGTGAAGAATACTCTTCTCGTACTTGCCTGGGCCTTTGTTCTCACCATTGCCGGCTACGATCTTTATTTCGCCTGGCATTATCGCGACTTTTTCCACCTCTGGGAGCTGAATCCTCTCGCGCGCTGGATCGCCCACGATTACGGCTTAACCGCTATGTTTGCTGTCAAAATCGTTTTTCTCGTTTTCGGAATCTCGGTTGCGGTCTGCTGTCATATCCGCCGGCACTACCTGGAGCTGCCCTACACGTTGATTGTCAGCGGCATTCATGTGGTGTTGTCGGTGCATTATGTAATGGGACACATGGTCCCTGTCTGAATTCTCATTCGTCCAAATCCCAGACCACGACGGTGCGATCCGCGCTGCCGGCCGCAGCAGTCATGCCATCGGGAGATACGGCCACGCTCGTCACCCAACTCGTGTGCCAGCGATAACAGCATCGCTCCTGTCCTGTCTGCACGTTCCACAAGCGCACGGTGCCGTCGGCACTGCCGGAAATCAGCGTGCGGCCGTCGGGAGTGAAGGCGAGAGCGTAGAGCGTCCAGGGATGGCCGCGCCAAGAAGTCTGTAGTTTGCCGCCCTGCCACAAGGCGAGCGTACCATCGCTGTGTCCCGCAGCAAGCAACCGGCCATCGGGCGACCATGCCAGCGCAAACAATCGGAACGGTCCCTCCAGGTTGGCGGTGTGTCGCCCGCTGGGGTCAAACCATTGGATGCCACCGTCGTCATAGCCGACCGCCAGAACGTTTCCGTCAGGAGAATAAGCCAGTGCCGAATAAGAAAGCTCGCTGGCGAGCATCTGACGCTGTTTCAATGTAGATGCGTCCCAAGATTTCACGAGGCGATCCCAACCCGTCGTGGCCAGCGTTTGACCGTCGTGTGCGAATGCAAGCTCGCGTACTCCGCCTACGTGGGCTTTCACTTGACAGCGTCTCCGCCGTTGCGGCATGGCCCAGGCCAACAACTCGCCTATGGCCGTACCCGTCACGAGGAGATCGCCATCCGGGCTGTAGGCCAAAGTTTCAACACTGCTATCGTGCTTCAAAATGAAGGGAGCAGGGTTAGCCAAATCCCACAGACGAACCGTGCCATCCTCACTGCCCGAGGCGAGATAGCGACCATCGGGTGAATAGCTCAGGCAGCGAACGGCGTCTTCGTGTCCGCGCAGGATCAGCACGGCGGTTTCCTTTCATTCCTCCACGGCATCCGCGTTGTGTCCGGGGGGCGGCTCGACGTTCATATTATCCCCGATGTCGGCCAATTCCTCATAGTGTTCCGTATATTCGTCCTCCCTGCCGGGGATCGGGCGGATGTTCTTGCCGGTTACGTCCATGTAGGCGGATTCCCATGAGACGCACTCAGTGTGTTCGATCGGTTGGATGTGCGTCGTCTCGGCGAAGCTGAGCGACTCAAATCGCATGGACTTGACCGCTTCGCGCATCCTCGGTGGCAATTGATCGACGTGGATTGGTTGGGCGGGGCGGCAAACCCGACCATAGGGACCGGAGATCCAATTCTCGGTCAAGTGCGAATAGCTGAAAAAACCGCGTGCGGCCAGGTCGGGGCGGAATTCCTCGTCCTCATTAGAGAAGTACAACGAACAACCGCGGCAGGCGCCGCTGTCGTGCAGTCGCTTGGCCAGCGCCTCCGATAATTCTTGAAACAGAACAGCAACGCCTTCGCTGGCCTGCACTTCGATACCACGGCCAGCGGCTATTTCCTCTTTCACCGGATCGAGCGAATCTAGAAACACAAGGGTCGGGTAGGGCAGGGCGAGCATACCGCGGTGCTGATTGAACTCGCTTGGCTGATTCGGCGTCACGCGTCCTTCTCGCTCGTGGATGACCCCGACGCGCGGCAACTGTGCAAACTGCCGGCGCGCCTCGTAGGCTTGTTCGCCGGAGAGCACGGCCGCAGGAACCGCCCCTGCCTCGCCGGTGTCGAAAACGGCGACATGACCGTCACGATCGACGGCAAAAAAGCAGGTGTCCATCGAATGGCTTGCCGGATAATCATTGTCCATTGTCATTCTCCTTGCAGCGCCAAAGACGCGGTTACTGTGATTCGTCCCTCTGCCCCTCGAAGATCATGTCCTTGGCTAACTCAGGATACTCTTCGCGGAACTGGCGGCAAAACTCCGCGAATCGATCTTCCATACCAGGAATCGGACGCACGGTTTTGCCATCGCTACAGAGGTACGCTACGCGATGCTCCTTATACGAATATTCACAGTTGAATTGTTCCAGCGGCTGCACGAGTTCTCGAAGAGCAAAATTAACTTCTTGCAAACGGCTCTGCTTGACTTGCTGGCGCAGTGTCGGTGGTAATTGATCGACGTGAAGCGGGGTCTTGGGAACGTTCCTTCGCTTGTAGGGTGAGATGGGGTCGAACGTATAGCCAGCGTCGGTTTCATATTCGTAGTAGAATAATCCGAGATCTGATGCCAGTCGTTCATGTTCCCATGGAGAGGGAGAGTCCCCACCGTCAGGATGTTGCTGGCGCCACAATCCATCGACCAATTCCCAAGCTTCGCCCGTTATGTTCGGTACATGACCGTTTTCGCCCGAATCGAATATCCCAATGTGTCCCACATCATCGAGAGCGAACCAGCAAGTGTCCATCGAATGGCTGCACGGGAAATCATCGTTCATCAGTCCCTCCACAAAATTCCAATCCCAGCCCGTCCAGAGCGGCGTTCAACCCCTCATACGTCAACACGGGTAACAGCCGGCGCGTTCGCGTGTACGAGCACCAGGCCACGGTTTTGTCCCAGCCAATCGAGCAAAACCGCGGACTGCGACCACATTGCATCAGGCAGGTCATCGATTGAAACGGCTGGCCGCCAGCGACGGCGGCGACTTCAGCGGGCGTCGGCGTATCCTGGCCGCGCATCGGTAAGTAGACGATGCGCTTGTTGTCGATGCCAGACTGGCGGACCATCTCGGCGGCCCGGCGCGCGGCCGGCAGGTTGGAGCGCGCCACAAGTAGATTGATGCCGCTGCGGATGCCGCGGTCGGCGAGTTCGTGGACCTGGCGGATGACGCGCTGCACTTCGCCGTCGCGTTCGGGGAAATGGATCGACAGATGCACCTTGTCCGGCGCAGCCGCGATCAGGCGCTCGTAGCGTTCACCATGAAGCAAGAGGCCGTTGGAAGTGAGCGAACGAAACAGCGTACCGCGCAGTCGTTCGAGAACGAGAAAAAGATCGTCGTATTGCAGCGGTTCACCGCCGCCGAACGATACCGCCTTGACACCGTGGGCGGCACAATCGCTGACAAATGAGACCAGCTCGTCGGCGGTCCACTGTGTATCGCCTTCGGGAAGGCTGTGGTTGTAGCAAAACCAGCAGGCCTTGGCGCAGCGGTTGGTCACTTCGATGGAGATGCGATCGAGGGTCATGAAGCCATCCCACTCCGTCTGTCAATTGCGGTCTACCGTGAAGATGCGTGCTGTCAAAAAACCAAACCCATGATAACCGCACCATTCCGTGGATCAATCTCCGTTGTCATGCTGGGCAAGATCACAGGTGGGCTTGCGGGTTCGGGGCAGGCTCGCTATATCTCGTCGCCTTCATGGGGTAAATCCGGCTGTTCGGCCGGGTAGGGCACAGGGAGGGGAAAGGGATGCCTGCTCGCAAGAAAGATCGTCGCACCCGGCGCGGGTGGCGCGGAATCGCGATTCTTAGCGGATGCCTCGCCCTGGTAGCGGGGGCAGGGTATTGGATTCGCAGCAGCATGATGCCGAAGGCCGGCGCTCAGGCGCCGGCAGCGGCCACTAATCCAGCTATCACGCCGCCCGCGGCTGCGCAATCCCCCTCCGATTATTCGCGCCGTGTCGTCGCGTATCTCTTTGACAACGAACCCCTCACACGCGAACAGTTCGGCGATTACCTCATCGAGCGCCATTCCGATAAGCTGGAATTGCTCATCAACAAACGCATCATCGATGACGCCTGCCGGCAATACAACATCGAGGTCAGCGGCGCCGAGATCGAGGCCGAACTTGCCCAACAATTGCAGGGATTCGCCGTCGATCAAAAAACGTTCGTCAATACGCTCCTGGCGCGCTATCACAAGAACCTCTACGAGTGGAAAGAGGACATCATTCGCTCCCGCATACAACTGGCCAAGCTATGCCGTAGCCGCGTTCACGTCAGCGATGAGGAGCTGCATAAAGCGTTCGAGGCCGCCTACGGCGAGAAGGTCGAATGTCAGATCATCCTCTGGCCCAAGACCAAGGAGGGCAAGGAGCAAGCGTTATCCCAGTACGCGAAGCTCCGCGATAGCGCCGAGGAGTTCGATCGCATGGCCAAGAATCAGTCGGTCAAGCCGGAGCTGGCGGCCACCGCCGGCAAGGTCCGTCCCTTCGGCCGCTATGTCATGGGCGACGATAATTTCGATCGCATCGTCTTTCGTCTCAAACCGAATGAAGTCAGTGAAGTGTTTGAGACGATTGATGGACCTGTTTTAGTCAAGTGCCTGCGCCATCTGCCAGCCGATACGTCTGTCCGCTTCGAGACCGTCCGCGAGAAGTTGACCAAGGAACTGGCGGAAAAAAAGATCGCTGGAGAAATGCAAACGGCGTTTGATACCTTGAAACGCCAAGCAAATCCCACGAAATACCTCTTGAAGAAAAATAAGGCCGAGGAGCCGGACGGCCTGACCCCCTGTGATCCGAGTCAGCGTTCGCGGCAAGTCGTTGCCGCCTATCGTTCTCGCACGGATCGTGGGACCGAGGAGACGATGCCCATCACCCGTGAGGATTTCGGCGAGTTTCTCATCGCGCGGTACGGCGGCGAGCAAATTGACTTCTTCATCAATCGCCGCATCATCGACAAGGAGTGCCAGGCGCGGGGCGTCAACGTGACGCCGGAGGAAATCGAGGGGGGGGTGAACGAAGATCTGAAGCGAATGGGGGGTATCGATCTGAAGGTGTTCGAGAAGGACTTTCTCGGGCCGTACAACAAGAACGTCTACGAGTGGCGGGAAGACGTGGTGCGTCCGCGGCTCTTGTTGGCCAAGCTGTGCCGGGATCGCGTCAAGGTAGCCGATCAGGATTTGCAGCAAGCCTTTGAGGCGGAATTCGGTGAGAAGCTCGAAGGCCGTATGATCCTCTGGCCATCGGACCAAACCAGGTACGCCATGATGGCCTACACGCGCATCCGCGACAATCCCGCCGCCTTCGATGAAACAGCTCAGCATCAACCCAGCTCTACGCTGGCGGCCAAGGGAGGCAAGATTGGGCCGTTTGGCCGCGGCTCACTCGGCAACAAGGATGTCGAGGATGAAGCGTTCAAGCTGCATCCCGGCGAGATGACCACGCTATTGGAAACGCCGGAAGGCAACGTTGTCTTCAAACTGGACAAGCGCCATCCGCCTAATAAATCCGTTACGCTGGATGCGGTGCGCGACAAGCTGACGCGCGAGGTCTTCGAGCGCAAAGTGCAGATCGAGATGCAAACGGCCTTCAAGGATCTACGCGACAAGGCAAAACCCAAGGTCATGCTGAAGGATTCCTACAAGCAGCCCGAAGATCTCGCCGCCACGACGAAAAAGCTGCTCGCCGATTCGCCGGATAAACTCAATGCGGCGAATACGCCGCCGCAACGTTGATTCGCTTCACCGGCCCGCGGCGTTCGGCGAGCGGGGTCGCGTTAGCGCCCCGAGAGAGGAGCACTCGGGGCGCTAACGCGACCCCGCTCGCTGAACGCTGTGGGCTTGGCAGCACAGGAACCGCACCGATGAAATACACCGCTACCGCTTTCGTCTTTCTCTTCGCCTGCGCATCCGCTGCCTTTGCCGGCAAAACCAAATGGACGATCGACGACGTGATTCTCACGGAGTCGCTTCGTGACATCCAGGTGTCACCGGATGGCCGCTGGGCCGTCTGGGTCCATGTCGGTCCCAACAAAGAGCGCGGCGAGGCAATCGGCAACCTCGTGCGCCTCGACCTGTCCACGGGACGCGAAACCATCCTTACGCGCGGTTCGGAGAATTGCCGCAGCCCGCGCTGGGCGCCCGATGGGCAGCGGCTCGCTTTCCTACGTCCTCGGTCTGCGGCGCACGAGCATGCGACGGACGATGACGCCAAAAATCAGATCTGGCTAATGGATCCTAGCGGCGGGGAAGCGTGGCCGCTGACGGAGTGGCCCAGCGAAATCCTCCAGTTCGATTGGGCTGGTTCCGAGTCGCTCATCTTCTCCGCCAAAGAAACGCCGACCTTGCGCGCCAGTACGCTCAAGGGAGAAAAAGACGATAGCATTGTCGTTGAAGACGAACGCAACGAACCGCCGGTTCGACTGTTCCGCATCGAGGCCTCGTCCAAGAAGGTGACGCGGCTGAGCGACAATCGCGATCGTATCGAAAAACTGGCGGTTTCGTCCGACGGCCGCTACGCGGTCGCCGTCCATCAGCGCAGCCTGAGCTACAACTTCGATAATAAGGTCAAGCCTGCCGTTTTGCTGCACGATCTGCACAGCGGTAAAGTACGACAGCTCTTCGGCGAGCCGCACTGGAACATCCAGCATCTCCAGTGGTCGCCGGACAGCCGCGGATTTTATGCCGTCAACATGCACAACAGTCAGCCGCGTTTCGCGCAGTCCGGCATTCTGCAATTGCATTATTTCGATCTCGACCGCAACGCCGTCGTTGCCGTCGATCTCGCTTGGGAGCGCGGCTTAGCTGAGCAGGAGGACAGCGATGATACGCCGGCCCTCGCGGTAACGCGCAATGGCTTTGTTGCCCTGCTGGCCGACGGCGTCCACACGAAAGCCGCCCGGTACACCCGAACGGACAAGGGCTGGCGACGCGACTGGCTGGTCGGCGAACATGCCGATCATATGTACGACTTGCAAGTTAGTCCCGACGGCAAGACGCTGTTCTACTCCTATTCGACGGCGAGTACGCCGACCCGGTGGTATCACACGAAACTTGATGGGTCACGCCTGGGTAAACCTTGTCCCTTTGGCGTTCACCATTCGCATCTAGCGGAATTGCCGCACGCGCGAACGGAGGTCATGAGTTGGAAAGGAGCGCGCGGCGATGAGGTGCAGGGTATTCTCTACTATCCGCACGATTATCGAGAGCGAACGAAGTATCCACTCGTGGTGATGATCCACGGCGGTCCAGCCGCCGCCGACCGCGATGCGTGGGAAGATTGGTGGATGTACCCGACGAACCTCGTTTGCCAGCAAGGCGCTTTCGTCCTGAAAGCAAACTATCATGGCAGCGCCGGGTATGGCTTGGAATGGCTGGAATCGATCACGCGCGGACGATACGGCGATTTAGAGACAATCGACATCGAAAAAGGCATCGATCGCTTGATCGAAAGCGGCTTCGTCGATCCGGGGCGGCTGGCCGTGTCCGGCTGGTCCAACGGCGCCATCTTGGCCAACCGTCTCACAGCGAAAACGACGCGCTACAAAGCGGCGATTGCCGGCGCGGGCAACGTCGAATATGTCAGTGATTGGGCAAATTGCGAGTTCGGCGACGCTTTTAATCGCTATTATCTGGGTGCATCGCCGCTCGAAAAACCATTCCTCTACTTCGTTAAGTCGCCGTTCTATCGGCTCCAGCGCGTACGCACGCCGACCTTGATCTTCTTCGGCAGCGAGGACCAGACTGTGCCCGTTCATCAGGGCTGGGTGCAATATCGAGCCTTGCAGCAAATCGGCAAAACCGATGTGCGTTTCGTCCTCTTTCCCGGAGAGAAACATTCGCTCACCAAGTTGGCCCATCAGCGCCGCAAGGTGAAGGAAGAACTAGCCTGGCTCGATCGCTACCTGTTCTCTTCCGTGGTGCGATCGAATCCCGCCGTCAAAGCCGATTCGCCGCTGGGATGGGCGATCAAGCGCCGGCAAGCACGCCGCGAAGCCGGCCGTTACGGAGTGATGGTCAAAGGCCGTCTCATTCCGGAAACCGTGACCTACGGCGAGCTGCGCATTGGCCGCTTCGAGGTGACGCGCGCTCAGTTCGCCGAGTTCGACAAAACCTACAAAATCGAGCCGGGGCGCGAGAACTACCCGGCCAACGGCATCACCTTCGAGCGGGCCAAGGATTACTGTTCCTGGTTGAGCAAGCAGACCGGACGCACTTATCGTTTGCCGACCGAGGAGGAGGCAGAGAAGCTGTACGAGAATTCCGAAGGCGAGGAGAACACGCTCGATCATTGGGCGGGCTATGCCGTCAATCCAGACGATGCCGTTCGTTTGCGCGAGACTTTGAACGATCGAGGCGGGGAGGCGCTGTTGTTGAAGGAAGTAGGTTCATTCCGAGCGGCAGGCGATGAACAGGCCGTCTTCGATTTAGGGGGCAACGTGGCCGAATGGGTGGCGATGAAGGACGGCAAAGGAGCCGTCCGCGGCGGCAGTGCTGATGCACCCGCGGACAGCAAGCAGAAAGCAAATCAGGCGGGTGAAGGCTATCGCGGCTTTCGCGTCGTCGAAGAGAGAGGCTCGCGGTAAGGCAATCCTCCCTCACCTTCGGCTTCGCAATCCGAAAACACGAAGAGAAAAGAAAAGTCGCTTCGACTCTGCCGTTTCGTGTGCTTACACACTGTTCATACTGAACGGAGAACAGGGTGTCGGTTATTCCCCGGAGAGTACGCGAAGATTGGCTCCGCAACCTTCGCCCATGCTTTAGGCTCGGCAACAAAACCATTTCTCCTCACGTCCCGGCTGCACAGCCCTGCGCCGCATAGAATAGCCGGCGATCAGTCCGACCGCGGTATCGTTGCCGTACTCAGAGGAAAAGCCGCGCTTGGACATACAGAATCAGGCACCTTTTTGGGGAACGACCAATGCAGACGAAGGACAAGGGGAGAATCTGGCGTTGGCTGCCCTGGCTGGTTGTTCCGGCCAGTCTGGCATTGTTGGCGGTCTCTTCACTGACCCGGCCAACATCGAGGGCGGATGAAGAAAAGCCCAAACAAGCAACCTCTTCAAGCTACGACCAAATCACACCCGTTCTTCTGGGGAAGGAGAGCCTCCAATCGGTAATGGCCAGGGACAAGGCGGAAAAGGAGTCATTCGCCTCTCGCCAGCGGAAACTGCTCGAGGAGCGCTATGACCTCTCGGCACGGCCCGACAATAAAGTCACCATGTCCCGCGGCAAACCCATCCCGGTTGGCCCGACGGTGAAATTGCCATCCGGCGAAACGTGGGAATCGCTAGCAGAAATGTCGAGCGAAACCATCCGGGAAAGAGGGCTATTTCCCAAGGGATTCCTTCCCCTGCCGCACCCGAAGCACGAGGTGGGAGGCATGGTCTTCCCGCAAATGGAAATCAAGCTGCTGGCCCGCCTGGAGCGCTGGGATGTCGATTTCGATTTGCCCGAGCATTTCTTGCCCGAGTTCCCTCCCGCCCTCTACTTGACGACGCGCCGCGACTTGGGCGATGTCTCGCAAGGAAAAATGATCACAGTGGATAACTTCCAGGAAATCCTCCAGGGCATCCTCAATTCCAAGGATCTGGAAGGTATTCGCCTCCTGGTGACGCAGTTCCCGCAACAACAGTTCAACGCCACGGCCGACCGCAAGACAGAGAAACCTGCCGGCATGCAAGGCGTGGCTTGTTTTGACTGCCACGTGAATGGCCACACCTCGGCGGCAACTCATCTCGTGGGCGACATTCGGCCGCAGTCGCATCGCCGCCGCCTTGATACGACGAGTCTACGCGGCGTTAACATCCAGCGATTGTTCGGCTCGCAGCGCGCTCTCAAAAGTGTCGAGGACTTCACGGAGTTCGAGCAGCGGGCCGCTTATTTTGACGGCGATCAGGTCTCGGCTTCCGCCAAGGGGATCAATCCCTTGGAGCGCGGCAGTCAGGTCCACTTCATGGCCGAGGTCCAGGATCTGATTGATTTTCCGCCGGCGCCGGGGCTGGGCTGGGACGGCAAACTTGATCCGAAGAAGTTCGGTGCGGATTCGTTGGAGATGCAAGGCCAAAAGGTGTTCTTCGGCAAGGCCCAATGCGCGACGTGCCATCCAGCCCCGTACTACACCGATAATCTCATGCACGATCTGAAGGTAGAGCGTTTCTATAAAACGCAAACCCACAACGGCCTAGTGGCCACGGCGCAAGGCCCTATCAAGACCTTCCCGCTGCGAGGAATCAAAGAGTCGCCCCCCTATTTCCACGACGGCCGGCTTCTGACCCTGGAGGACACGGTCGAATTCTTCAACCTTGTTCTCGAACTCAAGCTCGACGCCAAGGAGAAGAAGGCCCTCGTGGCCTTCATGCGTCAGCTCTGATCGTGCTGCTCGGTTTAGCGACGCTTCACAGAAGCGTTTTCCCTTCCACGATTCCCGCGTTGTGGTGGGGTCTCCCTGCCCCGCCCCCGTTGTGGTGTCTCCCGACCCCGCCACGGTCCGTGACCGAAGGTCTGCCCGTTGTGGCGGGGTCTCCCGACGTCCGGAGTCCGGGCCACAACGGGGGGCGGTTCGGGGAGAATTCGCCTCAGAACTGCTATGGCACCGCGGAGAGAAGGTCGGTATAGTCCGCCGCGCGTTGGGCTTTCGTTTTCGCATCGAGACGCGAAAACGTCGGCGGCTGAGGGCGTTCCCATCTTTGCTTGGGCCAATCTCATCCACTTTCCAGGAGCAGAGGGAGATTATGCGCAAACTGATCTGGTGCTGTTCAGCGGCGGGAGTGCTGGCAGCAGGGGGATTCTTGTCCCTGACCTACTACGCCTGCCGCTGCCCAGACTCCGTGGTTGGCCGCTCCTTGCAGGTGATCGCCGAGGCGTCGGTCGCGATGCAGCCATTGAATGGACTGACCTCGTTGGCCATGCGAACGAGCCAGGCCAACGCGCAGGCGAGCGAGACGGCCGGTAGCGTCGAGGAGTGCATCCCCGAGGATCCGCAACCCGTCGCGCCCGAACCGGTGGCGGGTCCGGTATCGATCATCGCCCAGGCAGCTCCGGTATCAGATTTTGGGGCGGATGCAGCACCTATCGTTATCCGTGAAGACGATCCGATGCCCCACGACGCAATGCTGCCGGTCGCTCGCGCGGACATCGATCTGCCCGTCGTTCAGGGACAGGAGATACCGCCCAATGGTTGTCCCATCATCATGCCGCGCTGCCAGGACGACGACGAACTTCCGGCAACGCCGCCGCGGATGCCTTACGCCGATGAGAGCGATCAGAAGCCGGCTCAAGCCAATGCCAAGAAACCCCGCAGCGACTCAGGGGAGGAGACCAAGACGCTTTTCAAGGAGTGGACGAAGATCTTTGAAGAGGCTAAGGAAGGCAAGTCCGAGTCCGTGGAAGAGCTGCCGCCACCCATCGAAGAGGAGCCGCAGACTGAGCCGAAGTGCCAGGAAGACAGCCATCTGAACGAGCACTATTCCGGATGCCCGCGCACCAGCAGCCCTTACAGCGGCAAGAAGGGGATGGAGCAGCATTCGAAACGGGCATGGGAAGCCGATCCCAAGATGAAGAAGAGGGGCAAGGAAGAAAGCAGCGAGGAGCCGCCGCAGCCCGCCAAGAAGCAGCACCCAAGCAAGGAAGGCAAGAGCAAGGACGAACTTCGGCCGACACAGGGCGTGGATACGATGGAGTATCGTCCCAGCGACGGCGCACTCAATGAATATGGTCCCGGTCCGATACAGTGATGGGATGCAGCGTCCGGCGAGCGGGGTCGCGTAAGCGCCCCGAGAGAAGCACTCGGGGCGCTTACGCGACCCCGCTCGCCGGACGCTGCGGATTGGTATTCTAGTGCTTCGCCTCCGCCTTGCGCGAGACTGCTTTTTTCACCTCGCACACCAGATCTTTCGCGGGTACCACCAACAATCGGGCACTTGCTCCATGCGGCAGAATCACCACCTCCGCTGGCCGATCTATTTGGCTCCCGAAGAGCCGTTCTTTTTGGCCCGCGAATACGGGCACGATGCCCTGTGTCGAGGAGGCGCCCAATCCGGCAAGAACGACGAGCGAAAAACGCTTGTTCGCGGGATTCTCGGCGGCGGCAATGACGGCACTGTCCGGATGAGCATATACCTCTTCACGCACGGCAAACGAACCGCGGCCGAAGGAGATGGGCAGTTGTTTGTGATACTTCTTTACCAGCGCGTTCGTATCCGGCCGGCCGATCAGAAGTAGATGATGTGTCTTCAACTCTTCCTCGGTGACCTCCGTGTCTGACCGAATGGGTACGGTAATGTTCCAACCCATCGCACGGAGGCTTTGTTGCAGCCACCTGGCTGCTTCGCGCTGGCTCGGCTTTTCTCCCGTAGTGCCGTAAACGATGAGCGTGTGCTCCTGCTCATCATGGAAGCTGAGGATGGAGAACGGCCCGCCGTTACTCTTGGCTGCTTGTCCATATTTATCGAGGACGACGCGCAACGGCTGCTCGTGCGTCTGGACCGCAAGGCGAGCAGTGGTGCCGTCGATGCGCACCTCACGCGTCACCTCGTCCTTGGCTGTCTCGACTGTGACATCGAGCGCCGTTTGCGGGCCATCCTTATCGCGGCGAACTTCGACGGTGACTTCGTAGCCGGACGAAGTGGTCGAGGAGTTGGTCACGGCAATCTGATAATGGGGCAAGCCAGTTTGCGTCAGCCAGGCATCGAAAAAGTTCGCTCGGGAATTGCCGACCCATTTCTCGACATGGGCGCGGAACTCCGCGGCACCGACCGTTTTGCCGGCGTGTTCGCGGCCAAACGCATCCATCATTTCATCGAAGGTTTTGGCTCCCATTTGCCGGCGCAGGCTGTGCAGCAGCCAAACGCCCTTGCCCGCCGCCGCACGGTACCAGTCGTTTTGACGCAGCGCGGAGCGCGTTGCATCCAGCGAAGTCTCCGGCCGTGCTCGCGCGCCAAGGTTGTAATCGGCACGATAGGCGAAGAGCGCCAGGGCCAATTGCTCTCGATCCGCGCGAGTCAGCTTGTGATCGGAAGCGCGTTTGCGGAGAGCGTTTTCCAGAGCGGCGATTTTCTCGTAATCGGCGAAGCCGGTCGCCAGCCAGGTATCGGCATCGCTCTGGGGCAGGATCGTCCCATGCCATGCCGCGATGGTCGGCGGCAGAGCAGGAGTCGCTAGCTCCGATGCCTTGATTTTGCTTTCGTGCATCTCATCAGGCAGATCCACGGCAAGAATCTTCCCCGGGTCGCCCTTCGGCGCGCCCGCGTGCAAGACCGTCCAAGGATTGCTCACCAACGGCCGCACTTCCGGATATTGTTTTTGTTCTTCGAAGGTCGGCTTCCACGTCCGGCCCAGGGGTGGACCAAAGAGCGCCCAGGTCTTCAATTCCCCGGCCATATCGCTGGTCGTGAACTTGGCATCGACCGAAGGGTACGCGGCCAAGGGCGGCGTCGTGAAGGCCAGCTTGCCGAACTCGGCGTCCATCTTGCCCTTGTAGCGATCGTACAGCTCCAGCCATTTTTCGTCGCGCGGCGACGGTCGAAACACCGCCGCGGCCGGCCGACCCTCGACGCTGGCGATCGTCTCCAGACGCACATCTAGATCCTTGGTGTTATTGCAGCCCCAATAGAAACCCTCGGTGCCGCCGTACCACTCGTTTTTGCTACTGCGATAGAGCTTGCTCTTGTGCGTGCCCAACTCGAACATGGCGATTTCGTTGGTCTTGGTGTCGCCCAGCAGCCATTCGTTCGTGTACAGCCCGTTGTTGCCCTCCTTGAGGATCTCCACCGCCTTGTCGATGTTGTCGGCGTATTGCAGGGCGCGACGGATGCGCGAGGCGACGGTCATGCCGGTGCCGTCGAAGCGCGTCTGCGCCAGCGTCGTCTCGCACACGAGCAATCCAGCATCGTTGTAGTAGTAATCCAGGCCGCTCTGAATGCCGCCGGGATATGACTGCATAAATACACGATGGCCGCGAGTTGGTTTCACATCGAGCCAAACATTGTAAAAGCTGGAGGGATACAGGCTGAACATGGTGATGTGACCGAAGACGATCTTGCCATCGCGCGTGGCCTTGCCGTTGGCGGCGAAGGCGCTACAGTGCATCGGCTTGGGCGGTGTACTGGCTGGGGGCGAATCTTGCTTAAAACTCTTGCTTTCCAAGCCATTCGGCGTGGCCAACAGCGCGGAATCCAGGGTCTCTATCTCGGGCCAGGAATTGAGCGCGATGATGTCGAGTAAATCGATAGGCCGTCCCTGGAACCGCGCGCCGGCGGCGCTGGCGCCGTCGGCGATGCCCTTCATCTCTTCGAGATATTCCTTGTCGTAACGGCGCTGGAACAAGGCATCGACGAGGGTGCGCGTCGCCTTCCAGCCGTCGGCAGGCGCTTTCGGACTGCGCACGGCGGCGAAGCAGCGGACGTGCGCGGCGATTTCCTCTGCGAGCAGTCGGCCATGTTGCAGCCCGCGTTGATACGGTTCGCCTTCGATATGCAACACGATCCAGCCGGCCTGCGGATAGCGATAAGCCGGGCCGTACCGCTGCACCGAATGCGGGTCCGGCGCGAAATCCGCGGCCGGCAGCGAGGAACAAATGCAGCCAAGAATGGAGAACACCAGCACAGGAATGGATAAGCGTCGCATCGGAGTGGTCCTCGTGGAGAGGGGAACCTGTCGAGAATGTCTCAAGAGAGAGTCCACCTTATTATGAGAACCCAGCAGCGGGCGGGCAAACGAAAAAGTCGCCTCGTTCCCACGCTGCGTGGGAATGAGGGTGTGTGTAAAGCACCCTCGTTCCCACGCTCCGCGTGGGAACGTGCGTGTGCGACGCTCCGCGTCGCGTTTTTTCCCTTTGCACGTCGGGCCGCGGAGCGGCCGGACGTGCGTTCCCACGCAGGAGCGTGGGAACGAGAACCTGTTCTCCCTGATTTTCTGAGTTCGCCCATTTTCGCCAGCCCCCCGGCGGCAAGTGACTGCTCTGGCATTTTTGCTCCGCGTGTTGCAAGATAGCCGTCGTGCTCGACGGCACCTCAGCCGGCAGCGTCCATTATCTGGCCGCGGCTGTTCCCACGAATTACCTTCCCTGTCCTTGTTACGAGGACTCGATTCATGCGTTGTGTTGCACGGATGCTCATTTGTTTTAGCTTCGTTGTCCTCACGATTCCTATATCCTCTGCCGCCGCGCCGCCGGTGGAGCCGGCGCGGAACGAGCGCGTCGTCTATCTTGCCCGCGATCTGCCGGACGAGCAGCTCATTGTTCTTGGCGCGACTCTGGCCGCCTGGCGACCCCACAGCGTTTTGTTGCTCGATTCCACCAAAGCATCACCCTATTTGAAATCGTTTCTGGCCGCCTACAAACCGGATCAGCTTGTCCCTCTGGGCGGCGATGCTGACTGCCTCGCTGAATTCGAGAACCGGCTGGATATCAAAACTGCCGCGCCGCTGACCTGGAGTCGCGGGCAACCTCTGGCCCTGTGGCGCTCGCTGTTCCAACGTGCCGAGGAGGTGGTGGTTTGTCCCGTTCATCCACGCGGCACCTTGCTTCAAGCCGCTTGTCTAGCCGGCGTATTGCACGCGCCCTTGTTCGTCTTGCATGGCCGGGAGAGCGATGCGGACCGGTTGGTCCGGCAGCTGGGCGAATGGCAGACGCGCCGCGTTCATCTCGTCGGCAAGGCGGAGAAGTTGGCTGAGCAGCTCCCAGGCATCGAAACCATCAAGCTAGTCAGCGAAAGCGCCGTGGCCTCGGCGTATCAGAAGCAACTCATGCGAAAGGGGCGCATCGAGAGTGTGGTTTTCGCCAACCCAGCGGACACGCGCGGGGAAATGGGTGCCATTTCCGCGCTGGCGCCGTGGATCGCTCCCCGACGCCACGCCGCTCTGCTTTTGACCAACGCCGAGGGATCGAACGTAGCCGAGGTCATGGAGCGCGCGCAACGGCACGAGGCGCTGCGCCAGGTCGATGCCTTGCTGTATTTGGCCAATTTGAAGGCCATTCCAGTCTGGCGGCGGCCCAACCCGATCCCCGGCGATAAGGACCAGCAGATCGAGATGGAGCCGTTGACGCCGAGCGGCAATCAACCGTTCACTTACTCTGTCGGCCGGCTCTTTCACGAAGATCGCGCCATCGTACCGCTGATGTTGGCGCGGCAACAGATGTTTCTCGATTCGCGCCGGCCGCTCAAGGCGTTGGTGGCCAGCAATTCGGGCGGCAGTCTCAGCTTGTTGGAAACCTTCTCACGCAACACCATTGAGACGCTGCGCCAAACCGGTGTGGAGACCACCACACTGATCGGCAACAAGGTCAGCCGCGACGAAGTGCGCAAGCAGATGCCGCTGCACAATCTCTTCCTGTGGGAAGGGCATTCCGGCACGCTTATGAACGACTATGAGTTTCCGACCTGGGATGATGCGGTTCCGCCGACGTTCGTGTTTTTGCAGAGCTGTCTGTCGTTGACCGAGCCGCGTGTCGGTTCGCTCCTGCGTCGCGGGGCGTTCGGGGTGCTCGGCTCCTCGACGCGCACCTATTCCGGTTCGGGCGGTGCCACCTCTCTCGCCTTCTTCAACGCCGTGTTGCACGAGGAACGGACAGTTGGCGATGCCTTGCGCCAGGCCAAGAATTTTCTTTTGGTCTACGCGCTGCTCAAGGACAAACGCCTCGGGAAAGGGGCGACGCGCACCGGGGCGAACATCCGTTCGGCCTGGGCCTTCACGCTGTGGGGTGATCCAACCTTGAAATTACCGGTGCCGCCTCGTTCCAATAACGATGGATGCTGTGTTCCGTTCGTCCGGCACGAAGTGCAAGGCAATACCATCGTCATATCGTTGCCCGATAAGGCCAAAGTTCCGGTGCAAACGGACAAATATCGCACGGAGCTGCTTCCCAACGAGCGTGCCGCCGGCCTGGTGAAAAAGGAAAAGATCGATGATCGCCGGCCGCTGGTTCCGTTCGTGTTCGCCGAGGTGCATCTGCCGCGCGGCCGCATGGGAATGACGCCGCATCTCAGTAGTCGCGTACCGTCGAACCGCTGGGTTTTCTGCTGGGACGAACGGCGCCGCTGCGGCTATCTGATCATCACACCCCGGCCGCAGGATACCGAGGAAATGCGTTTTCACATCCACTGGGAATTGATCGAGGCAAGGAACAATTAACCACGGATTGCACGGATAACATGGATAAAAAAGAGTCAGTAACATTTTTTTTATCCATGTTATCCGTGCAATCCGTGGTTCAGATCTTTCTACCGGAAGAGAGGCAAACCGATGTCAAGGACGACGCTGTGTGCGCTGACGGCGGCGGTGTTGGCGGTGCTATCTGTCGCGCTGATGATGCTGCGCCATCATGTAATGGGCGATGAATTGTATCGGCCGCGCGGCGCGGGCGCGTGGAAAGTAACGCTCGCGGTTCACGGCACCAGCCTGGGCAACGCCCGCATCGCCACCGCCATCCCTCTCGATCTCGATCGGCAAAAAGTAAACAACGATACGTATGAAAGCGCGCAAATGTTCCACAAGGCGCCGGAAGCCAAGCATCCGGAGCGACGGCTGGTCATCTGGTCGCAACGGGGAGCCGCGGCGGATGGACCGTTTCGCGTCCGCTGCGCCTTTCACGTTTCCGTCAGAGGCGATCATCCCATCGACTTGATGAACCACACTTCCGGCAGCCTTTATGCACCCCCGCGCCCGGGCGAATATCTTGGTCGTGAAGGCGGCGCCGGTGTCAACGACGAAGAAATCTCGGCGGCCGCCCGCAGCTCCATCGCCAATTTGGAGAATCCTCAAAATCAGCATGATGTCGTCGAGGCGCTGTATCATTTCGTCGCCCACGACATCAAAAACGAGCCGGTGGACGGACCCTCGGCCACGGCGGTCGAGTGTTTACGCAATGGGCGGGGCGATCGCCTGGCCCAGAGCCGCTTGCTCGTGGCGCTCTTGCGCAATCGTGGCATTCCCGCTCGCCTTGTTTCTGGGTTGGTGCTGGCCAACGGCTCGGAGCAACCACCGCATTATTGGGTCGAGGCCTGGGCGGATGGCCGCTGGCTGCCCATTTGTCCGTTTTACGAGCATTTCGGCCATGTCCCATCAAACTATCTCATCTTTGGCTTCGGCGAGAAACCGCTGGTGCGCGGCTGGCACGTGAAGGATCTCGACTTCGCTTTTCTGACCGAGCGCTTGCCCGCGCCCGATGCCAACGCCGCGGGACTCTCACCGCTCAAACGCTTGTTCCTCAACTTGTCGCTGTTCGCCCTGCCGCCTGCCGAGCGCCGGCTCGTTGAGATCCTTCTGCTCTTGCCCATCGCGGCGCTCATTATCTGCATCTTTCGCAACGTGATCGGCCTCCGCAGCTTCGGCACCTTCGCCCCTGCTCTGATCGGCCTGGCGTTTCACGACTTGCACAGCCTGCCGGGCATTCTCGTGTTCGTGACCATTTTGTTGATCGGCTGGCTGATGCGGCGCGTGCTCGATCACTATCACTTGTTGCAAGTGCCGCGCGTGGCCACGATGCTAACGCTCATCATGATCGTGTTGATTGGCGCGGTGGTGGCCGCCAATGTCTACGGCGCTCCCACGACGCGCTACATTTCGCTGTTTCCCATGATTATTCTGTGCGGCATGGTGGAGCGCTTCTGGACGCTGGAGACCGAGGACAGCACGGGCGCATCGTTCCGCACGCTGTTCCAAACGATGCTGATCGCGACCATTATCGCTCTGGTCCTTAGCTCAACGAGCCTGGTGCAACATATGCTCCGCTTCCCCGAGACGCTGGGCCTGATCATGGCAGCGCAACTGCTCATTGGCCGTTACACCGGCTACCGGCTGATGGAACTGCTGCGCTTCCGCGACTTCCTCAAACAACCGCCGCCAGAAGGACACCACTGGGTCATCGAGAGCGAATTGTAAGGCGAACGGCCGGCGTCAGCCGGCTGGTTTAGGCTCGACCAGCCGGCTGACGCCGGCCGTTCGCCAACTGGCATTCGGAGGTGAGGCATGTTTTGGTTGTTCAGGGCGGCGCGGCGGCTTCGGGAGCTGGGGATACTCGGTATGAATCGCCGCAATGCCGCCTTCATCCTCGATCACAATCCGCGTTCGCTGTATCCGCTCGTCGATGACAAGCTGCGCATGGCCCGGTTGTGTCAGCGCATTGGCGTGCCGACGCCGCAAGTCTATGCCGAGGTAGCGTCCTATTCGATGCTGCGCCGTTTGCCGCGTTTGCTCGGCGACCGCGGCGATTTCGTCATCAAACCCAATCGCGGCTCGGCCGGCCGCGGCGTGCTCGTCATTGTTGGACGCGACGGCAAGAATTATCTTCGCCACAACGGCTCCAGAATAAAGCCCGACGCGCTGCGGCAACATTTCTCCGACATCTTATCGGGCATGTACTCGCTGGGCGGCCAGCCGGACACGGCGATTGTGCAGCAGCGCATTCGCCTGCATCCTGCGTTCGAGTCGATCACCTATAAAGGCATCCCCGATGTGCGCGTCATCCTCTATCGCAATGAACCGGCGATGGCCATGCTGCGTTTGCCGACGAAAGCGTCCAATGGCCGGGCCAATCTGCATCAAGGAGGCATCGGCACCGGAATCGATCTCGATAGCGGCATAACCCATCACGCCGTGCAGCGCAATCGGTTCATCGAACGTCATCCCGATACGGACCGGCCCGTCGTCGGCATGCGCGTGCCGTACTGGAGGGAAGTGCTCGACATGTCGCGGCGTGTGGCGCAAGCCGTCGGCCTGGGCTATCTCGGCGTCGATATTGTCGTGGATGAGAATGCCGGCCCCATGCTGCTGGAGGCGAACGCCCGGCCGGGCTTGGCGATTCAGATCGCCAATGGGCGCGGCTTGCTTCCGCGTTTGCAGGCGATCGATGCCATGCTCGAGCAAAGCGCTCGGCCCGTATCGCTGGAGCGCATCCGTCAGGCGCCGCGCGTGCCGGAGCAGGTGCGCAAGAGTGCATGATCGGAGCCGCTCAGCGCTCTTCCTCTTCCCATTTGAGTACGCCCAGCAAATTGCAGTAATCGTCCGTCCACACAGCCCGATCCGGGCGTCCGCGCGCTTCGTGCCACTTGCGTTGCTTAATCAGCTTCGCCAGTGCTTCGCGCCCCTGGGCCATGACGACCCAGCGCGAGGGAGACTTGCCAAGCTGTTTTTCACGGGGATCGACAGCCAGATCATTCTGCAAGAGGCAGACGAGCGGCGGTTCGGCGTGGGCGGCCAGGTTTGCCAGCTCGCCCTCCAAATCGAAATAGCGGCTGGAGATGTGGAAGGCCAGGATGCCATCCTCACTCAAATGATCTCGATAGATTTGCAAGGCTTCACGGGTCAGCAAATGAGTGGGAATGGAATCGGAGTTGAAGGCATCGATGATGAGCAGTCCATACCGATCCCTGTTCCGCGCCAGTTTCAGCCGGGCATCGCCGAGGACAATCGCCGGCTTGATCGGCCCGCCGGTTAAGTAGGTGAACTGCCCCGAATCGCGGGCGATCGCCACGACGGCCGGATCGATCTCATAAAACGTCCAGTTCTGTCCCGACTCCGCATAACAGGCCAGCGCTCCTGTACCTAAGCCGACCACACCCACCCTCCGCAAGCGCTCGTCACCGTGCAGCGCCTTGAAAACCTGGCCGATCGGCCCCGTGCGATAATAGTAGCTAAGCGGTTCGCGGGCCCGCCCGGGATCGACGCTTTGCTGGCCATGCACGGTGTCGCCATGCACCAGCAAACGAAACGATCCGGTCGGATCGAGTGTCACACGATGGATGCCGAAGAAGCTCCGCGCGCGGTAGAGCGTCCGGCCATAAACGCCATCGTAGGCAACCGCAGCAAGGAGAATCGCGCCAATGCCCAGGCCGAACCGCAGGGGCCATTGGGAAAACAGGTAGCAAATTACCAGAGGGAGCGCGAACATCCAGGCGACGCTCTCCGGTCCGGGCTGCACATAAAATAGCAGCCCGCTGAAGATGAGAGCGGTCGCCAGGAGTCCTAGCCCTACCGGCAGGACGATGTCCAAAAGATGAAAAGTCTGCGCCGGCGCGGGGCGCAGCAGGCACGCAAGCACCAGCATCAGCGGATACTCGGCAGGGGTCGAAAACAAGAGCGGCGCCAGGAAGGCGTTAAACATGCCGCCGAGCATGCCGCCGATCGATAGCCACAAGTAAAACTCCGTCAGCTGTTCGCTGGGCGGCCGCTCCCGCGCCAACGTGGTGTGGCAGAGAAGACTGATCCAAAATAAACCGAGCAAATGCAGCAACACCAGCAAGATGAGCGGTTCGGTCGCCTCCGAAAGAAGAACGAGAACGAGAACCAGCACAACGACCGGCATCCAGCGCGCCAGCAATTGATACGGAATCCATTCTTTGCGTGCGAAGGCCAGTACGAAGGTCAACAAATATAAGGCAAGAGGCGCCACCCAGAGCAGCGGGATGGCCGCGATGTCCGTAGTCAGGTAGGTAGTGATGCTGAGCATCAGACTGGAGGGGACGAACGCCAACAACAGCCAGCGCAGACTCTGCTTCCAACTAATCGGGAGCGCTGCAGGAGGATGGGGAGCGGTCGAACCGTTCTTGATCTGAACCGGCGCGGAACTCTTCCAGAAGCAAACAGCACACCCGGCCGCGAGCAAGAGGAACACGATATAGCCGGCCATCCAAAGGCGTCCCTGGGCCGCCAGGGGCAGAAGCGGCTCAACGAGCAGCGGATAACCGAGCAAAGCCGCCAGGCTGCCGAGATTGCTGGCTGAATAGAGATAATAGGGATCGCTTGACGAAGCATGCCCCAGGCCGGCGAACCATCGTTGCAACAAGGGCGAGCTTGTCGCCACGACGAAAAATGGCAGGCCGATCGAGAGCAGCAGCAGTCCCAGCAGCCAGAGAACAGGCGACGACTGGTCAGGAGGCGCCGAAACACGGGGAAGCGCGATCGGCAAACAGACAAGCGGAAGCAAGAGAAAAGCGACGTGCAGGAGCGCATGGCGCCGTTCGCCGAGCCAGGAGGGCAGCAGATGCGCGTAGAGGTAGCCGCCTAGCAGCAACGCTTGAAAGAAGACCATGCAGGTGTTCCATACCGCCGGACTGCCGCCGAGAAGAGGCAGGATCATCCGGCCGATCATGGGCTGCACGAGAAAAAGCAGAGCGGAACTGAGGAGCAAGGTCAATCCGAAGAGTTGCACCATGGGAGCCTATCAAACACGGTTGCATCGGGCGGAACTAATCATGAAAAAACGATTCCCTGTACAATACATTATGGGTCCAGCCTTGCGAATGTTACTGCTTGGCGAGCGGGGTCGCGTGAGCGCCCCGAGAGAGCGTCTCGGGGCGCTTACGCGACCCCGCTCGCCATGAGAGCGTCTCGGGGCGCTTACGCGACCCCGCTCGCCGTGATTTTGATTCTGCTGGACAAGGAACAATACGATGTGTCTGCTCGCCTTGTTTTTCCGGGTCGTTGACGATGCCGCAGTCATCGCTGGGGCCAATCGCGAAGAATTCTACGAGCGCGGCGGCGAGCCACCGCGTTTGCTGCACGGCACGCGAAGTGCCGTTGCCGGCGTCGATCCGGTTGCCGGCGGGACGTGGTTCGGCGTCAACGAGAATGGCGTGCTCGTGGCCGTCACCAATCGGCGGAAGCTCGACGTGCCGGCTGCACCGCGCAGCCGCGGCTTGCTCGTTCGCGAGCTGCTGGCCTGTCCTTCCGCGGCCGCCGCGGTCGATCATGCGGTTGCCGCCCTGGAGCAAGGTTGCTACGCCGGCGCGAATTTTCTCTGCGCCGATGCCAGCCGTGCGGTCGTCATTCAGGCCGGCGAATGGTTACGCATTCGGCCGCTGCCCCCGGGCATCCATGTCTTGGCAAATGTCGATGTCAATGATCACAGCGATGCGCGCCTGAAATATGCCCTGGATTGGTTGAATCGGCGCCCCTATCATTCAGCAGCGGATTGCGTGCGAGCGCTGCGACAACTATGTGCGCAACATGAGCCGGACGATCCGCCTATGTGCTTCCGCGACAGCGATCGTAGCACCGTGTCCAGCTCTCTCGTCGCGCTGCGCCGCTCGCTTGCGGATAGCACGTATCTCCATGCGCAAGGACCGCCGTGCCAAACGCCGTATGAGGATTACTCCCATCTGCTAGCAGCGATCAACGGTCAGGAATCCTCAAAGACAATTGCTGACCGCTAACTGAGGACGCCTACGATGGGCAAAGAATCAATTCCTCCCGGCCCGAAAGGGCATTTTCTCAGCGGCCATCTGCCGGAGATGCGCCGCGATTTGCTCGGTTTCTACCTGCACTGCGCCCGCGATTACGGCGATTGCACCACCCTGCGCTTCGGCATCAAACGCATCTTCTTCGTCAATCATCCGGTGTTGATCGAACAAGTTTTGCACAGTCGAAACTTCACCAAGCACTACGCGCTGCGCATGAATCGGCTGCTTCTGGGCAATGGTCTGTTGACGAGCGAAGGCGATTTCTGGCTTCGCCAGCGGCGGCTGATTCAGCCGGTCTTTCAACGCGAGCGCATCCTGTCCTACGCGCCGGACATGACGGCCCACGCGGAGCGGCAAATCGACTCCTGGCGCGACGGCGATGTTCGCGATTTGCACGCCGAGATGCGGAAACTGACGCTGGCCATCGCCGCCAAGACGCTGTTCGGCGCCGACGTGACCGGCCAATCCGAGGCCGTCGGCCGCGCTCTCCACGATGCAATGGGCACTTTCAGCCAACGCTTTTTCCGTGTCATCCGAATCCCGGAAAGCGTGCCGACGCCGGGCAATTTGCGTATTCGCAAGGCCATACGCCGCCTCGATGCCATTCTCTACGGACTCATCAATCAGCGCCGCGCTGAAGGTGAGCAAGCCGATCTGCTGTCGATCTTGTTACATGCCCGCCATGAAAGCGACGGCAGCGGCATGACCGACCAGCAGCTGCGCGACGAGGCCATGACGCTGTTTCTGGCCGGACACGAAACGACGGCACTGGCCCTGACCTGGGGTTGGTATCTGTTGGCCCAGCATCCCGAAGTGGTCGAGAAACTCCAGGCCGAGCTGCGCCAAGTGCTCGGCGGCCGAACGCCGACCGCCGCCGATCTACCCAACTTGCTCTACACCGACATGATCGTACAGGAAGTCATGCGTCTTTATCCGCCTGCCTACGCCATCGGCCGGCAGGCCATCCGCGCCTGCACGATCGGCGGTTACTCGGTACCCGCGGGAGGGACCGTCCTCATGAGTCAGTGGGTGGTGCACCGCGATCCACGCTATTTTGATGAACCAGAGCGCTTTTATCCGGAAAGATGGGCGGACGGTTTGGCCAAGCGTTTGCCGCGCTATGCGTACTTCCCCTTCGGCGGTGGGCAGCGCGTGTGCATCGGCAACACTTTCGCCCTGATGGAACTGCCCCTGGTGCTGGCGACCATCGCACGGCGTTTTCGTTTCTCGCTGCCTCCCGGACCTCCCGTAATGCCTAGGCCACAGTTGACTCTGCAACCAAACCGCCCCGTCTTGTTGAAACTGCACGAGCTTCGCTGATTTGCTGAGCCGCGATGGTCAGGGAGTGGAGGAAACAACCGCTCCCTGACGGTCGCGGCGCAGCAGGATCATTCCGTTTCATAGCGCCGCAGCAGCAGATATTCGAGCAGCCACACGAGCATCGCCAGGCTTTGATCGTTGCGATCGCGTCCTGGATCGAACTCCGAAAGAATCAGCCCTGCCACATTCGTTGACCAAATCGCATCCATCAGACGCAGCAGCAAAAGCGGCGTGAGACCGAATGGCACCGGCTGGGTCACGGCCGGGAAACTCGCTGGATCGAAAACATCGCAATCCAAATCGAGAAACACTCGCCGCGCGTTGCGGCTGGCTTGTCGCAATTCATCGAGCGCCGGCCGCGGGTCGATTGCCAACTCCGCCGCGCTGAATGTACGGCGAAAATACCCTTTGATGTATTCGGATGTTAGCAATAAATCACGATGGCCAAGATTCACTAGCGGCGGCAGCGCTCCCTCGCAGTGCAGAAGGAAATTGCCGTGGGATAGCTCCGATGTGCAATCGCGGAAATGATGAATGTCCAGATGCGCGTCAAACTGAACGACAAGGGTGGAGTCGTCGCTGCCGGCAAGCTCGTCATAAACCGGCAGCGCGCCGAGATGGTTGCCTGTAATCCAAAAAAGGAAATCCCCCTGGCGCAACACCTGGCGCACGGCTTGCCGGCCCTGCCGCCGCCAATCGGCGTAGGCATCAAGCGTCTCGAAGTGATACTCGCGGATTCGCACTTGATCCGAGTAACAGCGCGCCCGCGTCGGCACTCGTTCGCGGCGATTATCGGCAAGGATTTCGCGCAGCTCGTCAGCAAGCAAGGCGACCCCCGCCGCGGTACCGGAGCTGCCGAAGAGATCAAAGGGGAAGAAGACGAAACTGCTCTTCATAGTGGGAATTGGCGGATGGAGCTGAGCCGAAAATGGGCCCAGCAGGATTCGAACCTGCAACCAACGCGTTATGAGCGCGCTGCTCTGACCGTTGAGCTATAGGCCCTCGTGATTTTTTCTAGCAGGCAACCGCTTTCAATACAAGCGATCCTTGCATTTACACGAAGTGGAGTGTATGCCCGGATTCTGGTAGTAACTCCCGTTCCCGCGCTCCGCATGGGAACGAGCGTTGGCGACGCTCCGCGTCGCGGCTGGATGCCACGCGGCAACAAGACGGGACGAAGAGCGTCCCGACGTGCGTTCTCACGCAGGAGCGTGAGAACGAGGTCTAGCCCTCCGCGCTGCATCCCGCGCGCGAAGGGCCGTGGTACAGTTCAGCGGGCAACGCATTCCTGATAGAGCTGCTCGAATGCCGGGCTTGTCTTCTTGGCCGCCTTCTTGATGCGGCTGAGAAACTTCTTCTCATTCTCGTCGATTTTGCGATCGGCGAAGAGCATCTTGCGCAGCCACTCGGCTTCCTTGGCCGAAATTTGGCCGTCGCGCAGCACGTTTTCCTCGATAGCCTTGAAAAACAGCGTTTCGAACTTCGGATTCACCGTCTTCTTTTTCGCCTTGGCTTTTTTCTGGGCCGTGTTGCGCAGCTCGATAAGGAACTGAACTTCCTTGGCGTCGATCTTGCCGTCGGCCCACAGCTCGCGCTGCAATAGCTTGACCTCGGCGTCATCGATTTCACCGTCGGCCACGAGCGCTTCCAGGGCCAATTTGCGCCAGTCTGCCATAATACACCTCCCTTAAGTTGTTAGAGCACCGGCTGACCCCCACACGCGGCCACGAGCCGGCTCATTGCACACCAATATAGGGAGAGGGAGGGAACCGCCAAGGCGCAAAGGACGCAAAGGAACAAAAGAGACATAAAAACGAGAGCGGAAAGCGACTGATTGTAACGGACAATTATCTCTCTTTTTTATCTTTTTTTCTTAATGTCCTTTACGTCTTGGCGGTTCATTTTTCGCGATCCTTATGCCGATTCGCGCAGGGCGGAGGCGGCGGATTCCTCGCGGACTTGGCGGACGAAGCGTTCCCAGGCTGCGGTGTTGGCGGGCACACTGGCAGTGGCCCGTTCGAGATCTTCGAGTAATTGCGCTATATTGACGTAACGTAGGGTCTCGTCCTCGTGATGGAAGCGCCCCAGAATGTTTTGCAACACGGCCGGCATGGACTTGGATTTTCCTCCCTTGCTGGGCGGCGTCACCGCGGCCCAGCCGGCGGCGATATGGCCCAGCGCGGCGAGATCACGAGCAACCGATGGCTCATCGTCATCCTGGGGCGGCGGTACGGCCAGCCAGCGCGGCTCGCCGAGGCCGCACAGTTTCAACACGCCCTCGCGTGTAAACACGAACGACGACGCATGCAAATGGCCGTGGATTAGCCCCGCTGAGTGCGCTGCGTGCAGGGCAGAGGCGGCTTGCGCCAGCAAGCGCACCCACACTCCCGGCGCGCCCGCCAGCACCGGCCATTCGGTGCTGGGCAGACCATGCAGCCATTCTTGCAGCGCCGCCGGCCGTCCGGCGATGGCCAGGACTTCCAGAGTCGCAGCCACGTTCTCATGCTGAACCGCCGCCGCCGCCGCGAAGCGCTGGAGAAACTCATCGGGGCGCACCGCGTCTTCCATCTCGGATTCGGCCAGGTGTCGCAGCATTAATTCGCAGTTGTGGCGCGGATCGAAGACGCGATAAACCGCTTCGCGCGGCGTCGCTTGCAGTCGATCGATGACGCGCACCGGCCCCAAGACCAGCCCTTCGAGATTGCCCGCTTCGATGAGGGCCATTTGAAAGAGCGTCAGATAATTGCCGGCGAGAAGCAGTTGTCTGAGCGAACGCCGCTGCCGCCGCGCTTCCATGAGTAGTGCCGTCAGCGTGTCGCCGTCGATCAATTCCAGGGAACGCAGCAAATCGCCAAGCTGCCGATCGCCCGGCTCGACATCGCCCGTGATCGACAGGATGCCGCGCTCGCTGCCCTCTACCGCGACCGGCGCCTCGTCGCTGTCCTCGGCGACATCGAGACCGGCCAACTCGCGCATCTTGCGGCGATACCATTCGCGCATGTCGCCCAGATGGCGATCGACTTCGCCGCGCCGCTCGGTGACGAGGCGCTCCTGGTGATTCAATTGCTCCGCCTGCTGGGCCAATCGCGCCGAGACATCGGCGATCTGCTGCGCCTGTTCGTTGACCTCGGTCGCCCGCCGTTCTAACCGCGTCTCGTCCAGGTGCAACGATTGCTTCAATTCGGCGAGCCGGCCCTGCCATTCGATGAGCTGCTGGCGGAAGGCGGCGACGGCCAGGCGATGCTCGTCGCGTGCCACGTGCAGATCCAACTCCTGCTGCCGGACACGCTCGATCTCGGCCTGGAAGTCTCGGCGCACAATTTCCAGGTCGCCACGGCTCTGGCGAACGTAGCCGTGGATCTCCGACAGATGTTCTCGCAATTGTTCGCGCGCTTTCGTCAATCGATCCAGCGCCGAGGACGCTCGCGCCTCCATCTCCGGCAAATGCCGGCCCAACTCCACAACTTCTTGCCGGCTCGCTTCCAGCTCCGCGCGGAGGCGTGTGGCTCCATCCTGCGCCTTCTGCCGCTCCACCTCAAAGGCGATGCGCTCCGAAGCAAGCACCTGCCGCTGTCCGCCCAGCGAAGCATGGGCTTCTTCGATGCGCTGCTGCTCGGCTCGGTGCTTTTCTTCCGCATCGACGAGCTTTCTCGCCTGTTCGTCCAACTCCGCGGCTCGAACTCCCAATTCCTGCCTCGCCATGTTCAAGCGCGTCTCTGCGAGCTGTTTATCTTGCTCCAGATTTTTCGCGTGTTCGTTCAGCCGGGCTGCCTCAGCCTGAAGCCGCTGTTCTTCTTCCGCTTGTACTCGCTGTCTTTCGTTCAATTCCTCGACGCGACGGCGCACCTGTTCTTGCAGCGCGGCCAGTGCCTGCTCGGCCCGCACCAGGGTCATCTCTCGTTCTTGCAGCGCTTGGCGATCGCTCTGGAGCTTCTCCTGTTCTTGCTCGAGCTGGTTCCCTCGCGCCGTCAAGAGAGCGGCTTGCTCGGCCTGCTCGGCGGCCATCGTTCGGACTTGTTCCTGCTCCGCTCGCAACTGTTTTTCTTCGCCATCCAGCGTCTCACGGGCCTGGCGCAGCTGCGCAACCGCTGCTTCCAGCGTGGTCCGCCGTTCCTCGAAACGCCGTCGCTCTTCGTCGTGCAATTGCCGGTCGTTGTCCACCTCGGTGCGGATTCTTTCCGCCTCGGCCTGCCGCGTTCGCAGATCGCTCTCGGTCGCTTCCTGCAGGACGCGCTGATCGCTGAGTGCCTGCTCCTGCCGCCGCAGTTCCTCGCGCATTCGCTCCAGCCGAGTGCGCAACGTCGCCAGCATCGCCTGCTGCCCTTCGAGCGCCGCCGCCCGCTGATCCAGTTGCCCGCTTTGCTCCTCTTGCTCTTTTTTCCGCTTGGCCAGTTCTTCCGTCTCGCTCACCAAGCGATTGTGCCATTCATCGAGCTGTGCCGCTTGTTCTTCCAGCTCGCGCATGTCGCGCTGTAACTGCTCGTAGCGGTGATCGACTTCCAACGCGGTGGCTTGCAATTGTTTTTGCCGTTGCTCCAGCGTGGCCTGAATGCGATCGAGCCGCACGAGATCGGACTTGTGCTGTTTTTGTCCCTTCTCCAGGTCCGCTTCCGCCTCGATCAATTTCGTCTCGCGGGTTTGGACTTCCTTGAAGCGCTCACTCAGATCGCGCTGTACTTCTTGCTGTCGGCTGACAATGAGGCGATGCTGCTCCTCCAGCAATTGCCGTTCGCGTTCCACCTGCTCGCCGCGGCCCTCGATTTCGATCTGTTTCTGCTCCCATTCCTGCCGCCTTGCGGCAAGGTCGGCTTCACCGGCATCGATCCGCTGCTTACGTTGCTGCAAGCGCCGCGCCGCCTTATGGATGGCCTGCTGCTGCTTGATGAGCCGTTCGCGCCGCTCGTGATAGCGCTGATAAAGCTGCTGGCGAATCTCGGTCAATTCGCGCCGCACGGCGACGCCTTCCTCATTATGCTTGCGGGTCTCCTCGTCCCGCGTCTCGATTTCTCGCTGCCGGGTTTGCAGCATCTCATGCTCGGCATTCCACGTCCGCTCTCGTTCCTCCAATTCGGCCCGGGCCGCCGCCAGGTCCTGCTCCTGCTGCTGCAATCGCTGAACGACTTGTTGAAGGCTCTCCGCACGTTGTCGGCATTCGGCCTCGATCTCTTCGCGACGGCGGTTCCAGAAAGCACGGTCGCTTTCCAATTGTTCGCGCTGTTCTTTTAATTTTCGTTCGCGTTCCGCCACATCGGAGGAAGCTGGGGTTCGCTCCACCGCCGCGCCTTTACCGGGGCGGACGGTCAAGCCAATCTCGATGGGACCGATGGCGATGGTATCGCCATTGTTCAGATAAGCAGTGGAGACGGCTTTGCCGTTGACGAGGATGGGCATCACGGGAGCCAAACGCCGCAGGCTTGCGGCAGCCCCGCCGCGGCCAATAACGCAAATAATGGGCGGCAGATTGGAGCCAGGCAAACGCAGATCGCAGCCGGGCACACTGCCGATGAGAAAGCCGCCGTCGCCGACCTCGTAAACGGTGGCGCGGCCTAGACCCGAACGTACTTCGAGCCGAACCGTCGCCAGTGCGCTGTCCCCGCTGTCCAGCGCCGACGGTCGAGAAGGAGAAGACGCTTGTACCATAGGAGGAACCCGATTCCGGAACGTGCGCGCATGGGCGAGCGAGCGAGATTGGAACCGATTCTTGCGATTTTTGAAAGGTCAAAGACAAAAGTACCCCGGAGTCCAACAGCCCAGCGGATCGCGGTTGACACTGCGAAGACAGTCCGGCTATAACACCGATCGCTCGGCGGCCTGCGCCGAAACAAGCTCGCGCTCGACAGTGCTTGTCGGCGGGAAGGAGGGACGTAAGGATATGTCCCTTCGTTCATGCCTTTGGTTGTAAGAGAGGGATGGATCCCCGTTGCTCGCTTGCCGCGTTCCAGATTGTGCTGTCCCTTCTTCGATCCGAAGCATGAGCGGCGGTCCACGGTATCACTATTTGCGTTTGCTGTCGGGCGAAGCCCGCGGGCTGTGGCCGACGCTGGAACGACTCGCCTTGCGCGGCGCCAGTGTTCCGTATGGGCTTGCCGTGCGTCTGCGGAATGTCGCTTATGAGCATGGTTGGCTCCGGAGCGAGCGTGTGCTGGCGCCGGTTGTCAGTGTCGGCAATTTGACGGTCGGCGGCACGGGAAAGACGCCATTTGTCGAGTATATCGCTCGCTTTTATCGTGATTTAGATCGGCGCGTGGCCATCCTCAGCCGGGGTTACGGCGGCGAGGGCGGCCGCAATGACGAGGCGCTCGTTTTGGAGGAGAACCTGCCGGACGTGCCGCATCTCCAGGGCGCCGACCGCGTCAGTCTGGCTCGCACTGCCATCGAAGAATTGGAAAGCGAAGTGCTGGTACTCGACGACGGCTTTCAGCATCGCCGTCTGGCTCGCGATGTCGATGTGGTGTTGATCGATGCAACAGCGCCGTGGGGACATGGATATTTGTTGCCGCGCGGACTGCTGCGCGAGCCGCCGAGCGGTTTGCGACGGGCCGATGTCATTGCTTTGACGCGCTGCGATCAAACGCCAACCGAGCAACGCGAACGATTGCGTCGCACCATCAACCGGCTCGCCCCGAACGTGTTGCTTGTGGAAACGACACATCGGCCTGTCGAGCTGGGTAATAGCGAGGGCGAGAGCGTGCCCTTGGACCTTCTCCGCGATGGGCCTGTCGCGGCTTTCTGCGGCATCGGCAATCCCAAAGGGTTCCGCCGCTCCTTGCTCGATCTCGGCGCGCGCCTGGAGGATTTTCGAGCCTACCCCGACCATCATGCGTATGGCCGGGCGGATGTCGAGGAATTATGCCGCTGGGCGAGCCAATTGCCCGTCGGCACCACGATTGTTACCACGCAAAAGGATTCCGTGAAGCTGCGGCTATCCCGTTTGGGTGATCGGCCGTTGTGGTGGTTGCGGATTCGGCTCCGCGTCGAATCGGGCCAGGGTGCTCTGGAGGAGCGTTTGCGATCCGTCCTTTGCGGCGAACGGCCGGCGTAAGCCGGCTGGTACGAGGTTTCACCAGCCGGCTTACGCCGGCCGTTCGCCGTAGAGTGTTAATCTTGAAAGCAGAGAAGCAGATGAAACCGTTCGATTTGAATGGTCTGAAGACCTACGACCTCGAATCACGGCCGTCCAAGGTCTTCCATGAGGATCTCGGACAGCCGGTGCCGGCCGACGCGACGGTCGCCGAGTGGCTCGCCGCCTTGCCGCGCCAGCTCGCCGGCAATTCGCTGCGGCGCGTGCGCGATCACCTCTGCCGCGCTCACGAGGAGGGCCGAACCGTCGTCGCCGCGCTGGGCGGCCATGTCATTAAGACCGGCTGTGCTCCTTACCTGATCGATTGGATTCGCCGGGGAATCATTAAATCCGTGGCCATGAACGGCGCGGCGGCGATACATGATTTCGAGCTGGCAAAAGCGGGCAAAACCAGCGAGGACGTGTCGGCCAGTCTGAACGCCGGCAAATTCGGCATGGCCCGTGAAACCGCCGATGCCTTCGCCGTTGCCGCTCACGCCGGGTCGGAAAGCGAACTCGGCCTCGGCGCCGCGTTGGGCCGTTACATCGAAGAGCAACGCTGCCCCTATGCCGAGAGCAGTCTTGTTTTGGCCGCGTATCAAGCGGGCATCCCCTGCACCATTCACGTCGCGCTCGGCACCGACATCGTACACATGCACCCGCATGTCTCGGGCGCAGCGCTCGGCGAGGCATCGCTGATTGATTTCCGATTATTGTGCAGCGTCGTCGAGGGCATGAAAAACGGCGTATGGATGAATCTCGGTAGCGCCGTGATGATGCCGGAGGTGCTGCTCAAGGCGGTCAGTGTAGTCCGCAACTTCGGTCATAGTCTGGATGGGCTGGTGACGGTCAATGTGGACAAGGAATCGCGCTATCGCAGCACGGTGAACGTACTCAATCGCCCCGCGGATGAAGGCATCGAGCTGACGGGCCATCACGAAATTCTCTTGCCGTTGTTGCACGCGGCAGTGGCGTGCAAGCTGGCGGCGCGGCGGTCGCCCTCGCTGGCGCTAGAACACGCGGCGTAGGGGCATGACAAGGTGACAGGGTGACCAGGTGACAAGGTGACAAGGTGACAGGGTGAAAAGATGGATACGGCGAGCAAGAACGTGATGAAGACGGAAGGATCAAGGGTATTGTCACCCTGTCACCCTGTCACCTTGTCACCTGGTCACCCTGTCACCTGGTCACCTTGTCATACCAATAGTGACCTTGCGGATCTGGTACACAACCTTGGCCAGCCGCGCGTTTTGGTGGTCGGCGATGTTATGCTCGATCGCTATGTGTGGGGCGATGCCGAGCGCATCAGCCAGGAAGCGCCGGTCATTCTTTTACATGCCGACAAGCGCGAGGAACGACTTGGCGGCGCCAGCAGCGTGGCCACGCTGTTACGCGCTCTCGGCGCGCGTGTGGCCCTGGCCGGGGTGGTTGGGGACGATGCCGATGGTGAACGGATTCGCCGAACGCTCGTGGAACTGGGCATCGACGATGAGGCGGTGTTGAGCGATGCGGATCGCCCCAGCACCGTCAAGGAGCGGTACATCGGCCGAGCGCAGCAGCGGCATCCACAGCAAATGATCCGCGTGGACTATGAAGTCCGCACGCCGCTCTCTCGCAATCAGGAAAACCGGCTTACCCAGGCCATCGCGCGGCAGATTTGCCGGGCCGACATCGTGCTTATCAGTGATTACGACAAGGGCGTTTGCACTCCGGGAATCCTGGCCGCGATCATCGCCATGGCCAGGACGCGCGGAATCCGGACGCTTGCCGATCCCATTCGCGGCGGCGATTATCGCAAATATCACGGCTGCTCGACGATCACACCGAACCGCCTGGAGGCGGGCCTGGCTACCAACCGCGTCCTTGGCGACACGGCCTCGGCTTTGGAAAGTGCCGCTCAGCTCCGCGAACAACTCGACCTGGAGGCGGCCATCGTCACGCTCGATAAGGAAGGCATGGCGATGGTCCACGCCGACGGCCGGGCGATGGTGTTTCCGACTCGTCCGCGCCAGGTCTATGACATCACGGGGGCGGGCGATATGGTGCTGGCCGTGCTCGGCATGGCTCTGGCCGCCGGTGCCGATTACGAGCCGGCCATCCGTTTGGCCAACATCGCCGGCGGATTGGAAGTTGAGAAGATCGGCGTCGCCACCGTCACGCGTGAGGAAATCCTCCGCGATCTGCTGCGCGACGTGCCGGGGCGGGCCGAGTATGGTCCCGGACTGGAGAAAGTGCGCTCACGGCAGTCGCTGCTGGCGGAGTTGAATGGCCGCCGCGCCGTGGGGCAGCGTGTGGCCTTCACCAATGGCTGTTTTGATGTGTTGCATGCCGGCCATGTGCAGTATTTGCAGGAGGCGCGCGCTCAGGCGGACCTGCTCGTGGTCGGTCTCAATAGCGACGCCGGCGTGCGAACGCTCAAGGGACCGAATCGGCCCGTCAACTCCGTCGAAGACCGAGCCCTTGTGCTTGCCGCGTTGGAAGCCGTGGATTACCTGGTGCTGTTCGATGAACCAACGCCCATTGAATTGATTCAGACGCTGCGGCCCGATGTTCTGGTCAAGGGCGCCGATTATCGACGCGAAAACGTGGTGGGTGCGGATTACGTTGAGTCGTATGGCGGCCGCGTGCATCTGGCCCGACTGCGCGAGGGATATTCGACAACGCGGCTGCTGCAAAGCCTGGGAGCGGCGTGAACTCTCTCGTTCCCATGCTCCGGTGAACGCCCTCGTTCCCACGCTCCGCGTGGGAACGCAATTATGCGACGCTCTGCGTCGCGGTATTTCGCTTGACGGGACGCGGAGCGTCCGGACGTGCGTTCCCACGCGGAGCGTGGGAACGAGGTGCTGAGTAGACATGAATGTCGCGGTCTTCCTACCGAACTGGATCGGAGACGCGGTGATGGCGACGCCGGCGCTGCGGGCGCTGCGCGGCCATTACACGGAGGCGCGGCTGATCGGCGTCATGAAGCCCTATGTGGCCGATGTATTCGCCGGCGGAGACTGGTTCGACGAGATTCTCTTTGCTCACGGCGGGCCGTGGTCGCAGGGCGTGCTGTCCGTGGCGTGGCAGCTGCGACGGCGGCGAATTGACGTGGTTGTGCTGCTCACCAATACTTTTCGTTCCGCGTTGACGGCCTGGCTGAGCGGCTGCCGCCGGCGCATCGGCTATGCCCGCTACGGTCGCTCGCTATTGCTAACGGATGCGCTGCCGCCCTTGCGCGATGAACTCGGCCGGCGAAAACCGAGTCCTATCCTTGACGCCTACAATCTGCTCGCCGAGCGGGCCGGCTGCCCACATCCCACTCGCCTTTTGGAATTGTTCACGACCAGCGCCGATGAACGCGCCGCGGACCAGGTGTGGAAGCGCGGCTGCTTGGAAGATTATTCCGAGGTTGTATGTCTTAATTCCGGAGCGGCGTTCGGCTCGGCCAAGCATTGGCCGTCGGCGTACTTCGCGGATCTGGCTCGCCGGCTTGCCGAGGAACGCGGCAGCGGCGTGCTGGTGTTGTGCGGCCCAAACGAAAGCGAGCTAGCGCGCGACATTGCGACACAGGCTTGTCATGCGAATGTTCAGGCTCTTTCCGATTTGACCGCACCTGTCGTTCCGGATGGTCCGCGTTTGTCGCTGGGTTTGACCAAGGCATGCGTGCGCCGCGCCGACCTGTTGGTGACGACCGATAGCGGGCCGCGCCACTTCGCGGCTGCATTCGATCGTCCGGTTGTTACACTCTTTGGACCGACGCATATCGAATGGACGGAGACGTATCATCCTCGCGCCGTGCATCTGCAAAAGCGCGTCGAATGCGGGCCGTGCCAACTCCGCGTCTGCCCATTGGATCATCGCTGCATGCTCCGCCTGACTCCTGATGAAGCCTACACCGCTGCCGAGGGATTGCTGCATTAGGCGATATTCTGGCCAGTCCGCAGCTCTAGCAAGGGCATGTGGTAAGCAAAAGGATCCGGCCCATGAACCCACTCTCATCGGCCCTGGCCTTGGCAGCGGCAACCTGTCTGATCGCAGCAGGGTTCGCTGTCCTCCGTCCACGCCGCAAACGGAGCATCCTCGAAATATCCCCACGCTACCGCTCGTTTTTTCGACAGCTCGGCGTCACGGAAACCGCTCATTTCCTGGCCCTTCCCGGTGAGACGCCGCACGTCGTCAGTGGTCATCCGGATCGGAACGTAACACGCATCACGTTCGTGCGAGATGGGGAGCAATGGAATGCTTTTCTCAAGCGCGAGCATCGTGTCTCCTGGCGGACTCGTCTAGGAAACGCCTTCACCGGCTTCGGCCTGTTATCGCGCTGCTTGCGCGAGGCACGGCTGTTGCAAATCCTCGAGCGCGAAGGTCTTCCCGGCCCGGAGTGGTTGGCGGCGGGCGAAGACGATCGCGGCCGCGCTTTCTTGTTGGTCCGCGGGGCGCCGGGGATGGAGCTGCGAGCCGTCTTGACCGCGGAAAAGGATGCACGGTGCCGGCGGCGCATCGCACGCAAGCTGGGTGCCGCCCTGGCCCGTCTGCACACGGCGGGTTTCCACCATCCCGACCTTTATGCCAATCATCTGTTCCTCGATCTCGCCGGCGACTCAATTCACATCCTCGACTGGCAACGGGCTTGTTTGCGGCGCACCCTGTCCTGGAGTGAGTGTCGCCGCGGTCTCGCCGCTCTCCATGCCACGATGGACGATAGCCTGGCGTCCGCGGAGGAGCGACTACTCTGTCTGCATACGTACTGGCGAAAGACATCTCACCTTGGTGTTTCGTGGCGGGCCGCCGTGACGGGAATCGAGACCGAGGCGCGTCGCTTGCGGTCGCGGCGGCACATTCACGAAAAGCGACAGCCGCCCGTTAAGCCGCAGGCATGGATTTGTCTGGCCGGCGAGTCCTTGTGTGTCACTCCCGCCTTCCAGGAACGTTTCGGCGAACCGATGCTGGGATATGTTTCGCGCCGCGAGGAAGCTTGGGCGGCTAGTGGTCCGGTGCGACAACGCTGGCTGGCTTTGCCGGGGGCCGCTCGTGTTCATTTGGTGCAGCGACAACAGTTGAAATCATTCGCCCGGTTGTGGCCGAGTCCGCGCCGTTCGTTCATTTCACCGGAACAACGGCAAGCCTCACTGCTGCTGCGCTTACAGAGGCACGACATCGCCGCTCCACAAGTGCTCGCGTTGGGCCAACATCAAGCCGAGGATGGGCGAGGTGAGTCGTTTCTACTCACCCAGCCGTTTCCGGATACGTGTAGCCTGGAGACGTGGTTGGCCTATCGATCGCGGCGTCGGGCCGGACGGACAGAACAGAAGCGCCGCTGGTCGGTCCTGCGACAGGCGGGAGAAATGCTCCGGCGCTTGCACGAGGCGAGTTGTTATCTCGCGTTTGGCTCCGCCGGCTGTGGACTTGCCGTGTGCCAAACGAGAGGGCAAGTGAGACTCGTTCTCGACAACGTGGACTGCGTGATACCCAAGCGGCGACTCCAGCCGCGGAAGGCAGCGCGCGATCTGCATCGGATGCAGCAAATGCTCCATACTGCCGGTTGCAGCCGCAGCGATCTTTGCCGCTTCCGTTCGGGATATTTCGGCCAGAATACGGTATCCGAAATTGGCTCTCGTTCCCACGCAGAGCATGGGAACGCCGCGGGCGACGCTCCGCGTCGTGTCTCGCTACACGGGACGCAGAGCGTCCGGACTTGCGTTCCCACGCAGAGCGTGGGAACGAGAGATTTGCTTTGGCGACGGTTATTGCTGGGCGTTCGCCGAGTATGCCAGCGTCCGGATTGGCCGCGCTTCGCCGGAGCGAATTGGGCGGATCGCATCATGGACGTTGCCGTTACGGATCGCTTCCATGCCAAGCAGGGCCGATCGACGGGGCGCTGGATCGTGACAGGGCCGCGAGACTCGCAGGGACCAACGCAGCGTCTCTCGGTGTACTTGAAGCGGCATTACGAGTTGCCGCGGTGGCGAGGTTGGCTGGCGACATTGTGGCCGTGGCGGAATTGGTCTCCCGCTTGGCAGGAGTGGCGGCAACTGAAATGGGCACGTCGCCAGGGCGTACCCGTTCCTCAGACGGTTGCCGTCGCCGAATATATCGGCCCCTGGGGTCGGCTGCGAAGCTTTCTCGCTGTCGAGGAGTTGGCCGACATGTTGTCCTTGCAGGAAGCCATTCCGCTCGCAGCCGTCCGCCAAGACGCGCGATCATTCCGGCAGTGGAAGCGCGGCCTCGCCGCCGAGATGGCTCGTCTGACTCGCATGTTGCACGATCGTCGCTGTTTCCATAAAGATCTATATTTGTGCCATTTTTTTATTGCACGCGAGGACACGCGCGGCATGCCCGCCGAAGGTTGGCGCGGCCGACTCCATCTGATTGATTTGCATCGACTGGCCCATCATCCGTTGAGCTGGAGATTATGGCAGACAAAAGATCTCGCTGAACTGCTTTATTCTTCTGAGATTATCGGCATGGACGCACGCGATCGCTTGGCGTTCTGGCGGGCATATCGCGGCGAAGGGCCGAACCGGCCCCGCTGCCCTTGGATACGCCGCTTGATCCTTTATCGTTGGCAGCGCTATCGCCGCCACAACGCCCGCGACAGACAAGCGAGGCAAAATGAACCGGCATGGACGTGACTACGAGGGAAAAAATGCTCTTGACCTTTCGCCGCACATTGGAGATAGCCGTCCCTTCTTCCGCCATCTGCCATCCGCTCACCGCGGCCGCTCGCCGCATTGCGCTCCAGCGCAAGCGAGCGCGGAGACGGAATGGCGGAGAGGGGGGAAAGCGATATGAATCTCGCATTCTGTTATGAAAGTGTGTTGCCCAGCCGCGGGGGATGCGAAACCTACATCGCCGATCTGGCGCGACGGTTGACGGCGGATGGGCACGATGTTCACCTATACGCCCGGCGCTGGGATATGTCCGCCCTGCCGGCGTCGTTGAGGATTCATCGTGTCCATGTGCCGCGCGTGCCGCGCTTTCTCCGCCCCTGGGTCTTCGGGGCGGCTTGCCGTCGCGCTTTGGCCTCCGCCAATCATCAAGTCACGGTCGGCTTCGATAAACTCTCTGGTCTCGATGTCCTTTATCCACAAGGCGGACTTTATGCCGCCACCACGGAACACAATCTCCTGAAATATCGCCATCCCCTGGTGCGCCGTGTCGCGCGCTGGCTCAAGCTGGTTGACCCGTCGCACTGCTCGTTCTTGGCTCTTGATCGCTATCAATATCAGCGCCGGCCGCTCCTGGTCGTCGCCATCAGCGAGATGGTCCGCCGGCATTTTGAGGAGTATTACCATCTCGATCCGGCTAATTTACGGATGGTTCGCATCGCCATCGATCTTGATCGCTTCGACGAGCACGATCGGCCGCGCCGCCGTCTGGAATGGCGTCAACAGTGGGGTTTATCACCCGAACACACCGTCGCCTTGTTTGCTGGGATGAATTATCGCTTGAAGGGGCTGGAGCCGTTGCTTCGCGCCGTCGCCCTTATGCCGGCCGAGTCGCCGTTTCGTCTGCTGGTAGCCGGCAGTCCCGACACGGCCACCTTCGAGCGTCTGGCGCGACGCTTGAAAATAGCCGATCGGGTTCGTTTCGTCGGGTACTGCGCCGACATGCGCAACTGCTATTTCGCCGCCGACTTCTTCGTGCATCCGACGTTCTACGATCCTTGCTCCCTGGTTGTGATGGAGGCACTGGCCTGCGGTCTGCCGGTGATCACCACGCGCTACAACGGCGCCGCCGAGGTCATGCATCCGCCGCGCGAGGGCTTTGTCCTCGATGACCCGCACAATCTCGATCAGCTGGCGGGGGCGATGAAGCAGTTGCTCGATCCTGCTCGCCGTACCGCCTGCGCCCAGGCGGCGCGACGAACGGCGGCACAGTGGACCTTCGAGCATCACTATCGGCAAATGCTGGCCGTGTTCGCCGAAGCCGCGGCCCGCAAGCACGCCGCCTGAGGGACAAAACGCATGGAATGGTTCACTGAGATGGGAGACTTCTGGCTGACCACTCTGGCCTGGATCGCCGGCCTGACGATGGCGTTCGGCATCCTGGCGCGACTGATGCCGTGCAATCCGGGCATGTACTGGTGGAAGGATTTGCGCGGCGCGGCAACCGATTTTATCTACTGGTTCATCCTACCGCTGTTCATGCGCGTGGTCCGTACTCTGATCTTGGGGGCGGGGCTACGGTTGCTGTTCGGCGGCCAAGACCCGCATGCTCTGCCGGTCAAACACTTGCCCTTGTGGCAGCAATGCCTTCTCATTCTGCTGATTCAGGATTTCCTGCTCTATATCGTTCACCGCATCTTTCATACACGGTTGGGGTGGAAGTTCCATGCCGTCCACCATTCGCCGACCGTGCTCGATTGGATGTCCACGGCGCGCTTCCATCCGATCAACCATTTACTTGCTTTCACCTTGGCCGATGTTGCCGTGTTGCTCATGGGCTTTCCGGCAGAGGCATTGATCCTGCTGACCCCATTCAATCTCATCTATTCCGCCATGACCCACGCTAACTTGAACTGGACGTTCGGCCCGTTGCGTTATGTGCTTGCCAGTCCCGTGTTTCATCGTTGGCATCACACCACGGAAAAGGAAGGATTAAACAAGAATTTCGCGTCCACATTTCCCATACTCGATCTGCTGTTCGGGACGTTTTACATGCCGCCCGGCAAACTGCCGGAGCAGTTCGGCACTGGGGAAATCGACTTTCCGGAGGACTTTTGGGGTCAACTCGTTCACCCGTTCCGCAAACAGGACAAACAACAGTCCCGAGAGGCAAGTCCGATTCAGTTAGCGACGCTGCGCAGAAGCGTTGCTGAAGACACTTCTGCGCAGCGTCGCTGATTATCCAGGTGCAGGGAGGCATCCATGCCGTTTCATTTCGCGTGTTCGCGAGGCCACGAGTGGGGAGAAGGCGAAGGCGAGGCAGTGCCCATCGGCATTCTTGCTCCGAACTGCCCCGTATGCGGAGGCGCTGGGTCTGTCATTCCGCAACTGGAACTCGGCGACGCGCTCGATTTTTCCGCGGGCGGCGCGCAGGCCACTGCAGTCTGCGTGGATGCACCGGCCACGATCTTACTGGACAAGCCGCAAACCCTTCCAGGCGATAAGCGGAAGCGCGTCGGGAAATGGCGCGTTGTCGTTGGTGCGATTCTTGCGCTCACTGTTATCGCGGGGATGGTGTTCAGCCTCGTCCACGGGCAGAAGGGCAAGAAACGCGATCGGCATCTCAGCCAGGGATTGGAGCTGTTCCAACAGAAGGACTACGAGCAGGCGCTCGTCGAATATACGGAGGCAATCCGTCTCGATCCCGCTTGTGCCGTCGCGTATGCCAACCGCGCCTCAATCTATTTCAACCAGGGCGAATTGGACAAAGCCATCAACGACTGCGATCGTGCTCTGGAACTCGATGCGAAACTGATGCTCGCCTATGCCAATCGCGCGGGGGCTTATCTTAACAAGGGCGAGTTGGACCGCGCCATCGCCGATTGCACGCGGGCAATCGAGTTGGATCCGCAATCGGCCCTCGCCTTCGCCAATCGTGGCGCCGCCCATCTGAACAAGGGCGAATTGGACGCAGCCATCGATGATTGCTCGCGCGCGTTGGAGTTGAGTCCGCAATCGTCGTTGGCCTATGCCAATCGCGGGGCCGCCTACTTCAACAAGGGCGACTTCGATCGGGCCATCGCCGATTGCAGCCAAGCCGTGGCCAACGATCCGTCGCTCTCGCTGTCCTATCTCAACCGCGCCGCCGCCTTCCTTGCCAAAGGCGACAACGACGGTGCCATTTCCGATTGCAGCCAGGCATTGAAGATCAATCCGGCCCTGGCGCGGGCATACGCGCTGCGCGGCCTCGCCGTCTTCAACAAGGGCGACGACCTCGCGTCGATCGAGGACGCTGACGAAGCGCTGCGCCGCGATCCGAAATTGACGTTCGTTTACAACAACCGCGGCCTGGCCCATCTCCGTTTGAACCAAGTCAAGGAAGCGCTAAACGACTTCGATCAGGCAATCGAGCAAGATCCGCGCATGGCGGTCGCCTACGCTTACCGTGGTGCGATCCACCTTCACCGAGGCGACAGCAAACAGTCTATCGCCGATTGCAGTCGCGCCATCGAATTGGATCCAAAGATGGCGCTGGCCTATTGGAACCGCGGCCTCGCCTACGCTCGACAAGGGGATTATCAACATGCCGAAGCCGATCAACGCAAGGCGCTGGAGCTGAATCCTAAATTTGGTCAACAGTGACGAGAGGTCCCCTGCTCGGCTTGCGATGAATTCGTCGCGTATCTTACAATTGTAGTATTGTTGCTCGCCCAGTCTCTCCCAACTGCGGAGATGGTCTTATTTACGCGTGAGTCGAGCAATGATCCTCGCATACGACGAAATAGTTGATTTCATCGCCGCAGGTACAACTCCTCAAAGCGTAATCGATTTCCGACCTTCCGAGGCGACGAAGGCAAAGGTCGCGGAGTTAATTCGTCGGCAAAAGACTTCGTCCTTGTCGGCGGAGGAGGAGGCGGAGCTTAATCAATATCTCCAACTCGAACATCTGATGCGTCTTGCGAAAGCCCGCGCCCGCCAACGTCTCGGCCGCGAGTGAGGGATATGTCGATCACGTACATTAGTGCGGGACTCCGGCGTTTGGTGGAGACGCGAGCCGAGGGGATCTGCGAGTATTGCCTAATAGCTGAGGAAGACACGTTCTACGGCTGTGCGGTCGATCACATTATCAGCGAGAAGCACGGCGGCCCGACGAACGAGGACAACTTGGCTCTTGCCTGCGTTTTCTGCAACCAAGCCAAGGGAAGCGATATCGGATCAATCCACTGGGAGAGTGGGGAATTCGTGAGGTTCTTCAACCCGCGCTCTGACCGCTGGTCCGATCATTTCAAGTTGGCAAGTAGCCGAATCGAGGGAATTACAGCGATCGGCGCGGTCACTGCTCGGATCTTAGGCTTCAATGATACGGAGCGGCTTCTCGAGCGACAAACTCTCCAGGCGATAGCTCGGTACCCCAATCCAACCGCTTTCAGGCGCATGCAAGTGCAGACTCCTTTGTGAGATACCCTCGTACCGAAAGGGATTCCTAATGCGCAAGCCCCCACCAGAAGCGACTGCTCAAGACGAAGTTACCATCCTCGCGCGCATCCTCTGCAATGAAGAGGGACAGCTGCCCGCCGACATCGCTCGTTATCTCCTTACTCTCGGCTTTAGCGAGCAAGACAACGCCCGCATGCACGACCTGGCCGTACGTAACCAGGAGGGCAAGCTTTCCGGGGCCGAGAAGGAGGAACTCTTCGCCTACGGTAAGGCTGGTGGCTTGCTCTCCCTCCTAAAATCCAAGGCGCGCCGTGTTCTTGGAATCAGACTGAAAAAAAACAGGATTTCCTGAGATACATCAATGGGGAAGGGCTACGAACAAGTTTCACGGGACATTTTCCCCGTGCCTCGTGGGAATGCTAAGCGAGCGGCGAAAAGAACGATGGCCCGCCACAATCGCCGTTTGGCTAAGCGAGATCCACAGAATGCGCCGCGAAAGCACTATTACCGCGGTTGGTACTGGTGAGATGTCCTTCCTTGGCGATTATGGCATGCAGATACTCTCCCGCTTGCGGCGGAATCCGCTATTATGCGGAGAATAAACTATTGGCGATTCTCCGCCGGAGTCCCCCATGACCGTGCTGCCCCTCATCGCAACCATTTTGCTTTCCTACCTTGCCGGTGCCATCCCCTTTGGCTACCTGATTGCGCGATCGCGCGGCGTGGACATCTTGAAACAGGGCAGTGGCAATATCGGAGCCACGAACGTCGGCCGCGTGCTGGGGCGACCATTTGGCATCCTTGTTTTCCTCCTCGACTTCGCCAAGGGCGCGCTACCGGCACTGTTGGCGAAAGCGTGGAGCGCCGCACACGAGTTAGAACTGCCGGCGGATAGTCTGCCGGTGGTGGCGGCGGTGGCGGCGTTTTTGGGACATTTGTTTCCTGTTTATCTGCGTTTTCGCGGCGGCAAAGGGGTGGCCACGGCAGCCGGAGCGGTCAGCGTGTTGCTACCGGGTCCGGCACTGGCCGCGCTTGTGACCTGGATCGCCGTCGTGTTGGCCAGTCGCTATGTGTCGTTGTCGTCGCTTACCGCGGCCGTAGTGTTGTGCGTATTTCGTCTCGTTTTCACGCCACAACCGTGGAGCGCGGATCAGCGGATACTCACTCTCTTCTGTCTGATTGCGGCCGGTCTCATCCTCCTCCGCCATCGCGCGAACCTGGGCCGGCTTTGGCACGGCAACGAAAACCGCCTCAAGGAGACTCCCGCCATGTTTCACCTCAGCAAAATCCTCCATGTCCTGGCGCTCGGCTTGTGGTTCGGGACGGCCGTTTTTTTCAGCTTCGTCGTCGGCTTGAATCTCTTCGGAACATTCGAGCGGGTCGCCGCGGAGCCGCCTGCGGAACGCGCGATATGGCTTCCGATGTGGAAGGCGTACGACGGCAACTCCCCGGACCCTGTGTTCCCTGAGCCGCTGCGAAAGGAACAGGGCACACGCGCTGCCGGCGTAGCGATCGATCCGTTATTTCACTGGTATTTCGGCATCCAGGCGGTGTGTGCTCTATTGGCGACGGCGACGGCGTCTTCGTGGCGGCCAATGAACGCGGGGCGAATCCACAGCGTTCGTGCCGTCCTGTTGCTGGCGGCGCTTCTCACGGTGGCGCTGGGTTGGTGGCTTGAGCGCGTCGTCGAGGATTTGCGCGGGCCGCGGAATAGCACCTTCGATGCGATGGTAAGCCAATCGCCACCTCAGGCCGAGGACGTTCGCGCAGCCGTCGAGGCGCGTAAGGCATTCGCTCGTTGGCACCTGGCGAGCCTGGGAGTGAATATGGTTACGGTGCTGCTCGTAACCATCGCCATGGCGCAGGCGGCGTATCTGCCGAGTTCGCACGATGCCACCAGCCCGCAGCGCAAGCAAGGGTGAATCAATCCCTTGCTTGCGCTGCGGGCTGGCAAGGCGATTGTCATTTCGTCGCGGCCGGGATTTCCAGACTGCCTATCAACGACAGATCCCGCGCGCCCAATTTATCGACCTGCTTCGGCGTCATCGTGAAAACGACAATCATCTGCTCACCTTCGGGTGTGGCGATGAGATAGCAGTTCTGCACCGCGGCGACGCCGTCCATTTGGCCGGATGAGGAGTAGCGATAAACCCAGCGGCCGTTTTCCGCCGGCACTTCACCGGCTTGCAATTCTTTGTCCGGCTGCCATCCGGCCATGCTGTTCATGGCTTCCTTGAATGCCTCCGGCGTCAGGTGCTTGCCTTTTTCGGCCTTTTTCCAGGGCGTCAGCGTGGCCTGAGCCACGAAGTCGCCGCGGTCCAGACAGCGCATGACGAGCTGATCTTTCATCTGAGCCGTGACGTGCCATTCGCGCGGATAAAGGAGAGAATAGCGACCTTGTGCATCCCGATAGTCCAGCTGCGTCAACTGGGCCGGCGGCTCCCAATCTTGCGGCACCGAGACCAGGGCCACATCCGATAGCGCGGCCGGCTGCTCGATCGGTTGACGTTTCAATGTAATCGTCAAGTCCACGGCAGACGCGGGACTGGCCGGACTTTGATCGCGTTCGTCTTTCTGCTTCCATTCCAGGGAGACCAGGCGCTTTGCCTTGAAATCGAATTGGCCCAATGCCTCGATCTTCACCTTGACGATGGCGCCTAGCTCGATGCCCGTGGCCGTACCGTTTATGCTAAAGGTTGCCATGTCCGGCGTCGCCGATTCCAGTTTGCCGACCACCGCGTGTTCCGTCAGTCCCTCGAAATTGCAGAGGGCTTGCACGACGCTTGCGGGCAACTTCCAGGTATCACCGACGGAAACTTCCTTGCCCGCCAGCGTGCCGGTGACGGCGGCGCTATCGAAGTGTTCTGCCGTGAGTTTTTGCTCATCATCCAGCAGCGGGCCGGAGGGTGAATAAACCAATTTCTGGTCCTTATAAAACTGGGCTACGAAGAGCCGGCGATCTGGGCGAAGTGTGTGTTCCAGGTGATCGCTGCCGATTGTAATCGTTGCTTTCGCCGTCTCATACTGACGCGCGGTTTTCTGCACGAGGCCATCGGGAGCCACAACAAGGATGCGTTCGGGATATTCGTGAACGGCGGCGGCTTCGAGCTTGAGCGGCTCGGTTTTGTCATCCTTGCGGATGCGCATTTCGCCCGTTAGTTTCATGTCGAGCTGAATTTTGAAGCATTCGCCGGCCTTTGGTTTTTCGGCCAACAGGTAAGTCTGTGCCCAGCCGCCCCGCGTCGCGGCCAGCAGTAGTCCTATCGTTCCCAGGACGCGCCACGCACCCATTGTCTCCCCTCCTGCTTGTCGAAATCCGTCTTCTTTCGGACGGCGCGGGACCATACCGCGAACTGGCGGCTGCGTCAACTGGGACAACTCGATGGCAAGAGAATGATCGAGGGATGGCTAGACAAGGTTTTCCGCCCTCGTTATATCTCCCTGTCCTGCGTTCGCTCGCCCTCGCATTCACAGGGGAGATCGTGGACATGCTGATGCGGAGCCTCCGAGTTGGGCTGGCAATCCTGTTGGTTCATCTGCTTGTTTCGGCTTTGGTCGGCCAGGATCAGGCGCCGGCCGGCGACCCTCCTCCGGTTCCCAAAGGCATCGAAGTGCTGGCGCGCGGGCCGGTCCATGAAGCCTTCGCCTCGCCGACGGCCGAGCCAATCCCCACCAATCCGGTGGCGAAAAAACCACCCAAGCCACTCGATGAGCTGCCTCCGGAGGAAAAGCCCGAAGGCCAGGTCATCTGGATTGGCGGCTACTGGGCATGGGACGACGAACGCAAGGATTATCTGTGGGTTTCCGGAATCTGGCGGACCCCGCCGCCGCACAAACAATGGATCGCCGGCTACTGGCGCGAGGAGGGCGAGCAGTGGCAATGGGTTCCCGGTTTCTGGAGCGACGTTCAGGAGGAAGAGGCGAAGCAGGTAACATACCTCCCCAAGCCGCCGGATCCGCCTCAAGTCGCTCCACCCGGCCAACCGCCCGCCGCCGATTCCTTCTACGTCCCTGGCAGTTGGAGCTGGAATCCCGCCACAACCGCTTACGCCTGGCGCCCTGGCTACTGGGCTCGTGTGCAACCCGGTTACGTGTGGGTCCCCAATCATTATCGCTGGACGCCGAGCGGCTACATCTTTATCCCCGGTTATTGGGATCTCGCCGTCAGCCAGCGTGGGGTGATTTACGCACCCGTGATTGTCAATCCCGAAATCGTGACCGTCGGCTTTTCCTATACGCCTGCCTATGCTGTCAGTGATACCGTAGTCGTTGAAACTCTGTTCGTTCGGCCCACGTATGCACATTACTATTTCGGCGATTTTTATGGTCCTGCCTACGCGACGATGGGGTACCAGAGCGCTTTTGTTTACAGTGGAAGCAGCTATGATTCCATCATCGTCTATGAGTCATGGGCGCATCGGGCACAACCGAATTGGATTTCTGTTCAAATCGATATTTTCAATGGACGCAGCCGCGGCGCATTGCCGGTGCCGCCGCGAACGCTGGTGCAGCAGAACACAATCATTCAGCAGAACGTCACCAACGTCACGAATGTCACCAACAACAACATCACCAACATTACGAACAATACGACCAATGTGAATCGCACCACCAACATCGCCAACAATACGACCAATGTAAATCGCACGACCAACACCTACAACACTACGGTGCTGGGAACGACCTCGAAAGTAATGGCGGCCAAGGGAGTGAAGACGGTGGCACTGGATTCCGCGACGCGCGTGCAAGCCAAACAGCAGGCCGCAGCCGTGCAGCAGGTAGCAATGCAGCGGACGGCCACGGAGCGGCCGCTGCCTCCCGGCGCGCCCCGTCAGGCGCGGGTGGCGTCGCTGAGCGTGCCAAAGGCGCAAGCCGTGCAGCCGGGATTCGTCGCCCCGCGCGTGTCACAGCAAGCGATGAATCAGGCGCGGGTGGGCCAACCACCGCGGCCGGCGACCGTTTCTCCTCACCCTGCCGCCAGTCCTTCCGGAGTGGCTTCTCCGAGAACTCAGCCATCCACGGCCGGCGGCTCACCTTATGGAGGGCATCCAGGAGTCATGCCGGGAAATGCCAATACGCGGCCCCAATCTCCAATCGGCCAACCACACGCTATGCCACATGCACCGATGTCCCGACCGCCGGCTCGGCCGTCCGAACCACCCGCGCGACGGCCTCCGCCCAAGGACTCCAAAGAACATCATTGACAGCAGGCGCCTCGGCGGGTCGGGTGCGTGAATAGTGTCCTGTCTGATCTCTTTCGTTAGCCCAGCCCGTTGTGGGCTGGGCCAACGAAAGAGACCACCTCCCTACTCTTTCGTAATCGTCTCATCGAGATTCAGCAACACGCGCGATACGACGGTCCAAGCCGCGGCCTGCGCCGGCGTCGCGCCCTTGGGCAATTGCGGCGGATGGACGGGATCGTTCGCGGCCAGTTCCCACGGTTTGGCGCCGGCGCGGGTGAAGCGCTCATTTTGTTTGCTCAATAGGTTCAGCAATTCCGTTTTCTCCTCGGCAGTCGGTTGGCGGCTGAGACAGCGGCGGAAGGCATAGATGATACGCTCTTCATCCTGCTTGCCGCCGTCGGCTAAAGTTCGCAGCGCCAACGCGCGGGCACACTCAAGAAACACCGGCTCGTTGAGCGTCATTAGTGCTTGCAGCGGAGTATTGGAGCGGACGCGGCGAACGCAGGAGACGTCGCCGTTGGGCGCGTCGAACGTTTGCAGCATCGGATAGGGGACGGAACGATAGCGGAACGTGTAAAGTCCGCGACGGTAGCGGTTCGCCCCCTTGTCTTCAGGCCAGATCTTCGGGCCGTAGCTAGCGGGCGGCTGCACCAGGAAGCCGGGCAACGGCGGGAAGACGCTGCGGCCGCCGATGGCTGGGTTCAGCAAGCCGCTCGCTGACAAGGCGATGTCACGAACGATCTCACCCTCGACGCGGAAACGCGCTCCGTGTGCCAAGAGCCGATTGTACGGATCACGGGCGTGAAGCTCCGGCGAGAGATGTGAAGATTGTCGATAAGTCGCGGAGCTTACGATCAGCTTGTGCAGTTTTTTCAGGCTCCAGCCATTTTCCATGAACTCGACGGCGAGCCAATCCAGCAATTCCGGATGCGAAGGCGCTTCACTCTGCATGCCAAGATCTTCGCTCGTTGCCACCAGTCCCGTGCCAAAATACGTCTGCCACACGCGATTGACGATGGCCCGCGCCGTGGTTGGCGAGCGACGATCGACCAGCCACCGCGCGAAGGTCAAACGATTCGGCGGTGCGTCCGGAGGCAGCGAATGGAGGAACGCCGGTACGCCCGGCGTGACGCCCTGGGCCGGCTTGAGGAAGTCGCCTCGTTTCAGGACGTGTGTATCTCGCGGCTTTTCGCGCGCTTGCATCACAAGCTGCGAGGATCCCTCCGGATGCTGCTTCCAGAGCGTTTCGATTCGGTCGTTGGCGTCCTTCCATTCCGGCACGGTCGTTCGCCAGTAGCTGAAAACGACGCCTTCTTGTTGTGGCGTCCGTTGCTCCCGCGGGATGGCGAGAACCTCGCGGACGTGACGCGGCAGCGGGTCGGCCTCCGCGCCCGGCTGCGTCGTGAGTGAAAGGCGGAAGCGGCCGAGATTGTGATTCTGGTTGTCATCACTGTTCCAGCCGCCGTGATCCTGCGACAGACGGAACGTCAAAATGGTCCCTTGTGGATGGGAAATGGGTTTTTCGGCAAGAAAGACAGCCTTCCGGGGCTGATTGCGGCGGCCGGGACCGGCATCGGTGCCCCAGGCCGTTTCGTTCTTGCCGTCGATGGCAAAGCTCACCGGGCCTGTCACCCGCCGCTTGCCGCTCTTATCATCGTAAATCGCGGCGAGCGGTGTCTCCGGCGGATTGACGTCCGCCGTCGCCTTGACGAACTTGATCCCTTGGACTTTGCCGGGATTGTCGGTCGGGGCTGCTTGTACCTTGAACTCCGTCAGCGCCCCGGTGCCGTAAATCGATCGTCCCGGCCCACCGAGCGGTAGGTTGGGATCGTTCAGCAACTCCAGCTGGAAAGCCGTGATGTTTTGCACATCTGTTTTCACTTTCATCACAACCGTGTGTTTGGTCGGCGCGTAACCTTGAGCGAGGAACGAACCGTCCGGCAGCGGCAGATATTTCTGTCCGCCGGTCGATTCTTCCTCGACCTCCGGCCGCACGACGAGCCACTTCGGCTGATTGTTCTTGACCGTGTCCTCCCAGGCGTGCATGCGCTGCCGCCAGTCAGGGTGCCGATGCCGCAGCTCATTCTCGATGGAGTGAATTTCGCGGAAGATCTCGGCCCGGCGCATTTGCTCATCCGGCGTGTAAACGGCGATGTTCGCCTCGTGATCGTTGTTGAGGAAAGCGAACATGCGGTAATACTCAACCTGCATCAGCGGATCGAACTTGTGATTGTGGCACTGCCCGCACTGGATCGTCAGACCGAGGATGCTCTTGCCGATGGCGTCCATGCGGTCGAACATCGCTTCCATGCGGAACTGCTCCGGATCGATGCCGCCTTCCTCGTTAATCATCGAGTTCCGCAGAAAGCCCGTCGCCACCTTTTGATCTTGCGTGGCACCCGGCAGCAGATCGCCGGCCAGTTGTTCGATGATGAATTGATCGTAGGGCAGATCGCGGTTGAGGGCGTTAATGACCCACTCGCGATAGGCCCACACTTGCCGCGATTTGTCTTTCTCGAAGCCGTCGCTGTCGGCGTAGCGCGCGGCGTCGAGCCAGTGCCGGCCCCAGCGTTCGCCGTAGTGCGGGCTGGCCAACAGATGATCGACGACTTTCTCGTATGCCTGCTCGCTCTTATCGGCGAGAAACGCATCGACTTCCTCGATGGTCGGCGGCAAACCGATCAGGTCGAGACTGAGACGGCGAATGAGCGTAACGCGATCCGCTTCGGGCGATGACTTCAGTCCCTCTTTCTCCAGCCGAGCCAGCACGAATCGATCGATGGGATTGCGATTCCATCCGACAACATCGCCGCGAATGACTGGCAGCGGCGGACGCACTGGTGCCCGGAAGGACCAATGTCGTTTCCAGGGAGCATCCTCGCCGGCCAGCGCATCGGGCCAAACCGCTCCGGCATCGATCCAATCGCGCAGCAGCTTTACCTGAGCTTCGGTCAGCCGTTCGCCCTCCGGCGGCATGACCTCATCGTCGTCTCGGGAGGTGACGCGACGAAGCAATTCGCTTTTTTTGCTATCCCCGGCAATGATGGCCGGCTTTCCCGATTCGCCGCCACGCAGCGCGCTCGCCCTCACATCGAGGCGTAGCCCTGCCTTGTGCTTGCGGCCATCGTGACAGGAATAACAGCGGGCTTTGAGGATCGGCTGCACATCGCGCGCGAAATCGACACGCGGCTTATCGGCAGCGGACAGTGGCAGGACGTTCAACAAAGCGATCAGGACGGCGGAGAGCAGCGGTCCGATTCGCATGGTTTTTCTCCTTCGGCGGTGCGAAACACGAGCAGGCCGGAGCTCGAGCCTGCGAGGCGGGTAGGTTGAAACGATAACGCAGAGGTCATTTTAACAGGGCAAACGCGGCTTGCCCACAAGCACGACGATGTTCTTGCGGTAATTCCCAGGCGGAGATACGATACCTCACAGTTGGAGTCCAGTGTCCAATCGGTTTCGAGGATCCTGAGTAGGCGCCGATAGGGAAGCGGCCGGCCCATGCAGAACGAAATCGAGGATGGGAATATCCATCGTATTGGCGGAGCCAGCATCGAGAACCTTCGGTTGAAGCCGATTTGGCCTAGGTTTTCACGAACACAACGGGGCATTAACCAATGACGACACAACCCATTTACCTAGTGGATGAGTCTGAGACAAGGATCGCCGAATTGAATGTCTCGCTCATCGATGGCAGGTACCGCGGAACGATTTGTCTCGATGCGACCCCATCGGAACTAAAGCAACTTTTTGAGGAATTCGAGGAAGCTGTGGAAGGGCAAATGTTTACTCTCGCCGACGAGATCGAGGAGAGGATTGGCGCTAACCCGTTAAAAGTCGTCTTCCCGAACGGAAGGGAAGCAGGTGTAGAGGATCTCCAAGTTTACCCGAGCACGAAACGCGTTTCGTTTAAGCTCCGGGAGGCATCCAAGGCAGCGGGTTAGCCTTCCCCTCGTTCCAAAGCGAAGTTTTGGAACGAGAAAAGCTGAGTATTTGCCCAGTTGACCTGGGAGGCGCGGATGGCGTTTACGCGAGATCAGGCGTACCAGGCGCTGGCATCACTCCATCCTGCCCCGATCTTTCTTGAGTCGTACCGGGTCCGGCAGCTTCCCGAGAACCTGGACATCTATTACCGGCCGCCGGAAGAATTCTTCATCGCTCCCGATACCCAGGAGGCATACACGCAGGGGCGTCTGATCCCGATCTTGGACGATGGGCACTTCTGCGAAGTGCTGTTTCTCGACCCAGACACTGGTGCGCTGCTCCTAATCCCCGTCGAATCGCCGGGTGAAGTGCGGGAAACGTTTCGCCATTGGCAACAATATCTAGCGGAGCTAATGGCGCGGGTGGGTGAGATGGAGGAGAGCGACGATCGAATCCGCCAGATCGCTGATCTCGTCGGATTTGCTCATACAAAGGAACTTTTTGAGTATTTTGATAGAGTACAGAGTCTTAGCAGCGATGCGTGGTGGGAAGCAAGGCACCGTTTTCCCTTGAGTATCTCGGTCGAATAAATCCCGGTTCTTGGTACGACCTTACAACGTTCAGCGGAATCCAAGGAGGTAATCAAGCATGTCCATCTCCACGACAATCCGCGATGTCTTTGGGCATTTTCAGAACCTGAATCTGTTGGCCCTCTTGCATGACCTGCGACAAGGCCGCACGGCGCGGCGATCGTGGGCAAGCGATCGGCTCTTGTGCCCCGTGGCGCACGGGCTGCCGGCCGGCGAGCAAGTGCAACGATTGAGCGTGTTGGGGCAAATTGCCGAGTTGGGACACGGTTGTGATCTGGCCGCACGGCTGCTTGGCGCCGATCCGGCGGCCGTGCAACGTTTCGTCTCCTCCTGGGATGCCGAAGCGTTCAGCCGCCGTTGGTTGTGGGAGCAACTGAACGAGCTATGGCAAGAGCGCCTGGCCGATGCCGAGGCGGTGCAAGAATTGTTGCAGCAGTCGGTGGTAGCCAGTGAGCCGTAGCTGAGGAGGGTCAGGCTGGAAAGCCTGACCTACGCACCGTCGCCGACCGCGGATCTCCTGTGTTCCGCGGAGACCTTTGGTCAGTGTGGACTGGCACGGTCCGGAGACCGTGCCAGAACAGAGGTAGTGGTAGCCAGTGAGCCGTAGCTGAGGAGGGTCAGGCTGGAAAGCCTGGCCTACGCACCGTCGCCGACCGCGGATCTCCTGTGTTCCGCGGAGACCTTTGGTCAGTGTGGACTGGCACGGTCCGGAGACCGTGCCAGAACAGAGGT
>DASRBG010000060.1:0-63807 GCA_035653735.1 Gemmataceae bacterium
CCCCGAGGTTTTGCGCGACGCCATCAATGAGCTCGAAAATCGCGAAAAGGCCGCGGAAGCCCAGGCACGCGACAAGATCGTCAGCGATGCGCAAAGCCCGCTCTATACCTCGCCCTATCAATCGGTCGTCGGCAACCAGAACGGGAAAGTGACGCTCGTCGAATTTTTCGATTACAACTGCGGCTATTGCAAAAAGATGCTGCCCGATATCGGCCGTCTCATAAAGGAAGAGCCGGACCTGCGCGTCATCCTGCGCGATTATCCGATCCTTTCCGATGCATCGGTCGAAGCGGCCCAAGTCGCCGCGGCGGTTCGCAATCAGTTCAAGGGCGAGAAGTTCTGGGAGTTCCATCAGAAGCTCCTGAGCTCGCGGGGACCCGTCGGTAAAACGCAGGCGCTCTCGGTCGCTCAATCGCTCGGCGCCGACATGAACAAACTCGCCAAAGACATGGAAGCGCCCACCGTCAAGGAAGGGCTAGACGAATCCGACCGGATCGGCCGCGAGCTCGCGCTCAATGGCACGCCTTCCTATGTCGTCGGCGACGAGGTTGTCGTCGGTGCGATCGGCTATGACGCCTTGAAGTCCAAACTCGACAACGTCAGGAAATGCGGCAAGTCCATTTGTTCTTGACCTGTTCGCCTGAGACCTGGCGCGCCCTAGCGCAAAGAAAGCTCCGGCTTTCTTTGCCGCATGAAGCCGGCTAAGGATGCCGAGATCCCATCCTCCGGTCTCCTCGATGATCAAGGCCGTCCACGTTCTCAACGGACCAAATCTCAATCTCCTCGGCACGCGCGAACCTTCCGTCTACGGGCACGAGACGTTGGCGATGATCGAGGCGCGCTTGGCGAAGACCTGCGAGGCGCAGGGCGTAAGCTTGCATTTTCGCCAATCGAACCACGAAGGCGATCTCGTTAGCTGGATCCAGGACGCCGGCCGCGCCGGTGAGCCGGTCATTCTCAATGCGGGCGCTTATTCACACACCTCGATCGCGCTCGCCGATGCGATCAAGGGATCGAACGCGCGGGTGATCGAAGTGCATCTCTCGAACATCCATGCGCGCGAGAGATTTCGCCATCACTCGCACATATCCTCAGTCGCCCAGGGGGTAATTCTCGGATTCGGCGCGGCATCTTACGATCTTGCGCTTCAGGCTCTGCTCGCTGCAACAAAGCCCGAAAGTTGAGGCAATGACCGAAAAGAAACCGGTGCCGGCGCCGATTGATCCGCACCTTGTGGAAAAGCTTGGAGAAATCGCAAACCGGCTCGATCTCAGCGAAATCGAGGTCAGCCAGGGCGAACTCAAAATCCGGGTGACGCGCCAGGGCGGCGCGCCTGCGCCAGTCGCGGCGGCTCCTCAGCCCGTCTCTCCGCCGCCGGTACTGCCCTGGCCAGACGCGGCTGCGGCCCATCCAGGTGCAGTCAAATCGCCCATGGTCGGCACGGTCTATTTGCGGCCGGCACCCGATACGCCGCCCTTCGTGACCATCGGCTCGCAAGTCAAGCCCGGCGACAAGATCCTGCTGATCGAGGCAATGAAGACATTCAACGAGATCGTCGCTCCGCGCGCAGGGACGGTGACTGCGATTTTGGTGGAAGACGCACAACCCGTGGAATTCGATCAGCCGCTCGTCGTTATCGAATAAGCTTTCGCGGCTCTCTGATTGACGCCCATGTTCGACAAGATCCTCATTGCCAACCGCGGTGAAATCGCCCTGCGAATCCTGCGCGCTGCGAAGGAACTGGGGATCGCGACGGTCGCCGTTCATTCGACTGCCGATGCCGAGGCGATGCATGTGAAGCTCGCCGATGAATCGGTCTGCATCGGTCCCCCGCCGGCGCGCGAATCCTATCTCAACATCCCGGCCCTGCTCTCGGCTTGCGAGATCACCGGCGCCGAGGCCGTCCACCCGGGCTATGGCTTCCTGGCGGAGAATGCGCGCTTTGCCGAGATTCTCGCCGAACATCAGATCGGCTTCATCGGTCCGAGCCCCGAACATATCCGCCTCATGGGCGACAAGATCGAAGCCAAGCGGACCGCGAAACGCCTCAACATCCCGTGCGTTCCGGGTTCCGACGGTCCGGTCGATCAAAACAATGCGTTGAAAATCGCCGAGGGGATCGGCTTTCCCGTCTTGATCAAGGCCGCGGCGGGCGGCGGCGGGCGCGGCATGAAGGTCGCCCGCGATCCGAAAGACTTGATGAACGCGCTCGCCACTGCACGCCGCGAGGCTAAGGCCGCCTTCGGCGACGATTCGGTCTATCTTGAGAAGTTCCTGGACAATCCGCGCCACATCGAGGTTCAGGTCCTCGGCGATGGCGAAGGCCATGCCATTCACCTCGGCGAGCGCGATTGCTCGCTGCAGCGCCGCCACCAGAAGCTTCTGGAGGAAAGCCCCTCCCCCGCACTCAATGCCGCGCAGCGCCTCCGCATCGGCGAGATCTGCGCCGCCGCCATGCGTGAATTGAAATATAAGAGCGTGGGCACAATCGAATTCCTCTACGATGACGGCAACTTCTATTTCATCGAAATGAACACGCGGATCCAGGTCGAACATCCGGTCACGGAAATGGTCACCGGATTCGATCTCCTGAACGAGCAGATCAAGATCGCGGCCGGCTCGCCGCTGAGCATTGCCCAATCCGACGTCCAGCTCTTCGGACACGCGATCGAATGCCGGATCAACGCCGAAAATCCGATGACCTTCCAACCCTCGCCGGGCAAGATCAATTATTATCATCCGCCCGGCGGCCTCGGCGTGCGCGTCGATAGCGCAGCCTATGCCGGCTATTCGATCCCGCCCTATTACGATTCGCTCGTCGGCAAATTGATCGTCCACGGACGCACGCGCAACGAGGCCTTGTTGCGCCTGCGCCGCGCGCTCGACGAATTCATTGTCGATGGGATCGACACGACCCTGCCGCTCTTCCGGGCGCTCATCCGCGAACCAGACATCCAGAACGGCCTTTATGACATTCATTGGCTGGAAAAATATCTGGCGAGCGGCGGCATGGAGCGAAGCTGAGCAATTGAGGGCGGATACGAGTCGGCTCGAAAACCGCATTCCGCTCAGATTTTGCTGAGGAAGGCAGGCTCAGTGAGGCCCCGGCACGCTTGACGAGCGGCGGGGCTAAAACCCATGTTCCTTCTATGACGCGGCCGCGCGACGATTTCGAGATCACGCCGGACATACTGCTTCGGGCCTATTCGATCGGCCTCTTCCCCATGGCGGAGAGTGCCGAGGACCAGAACCTATTCTGGATCGATCCCGAGTCGCGCGGCGTCTTTCCACTCGATGGAATGATCGTCTCGCGCCGCTTGGCCAAGACGATCCGCTCGGACCGGTTCGAGATCCGTGTCGACTGCGATTTCGACGCGGTGATCGATGCCTGCGCAAGCGTTGCCGCCGGGCGGGAGAAGACCTGGATCAACCAGCGGATCAAGCGCCTCTACCGGCAGCTTTTCGACCAGGGGAAGGTCCACACGGTCGAGGCTTGGTGCGAAGGTCGACTCGCCGGCGGGCTTTACGGGGTGGCGCTAGGCGCCGCCTTCTTCGGCGAAAGCATGTTCCACCGGCAGACCGATGCCTCGAAAGTGGCGCTGATCCATCTTGCCGCCCGGCTCGCCGCCGGCGGTTTTCGCCTGCTCGACACGCAATTCGTCACGCCGCATCTCGAAAGCCTGGGCGCCATCGAAGTCTCGAAGGAGCGCTACCGCATGATGCTGACCGACGCGGTCAGCCGGACCGCCGATTTCTGGATCTGGCCAAAAGGGCGGGCGGTTTCGGGGCGGGAGGCCTTGGATGCCTTGCCGCGCATGGACCGCGGCGCCGTTTAGCCGCCGTTTAGTCTAGCCTCGTTCTCAGAACCCGCCGTTGCCGCCATTGCCGCCGTCAGCCGGGACCATAGCCGGCGGCGGGAGCTGCTGAGCGTCCGGTGCAGGTTCCGAATCCGGCGGAACGAAGCCGGGCGGCGGCCCGACCTCGATCGGCGCGCTCAAAGGCGCGCTTTGCGCCTGGGCGCTCGCGCGCCTCGGCCTCGGTTGCGGCGGCGCCGCCGCCTGTTGCGGGGCTTGTTGCTGCGGAGCAGCCGCTTGCTGCGGTGGCGTCTGCTGTGGCGAATTTTGTTGGGCGGGACCCTGCGGGTGCTGCTGAGGCTCGGCCTCGGCCGTCGACGGCGGCGAGGCGATCACTTCCTCCGTGCCTTTGCAGCCGGTCAGCCAGATGTCATAGACCGGATGATCGAGCGCGTGCAGGCCGGGACTGGCCGCGAACATCCAGCCTGTGAAGATCCGCTTGGTCGTCTTGTCGGGGGCAAGCTCGTCGACTTCGACAAACGTATCGGTCTGCGGCGCCTCCGTGGGCGGACGCGTATAGCAGACGCGTTCGGTAATCTGCAGCGAGCCGAATTGCACTGTTTCGTTGGTGCCGACTTCAAAGGAAATGATGCGCCCGGTGATCTTGTCGAGCCCCGAAAAAACGGCGACAGCGTGTTTGATCTTATCGGCCGCCGCGTGATCGAGCGGGCACGCGGCAAGAGCGCCGGCAAGGCCGAAGAAAATTGCGCGTCTCAGGCTCATAAAGCTCCGTCCGGCCTCGATCCCGGGGCAAGCCAACATGAAAGTCCGGCCGGAATAGGGCCGTTCTCAGCATCGGCCCAACCCTTCAAGCTTTCTCAGCCGACGATCTCGTTGCCGGCGAAGAATTGCGCGATCTCGACCGCGGCGGTCTCCGGCCCATCCGACCCGTGCGCTGAATTCTCGCCGACCGAAAGGGCGAATTTCTTGCGCACCGTGCCGTCCGCCGCCTTGGCTGGATCCGTGGCGCCGAGCACGTCGCGATATTTGCGGATCGCGTCCTCGCCTTCGAGCACCTGCACGACGACCGGCCCCGAGGTCATGGTCTCGACGAGCTCGCCGAAAAAGGGCCGCGCCTTATGGACCGCGTAAAAAGTCTCGGCCTGCGCGCGCGTCATGAGAACGCGCTTTTGCGCGACGATCCTGAGGCCTGCTGCCTCGATCAGAGCGTTGATCGCGCCGGTGAGGTTACGGCGCGTTGCGTCCGGTTTCAGAATGGAGAAAGTCCGTTCGATCGCCATGGGCCTTCGCTGTTTCAGGAATTCGCGGCGGCTTATAGCTTTGTGGCTCCCTTCCGGCAAGAACGCGAGGCAATGCAGCGCCCTGGACAAGGCCGGCGCCCCTCCCTATAAAACCCGCTTCTGTCGCCCAGGTAGCTCAGTTGGTAGAGCAGCGGACTGAAAATCCGCGTGTCGGTGGTTCGATTCCGCCCCTGGGCACCAGCGATATGATTCTCGCAGTCAGGGCCTGTCGGGCGGCCCGCGCGTTGGTCCCGCACCTGGCGCCCATTGCCGCACATCGCACGCCCCTCGTCGCAGGGTGGCCGCAGATGATCTACGCAATTTTCTTTTGCACCGCGCTGATCGGGCATCCGCAGATGAATGCGTGCGAGCCGACAAATTCGGGCATGTACGCAAGCCTTCAAGAGTGCAAAGCAGCGGCCGCGAAAATGCCCGCCAGGGCAGATGCGCCGCCTCGCGCAGTCTATGTTTGCCTACCGCAATCTCGGTGACGCGGGCGCGGCGCCGAAGGCAAGACGATTGTTATGGGCCCCGCCGAGCGCGGCGGCCGCATCGCGGCCGAAGTGATCCCGAACGTCAAGAAGGCAACGCTTCGCTGCGTGGTGCTCAAGAATGTTGAGCCGGGTTCGATTGTCTCGACCGATGAGCTGATGAGCTATGGTTTACAGGACGGCGACGGCTACAAGCACGGGACCGTCCGGCACGGCGATAACGAGTGGAGCTATTACGACTATCGCTACGACGCTATCCACAATACGAACCGCGTCGAAAGCTTCTGGAAGCTGTCCAAAAAGTCGGTAGCCTCAACGCATATCCATTTCAGCGCGAAGCACGCGACCCGCTACCTTGGCGAGTTCTCTTTCCGGTCGAATCACCGGGCGATGGCGAACGCGATGTTCAACCTTTCGATTGCGGCGCTTTGACTACGGCCTCAACCGCGCGATCTAGGTCGGCGCGGTTGATTGCCGATGCCGCGCGCTTCTTCTTGTGCGATAAATTCGCGCAACCGACCGCTTTTTAAAGCGTTGGATAACGTAAGCATATCCACTATATCATAGCCGAGGTTGGTCTCATTGGCCGGCCCGAAGGATGGCGTTAATGACAGCCACTGTTCATCAAGTGTTTAGTGATGAACACGTTTCTCGTCTCACCGGTCTGACCAAATGGCAGCTCCGGTCATGGGACAGGCTTGGGTTTTTTACGCCGCGATTCGCATACGAGGACCGCTTCGCTCCTTACAGCCGTGTTTATTCCTTCAAGGACGTAGTTGGGCTTCGCACCATCGCTGTCCTTATGAAGGATTATCGCGCATCCCTAAAGTCGCTCCAAGGTGCGGCAGAGGAACTGGTAAAGCGCGGGTACAACAACTGGGCGGAACTCAATCTTTATGTCGTCAAAGGGCACGTTCATTTCCAGCCGCCGGGAACTTCCGATGTAGAATCAGTGCGGGATGGCCAGCTCGCAATGCTTCCAATAATCGACGTGATCAAGGACGTTGAGAAGCGCGTCCAGGAGCTTCGCAAGCGTGGGACTGACCAGCTCGGGCGCGTCGAGCGGCATAAGCATGTCATACACAACACGCCGGTAATAGCGGGGACTCGCATCCCGACAGCCGCCATAAGGCGCTTCCACGAGGCTGGATATAGTATCGAGCAAATTGTTCGCGAATATCCCACCCTCACTGCCGAAGATGTGCAGGGAGCGCTTGCGTACGAAGAAGGACTCGCGCGACGCGCGTAATTGGCCATAATTATGGCCGATGCGATTCATGCTCGATGAAAATGTGCCCCAGGCGGTGGCAGACATGCTGAATTCGCATGCGCATGAGGTTCAATTCATTCGAGATTATATTCCACCGGGCGGTGTCGATCCGCTTGTGGCGACAGTATCAGAGGAACTTGAGGCTATACTTGTTAGCTTCGATGGAGACTTTGAGAAGATCGCGCCCCGAGTGCCGCATGGGCAACGTGCCCGATTCCGCAGATTGAGCCGCATTTGGTTGTGCTGCGGCGAGCCCCAAGCCGCCGATCGAATGGAAAAGGCGCTCGACCTAATTGAATCAGAATATATGATTGCGCAGGCCAAACCCGACACTCGGATGCACATTTGGATAGCGAAAGGCTTTATCAAAACGCATCGCTAACACCTGCGTCAAAGGTATAATTCCCTTCAAGATTCCATTCGGAAGCGAAAATCATGGCCCGCCTGATCTACATACGGCCAAACAATAGCCAAAGGCCGCAAGATTAGTTAAAATAAATCAATAATTGATACGATCTCCATAAAATCCAATTTCTCGCTATGCTTGCCCGATTGCACGGAAGACCGGCGGATGGGCCCGCAGAAAGTAATATACGAAGCAATTCTTGAGCGCATCCAAGAGATGCGCGCGGAAGCTTACGCCATTCGCAAGCAGATCGAAGGCACCGATTTGGAGGATCGCTTTTTCGAGAAGCTGGCCGATGCGTTGGACAAAAAGGAAGCCGAGATTCAGGCGGTCGTCGCGGCGTTGAATAAAAGGGAAGCCGGACTGCGCGCGGCATTGCGCCGATTGTCCTAAAGGCGTGTCTGCGGAATTCCTTCGCGGACCGAGCATGGGCAAACACGATCCCACAACGACGTAAATTCACGCGCTCGCCCGCGACGCTGCCGTCCCTATCTGGTGTCGAGCGGCGCGGCACTATCGCAGGACGGAAGCGCCCCATATGCCCACTTGCCGTCGTTGCACGTCACTTCCACCTTCGGAGCAAAGCAGAATTCGGCTCCGTTGCTGAACGCTCTCCCGGCCCAGATACACCCGTTGGGCGGTACCGGCAGGGAAGCGGCAGGCATTGTGGCGCAGACAACGCCCGAAGCGGGCGGGAGCGCTTGTTGCGCGCCGGCCGCAGAGGCGAGGAGAGCGAGCGCCATTGCTGCCGCGCCAGTGGCAAAGACCTTTTCTGCAAGTCTCATAATTCCTCCCCCAATTTAAATGCCCTTGTCGGATCAGGCCGTCGCGCAATCGAGACAGCGCCGGCTTCGGCCCAGAAACTACGACGCCGCCTATTTCGAGCGCAGAGCCAGGCTCTCCTCTTTAAGCAGAGCCTGCCAGTCCTGATAAATATGAAAGAGCAAGGCGCCGAACGAAAAGATCGCAATTGCCAGACAGACGAAATCGGCAACGGTGACGGGAAGGCCGCTGACCGGTCGCGCCAACACGAGTCCAGGAAGAAAAAACAGAATCAGATTCGCGATAATCAACGCCAAGCGCGTCTCGGTCGGCCCGACCGAGTAATAGGCGATCTGAACCGTCTTGAACACGTGTGCGCGGATAAATGTATGTCCGACGAAAGCGAGGTAGGCAGTCAGCAAGAGCAGCGCGTAGGGCAGTTCGATATAGCGCGAGAGGCCCAAGCCCAAGCCGACAAGAATTTGCGTGATCAGATCGGCCGTGTGGTCGACGAAAAATCCATAGCGCGGGCTCTCTTGATTGCGGACACGCGCAAGCGTTCCATCGAGCGAATCTCCGAACCAGTTCATGACAAGTCCGAGGCAAGCGAGCCCGAGAAACGCAGGCGCGAGATTGCTCGCAACATAGCCGACGAACACGAACAGTGCGCCGACCAGCCCAAACACGGTGAGCGTATCCGGCGTGACCCATCGAGGAAGATGTTTGGCTATGTCTGGCAGTATGCGTTTTTCCAAGTTCCACAAGAAGGCGTGGTGGCCTGCTCTGAATTCGCTCACAAGCTTCGCCTCCTCGGGCTTGCGTCGACCTCGCCGGGATCGAGGCCCGATTTTCAAGTATTAGAAGTAAATCTCTCGATAAATGATACGATTTTCCCATGCATTCGCAAAATAGCGCTCGTCTTTGAATCCGAAGATAGTTACCGGAAAGCGCGTCTCGAACGCTGCCGCATAGGCGGCGCATCTCACGACGCGCCAAGCCATTTCTTTCTGCATAGCGCCAAATATTGCGCGAGCGCGCGCGGATCATCGATCCATTCGCGCGGCAGCAATTCGCCGAGCCCGAGACGTCGTAGCCTCGCCGCCGGCGCGCCGATGTCGAAAGCCATGACGTGAAGCCCGTGGGCAAAAGCCTCGGACAGAACGAAGGACCACGTCTCGGGCCAAATCGATGGAAAGAAGAGCGCATGGGGCGCCTCCGCCGCGATCAGCTTGCTCAAATCTTCCGGGAGATAAGGTCCTTTGAACAGGATCTGCGGCTGGCGCAACAGGCTCGATTGCGCCGAGGATCCGAAAACGCTGATCGACACGGGCGCCTTCATCCGATGAAGTTCGCGTCCGAGCGATGAGACGACCCATAGTCCTTTCGGCACGGACAGGCTGCCGAGCACCAGAATCTTGAGGTTCTCGTCTCCTTTGAGACGAGGCGCCCTGATCGGCGGATAGGCTTTTTCGTCTTCGGGTTCCATGATTTCGGGCGTGCGCCCGATATGCGCGGCAATCCGCGTCGCAAGATCGTGACTGGGAGCAATGACTCGCGATGCGCCGGCAAGAAATTTGCGCCAACGATCGCGCCATGCCTCCGGGTTGGAGTTAGATGCGGAGAGCGCTTCCGAACCGCCCATTCGAAGGCAAGAAACGCAATCGCCAGGCGGTGCTATCGCGCAATAGCGTCCATATGCATCGACAAGATTGATGCGCGGACAAACGGAAAAGTAATCGTGCAGGATGACGTCGTAAGGGCAGCCGAACCGGCGCGCGAGCTGCGGAATGAATCGGTCGAAATCGCGATCGCGATCGACGACGTGATTGACGATGATCCGTTCGATGTCCCAGCTCGAAAGATAAGCGCTTAAGGTCTCTTGCTCGGTCGCGAGATCGAAAACGGGCGGCGCACCTGGAGACGAGACGGTCAAATCTTCGATCGCGACAAGCGATCGCGATTTCGGAATCGGCCGCACTTGCAGGATCCGAAGACCTTGTGCCGCAAGCTTGCGCTCCACGTCCAGGAGCAGGCGCGAACTTCCACCTCCCCGGGCGTGGCTGAAAACCAGCACGCCTCGCGCATCCGGCCTTGCTTCATGCGCGAGAGCGCGGCGCAGTTCCATACATTCGTTCAAATCCTCGCCCGGACGTCCGCCGCGCACGTAACGGACGAGCGGATCGCTCAGACGTTCAGGGCGCGAAGCAGCACGATTGTAATAAAGCGGGTCGAAGTTGGGGTGCGGCGAAAATTGCTTGAACCTGCCGATCAATGCGTAATGGAGCTTGGGATTGCGTGCCGCGCGTTTGCGCCGCCACGAACGCAATTGCCGCAGATAAAATGCCTGGTCGAAGAAAGAGTCGATCGTCGCAAGGCGCCGCCCTAAAGCGCGAGCGAGGGCCATGCGCAATATCGGACCGACGCCCGCGGCGGGAGGACTGAAAATGCTTATTTCCGCGATTTCGGCCGCGGCGAGCAGTATATAGCCCAGCGCCGAACGCCACGTCTGCTCCTCCAAGAGCAAATGGTGCTTGATGAACCTCGCCGGCATACCGCCCGAGCCCTTCGCCGCACGTCGCGCCCTTCTCCGAATGAGAGCTTATCGGGCATTCCGCCTTGAAGTTCAAACGGTTAGAAAGCTCGTGACTTCGATTGCGAACGGTAAGGTTATGATTTAAAAGCGATTTATCTCGCCCAGTGCGGGTGCGATAATGAGGAGCATGCCGCATAATGGCGCGCGCACGGCTGTCTCACGAAGATCGGGTTTGCGGCTGGGTCGATGGCTCGACGCGCGGATTCCTGCGGGGCTGGTGCCTTTCGCCCGATAGCGACATCCCGATGCGCGTCAAGCTTGTCGACGGCGCCGACATTCACATCGCGACCGCCGATCTCTTCAGATTGGATGTCCAGCGCGCTTACGGCATGTCGGGATATCACGGCTTCGCCGTGCCGCTATCCAAGCTCAGAAACGGGATCGATCGCCGCCTTGCGATCTTTGCCGTGACGACGGCAGGTGCAGAGGTCAGACTTGCCGGGCCGCGGACACCCCGCGCCTGGCGCAGAGGTCGCATGCGCGAGGTCGGCTCGATCATTCTCAAAATAGATCCTGGCTGGCGAAGGGGCTGCATTTCCGGCTGGGCCCTCGATAGAAGCGAGCCGACGCGCCGCGTCGAGCTCACGATCTCGAATGGCTTCTCGCGTGATCTCGAGCTCCGCGCAACGCGCTTTCGCGACGATGCGACAGGCGATGGACTGCACGGCTTTCTTGCCCAAATCGAGTCCGGCCCAAGGCCGCTGACGCTGATCGACTCCCGGAGAGGCGTCATTCTCGCGAAGCTCACGTAATGCGGCCCTTGCGCATTGGCCTCCTCGACGATTGCGTCGCCTCCGCCTGGGACCGAGATCTACATCGCTTTGCGCAGCTTGCCGCCGCCCTCGCCGAGGCGGGTCATGAAGTTGTGCTCTTCCAAGCCCGGGCTAAATTGCCCGAATATTTTTGCCCATCTCCAGCCATTGAGCTTTGCGAACTCCAAGGGCCGGCCCTGCCTGTCCTTGCCAGCAGCACGCGCCGCGCCGACATCGATCCGCTGATTGCGAGCTATCGCGCCCAATCCACCGCGCGACGCTTCCGGCTCGATTGTCTCGTTGCTCCCCTGCGCGGGGGCGTCTCTGCTGGACTCCTGATGGCGCGCGCTTGCGGCGAAGCCTTCGGCGATACGCGCGTCGTCTTGCTTGCCGATGGGACAAGTCTGAAACAGGCCGAGCTCGGCGCCGACCGCGGCGACCTCTCCCTGGCAGTCGCCGATGGCCTCGAGCGGATCTGCGTCCGGCTTGCCGATCATGTCATTGCTTTGAGATTCGATGACGCCCAAGCCGTCGGCGCGCTCACCGACTCCGGTAGGGCAGATCCGGTGACGAGCCTGCCGGGGTTGGTTGCTCTCGCTGCGCCCAACGCAAGTTCAGAGCCGATTTCTGAAATCGTCTATCTCGCGCCGTTCAGACGCGCAGACGGCGCCCTCACCTTCATTCAAGCAATCGAAGATCTTGCGCGCCAGGGCTTGCTCAAGTCGCAAACCATCACCTTTCTGGGACCCATCGACGACAGCGGCGGGCTCAATCGCAATTGGGCGGGCCTGCGCGCCCTTCGTTGGAATTTTCGCTTTCAGCTTCGCGATGAGCGCTGCCGCAAGACGGCGTTCGACTATGTAAATAGGCCCGGGCGGCTCGCAGTCCTGTTCGAGACCGATGGCAGCGGCCTCGGCCGCTCGCCCTCCCCTCCGAGGTGCCTTTCATATCGACTTGACGCACCGAGCTTCGACCTCGCGGACGACCTGAAGAAAGATCTCGAGCGCGCCATTGTGCATGGAAGGCTCGAGCGACCGCGCGAAGCGGTCGATTGGACGCTGCTCGCGCGATTTCTGGAGCAGATCAATGAAGCGCCGCCCTCCCGGCCGGCTACAGCCGTCGCAAGAGAAGGTGCGAGCATTTGCATCGTGCATCGCAACCGCTCGCATCTCTTGTCTCATCTGATCGAGAGCATTCCATCCGAAATCGACGGTCAGCCGGTCGAGATCGTGATTGTCGATAATGCGAGCACGCCCGAACATCGCGCAAAGCTCGGTGCGCTCGCCGCAAATCGAATTCGTCAGATCCTCCTCGATGCCCCGCTCGACCAATCTCGCGCTCTCATGACAGGGATTGGTGCTGCGCGGCACCGAACGATCCTTCTTTGCGACGACGACAATCTCTTCGTCCAAGATGGCGTCGCGCGCCTCTGCCGAGCCCTGCAGCGGGGCGCCTTCGACATCGTCGTTTCCTCGCTCCTCGTTTTCGACCACGCAGGAGACGCCCCAAGTGCGCCTGCGGCTCTCACCACATTCATCGGACAGGCACATACTGCGGGGCTTTTCTTCAATTTCTTCGGCGATACCGCGATGTGTTTGGATCGCGATAAGTTCATCGCTGCGGGCGGCTTTGCAGCCGAGGCCGGCGCATGTCCCTGTTTCGACTGGATGACGCTGGCAAGAATGCAAGCCGCGGGGCTTACCATCGGTGTCCTGCAAGAACCGGCGGTCCTTTATCGGCGCGACGAACGTGCCAATGCCGATAATCCGCAGAAGCTCGAACAGGCCGGCGCCCGCGCGCTCGTCTTCAAGGCTTATAGGGGGCGTTATGTTCCCGCTTTGGCGACGCGCGTCGCACAGAACTCAGTCATCGATCTCTTCTGAATTGCTCGTAAACTGCTCGGAGCGGCGGATCGATCGAACCGACGGCGTTCGACAAATCTGCCCGGCTACTTCGTTCCCATGCAGGTCTTGATGTAATCCTTGCGCCCGGGACCACGAATTTTCTTCGCCACGGCGTCTTTGATGCAATCGAGCCGTGCCTGCGCCGCGCAGATTTGCGCATAGTCGACAAGATCCCAGCCCCTCAGCCCTTTCCCCCTTCCTTCCTCGCGGCAGGACTGCCATTTGGATCCAGTCTCGACCCCGCCTCCCGCTTCGGGTGCGCCAGTTTCGCCTCCCTGCCCGCCCTCCGGCTCAGCGGACGGCTCTCCCCCATTGGGCGCAGCATTCGTTCCAGAATTGGGCGGCGGACCATTGTTCTGAGCCTGCGCCAAGGCAGGTTGCAGCACAAGCATCAAGCCGACAAAGACCAGCGAAGTCACGCGCATCATGCCCCCGTTCCCTTTTGCGGAGAGATTTTTGGCGACTGGATCACGATGCTTTTGGACCGAGTCGACCCAAAGCATGAACGTGATCGATTCTAAAATTTGAGAGCGGGACGCGAAAAACCGGTGTCCAATTTTTCGCATCCCGCTCTAGGCGAGCTCGCTGCGATGGTCCATTTCGAACTTGCGCGCGCGAACCTCTTTGAACGCGTCAATGGCAGTTGCGACATCGTCGTAGAGGGTCAAACGCCCGTTCTCCAGAACCGCGGCTTTATCGCAGAACCGTTGCACGATATGCGGACGCCGGCTGGCGAGGATGATGCCGGATGAGGCCGCACGCGCCTGCAGCATGGCCGTGCACTTCGGCTTGAAATCGTCGTCCGCCGGACCGCCCGCAAACCGCTCATCGATCAGATAGCAATCGAAAGGCAGAGCGTAGCTTGCCGCAAAGACGAAGCGGCGCTGGAGTTCCTGCGGCAGCTTGGCCAGCGGCGTTTCGAACATGGAGTCCATGTCAGTCACGGAGCGGACGAAAGCGGAGATTTCTTCGATCTGCTGACCATAGGCGTGCGTGAATTGAGCAAGGTTATCCTGTGGCGATAGGTGCCGCTTGAAAACGCCCTCATAAGCGATGGGGAAGGACAGACGCGCATAGCGCGCGATCGTACCGTTCTTCGGCTTGTCGAAACCCGCCAGCAATCGCATCAGCGTCGTCTTCCCGGCAGCTTCCCCACCGAGAATGCCGAAGCGCCGATTGGTCGGAATGTCCGCGGTTATATTGTCGAGAACCGGGCGTCCGAGTCCCGCTTTGGGAAAGGACTGAGTGAGATTACGCAGAGAGATCATCGACATTACCTACGCGGCATGACTGCGAATGACGATGGCGCAAAGCTTCGCAAAGCACCAAACTCCGAAGGCGATCAATACGACGAGCGCGATCGCCATTGGCCGGTTCGGATAGGTCGAGCTCGTCGGCATCGTCGGCTTCACATAGGTCATAAGATAGATGTGCTGAGCGTCCGCAGCGGCACGCGCCTGAATGAGGTTGTTCAAGTCGCCGGTGAGCTCCTGGAGCGCGAGCGATTCCCGCGCGTTCAAATCCTCGAACATCCCGACGATTTTCGAAAGTTCTGCGGACCCGCCCTGGGTGCTGATCTCTTCGTCCACTTTATCCAGCTGATCCTGCGCTCCTTTGATGCGGTCGTTGAGCGGCGGGATGAGAGGCGACTGCGGATTGCCCATTTTGATCGAGGCGAGCTGGCCTTGCAGCTGGACAAGGGAGAGGCGCAGATTGGTCGCGAGTTGAATGTTCTCCGCAACGGCACTATTGCCGGGCTCGACCACTCCGGTCTTGTCGCGCAGGGCGAGCATTTGCTTGCGCAGATCCGTCAGCTTGGCGTTTGCGCGATCGACTTCGAGCTGGGCAAAACGAACCGCGTCGTTGTAGCGGCGCGCTTGCATTTCGTTGACCAGCGCTTCAGCGTTCGAAAGCAGCGTCCGGCTGATCGTATACGCCGCGGTCGGATCAAAGGCGCGCACGGAGGCGTTCGCTATTCCCGTTACCGGGTCATAATCGGAATAGACCATCTTCTGCCAGTAGTAGAGGAACTTCTCTTCTGAGGCGGAAGGATTGAGTCTTGCCCACCAATCGGCTTCCTTGGTCGTGAAATATTGGCGAAGCGGAATCTTCTTCTCTACATCCTTGAGGGCCTGCGGGCTCGTAATGTAGTCGGCAACCGAATAGCTGGCAGCCACCGTTGGACCCAGTCCGGTGCTGCTGAGCACCGAAGCTAATCCTCCCACCCCCGCGGCGCTGTCGCTCGTGTCCACCACATTGAAGCGGAACTCCGACACATATTGCTTGCTTGCGATGAAACCGAAATAGACGCCACCGACCAGCGTGGGCAGCACGAAGCAGACGAGAAAGAGGATCACGTCGAGTCGTGACGGACCTCTGATTTTCTGGGGCAACGAATAAGGAGGGGGCGCAAGGTCCTCTTCTTCGACAGGCTCGACCGAATAGAGCCGAAGACTTGGGGCTTCGCTCGGGACCGGCTGACGCAAACTTTGCGGGGCAAGCAGATGATCGACGGGCGACGGAACCGGGCCGTCGAGGATCGCAGGCAAGCTCGGCGGCAGGAGGTTCGGCAAATGCGGCGCATATTCCGCCACGGCGCCGGACGTTTCCGTCTTGTTCGCTCTCTCACCTGCCTGAACGTTCGGCGCAGCCGCCGCGCGCGCCGAGGCTGCGATCATGGCGGGCATGGCCGCAGGCTTTTCGAGTGCGGGCTTACTGGCAGCAGGCTTTTCGGCCGCCGCGGGCTTGATCGGGAGAGGGACAGGTCTGCTCGAGACGGGAGCTTGACGCGCCGCACGATCCGGCTGGCTCGGAACGGGAGCAGGCTGGCTCAATACGGGAGCCGGTCTCTCGGCAGAGGCAGGCTTGTTCGGTGAGATACGTTCCGAAACGGCCGCGTTTGAACCGGCAGGCCGGTTCTCGCGCTGAAGCTGCAACCGATCGACCGGCGATGGCACTGGCGCGTCGCCCTTGGGCGTTGGCGCAGCACGTGGGAGATCGCGAGATAAAGGCCGCGCGCCCTCGCCATCCTTCAGGAGAGACTCGCCGGCGTCGGCTTTGCCGTCTATCCCGGACGTCCGGAAAATTGCTCCGGCATTTTTGATCAGCGCCTCGAAATCGGCTGCGGACTGCTGTGGTCGTGCGGCGCGATCTCGAACGATTTGACTGAAGGGCGGGGCATCTTCAACCCGCGGCAAACGGCGTGGCCGCACGTCCGCGCTCGACGCGACCGAAGTCGCTTGAACGGTTTCCGTGCTCGCTTCTGCGGCTTCAGTCTCAACGGGACTGTCTTCGGTTTTGTCGGTCACGGTCTTTCTACGCAAAGCGACCCAAAATGGGCCGGTACAGAGACACTTTTACACGGCGCGGCCGGCAACCGCCCCTGGAAGTCCGGTTCGGCGGCCGTTTGACGAGCATTTGAGCAAGACGGATGCCAAATACTCAGCCTTAACGTTTTGAAAGCGCCGTAAGATTTTATTAATCTACCATCGATCGGCTGCGCTGCCCAGCAAATATTTTGGCGAGCATGCGTGTGCTGCAACAAATTGTAGGTATTGTGCGTGAAACAACCGGACTGACCGCTTCAAAATCTTGGGAACCCGCTTCTGTCTATTAAAGTAAACGAGGAGAATAGCTTCTTTTCATGACCTGCAGATTACATTTCGAATCTGTTGTCGCAGAAAAGACGCCGAGCTAAAATATTTCAGGTGCAATGATCTTTATGCTCGCCTCGGCCCGAAAATATTTCCGGCAATTCCGTTGAGCGAAGGACGCCGCCAATACTTCTCTCGCGCGCTTGCTGCGGTCAAGGAGCGTTTAGCTCCTGGACCAGCCCCTGCGTCTCGGAGCCTCGCTTATCCGCGCCTCTCCACGATCCGGCAGACCGGCCAGGTCATCAAAAAATCCGTCTGCATCGCCACGCCCGATATTGCCGGTCCTTCGCGCAACGGCGGAATTGGATCGGCCTATGCGGAGCTCGCGGAATTGCTCGCGCGCGAGGGTCATGACGTGACCGTCGCTTATCTTCGCGGCGAAGAAGTCGACGACGGCTCGGTCGGCGACTGGATCGAACATTACGCCAAGAAGCACATCGCATTGGTCCCGGTGGCGGACGCGGCGCACAAAGACGATTTCGGCTTGGCGGGTGAACCGGCTCTGCAGACGTCCTATAATCTCTTCGTCCATCTCCTCGGAGAAAGATACGATCTCGTCCATGTTTCCGAATGGCGCGGCGCCGGCTACTTCAGTCTCGTCGCCAAACATCTTCGCCTGGCGTTCGCGGATCGGATCTTTGCCGTCAAATCGTCTTCGCCACGCGAATGGGTGCTTGAGAGCGTCGGCCGCAAAATCGCGCCATCGGACAGGTCGATCATCGAAGCCGAGCGCGGCTCGATTGCGCTTGCCGACCTCGTGATCGGCGGCAGCAATCATCTCCTTGCCTGGATGACGGCGCGAGGTTTCGCCATGCCGGCTGGCCGCGTCTTCGCCCAGCCGAATGTTATGGCGCCGCCTCTGCCGAACCCCGCACGGCGCGCCGGCGAGCGCGTTCCTGTCACGGAACTCGTATTTTTCGGCAGGCTCGAGCCGCGCAAAGGATTGGCTGTGTTTTGCGATGCGGTCGAAGCCGTTGCGAGGAAATCCGGAAGCTTTCCCGCGACCACCTTTCTCGGAAAGGAAGGAATGGCCATGCGCGACGGCGAGCCCAGCGTGCAATGGCTGCGCAAACGCACGGCTGGCTGGTCCCCGAAGCCGAATTTGCAACTGGCATATGATCGATATGCGGCCTTGACCTATCTTCAAGCCGAGGGACGGCTCGCGGTCATGCCGTCGCTCATCGAAAATTCCTCGATCGCCGTCTATGAGGCGCTCTTGGCACATTTGCCGTTCGTCGCGTCAGATGTCGGGGGGACGCCGGAGCTCGTCGCCGCGCAGGACCAGGCAGAAGTTCTCGTCGAACCGCACGCCGAGAGCCTGGCAAGAAAGCTCGATCGGGCCCTCAGACATGGCGCTCTGGTCCCCCATCCTTCATTCGACAATGGAGAGAATTTGAAGACCTGGACCGATTTTCATCACTTGCCGAATTCCGCCATTCTCGAACAGATCTATCCGGTAAAAGATGCGCAGGAGCCCGCACCGGCATGGTCACAGCCATTCTGGCGGCTCGCCGAGCCAGCGATCATTCGGAAGATCGCCGAGTTGCGGAAGGTCTAGTCTATGAACAAAATCCCGGTCGCGAATAGTTTGAGACGAGCATCTGCCGCCAGCCCGCGAAACGCCGGGAGTCCTCTCGCCTGCCTGCTCGCGATTCTCTTGGCCAGTCTGCCTCTGCCGACCTCAGCAACCTCTCCAGGCGTCGTCAACCGCTATGCGAATATCGATTTCGACAGGGTCTCCGGATACGGCAACTACGACCCGGCGGCCCTGGCAAACCCGAACGTCGGTGGCGTCGATATCATGATGGATTGGTCGGCGGTCGAAGTTCAGAAGGGCGTCTATAATTTTGCCCCCGCCGACGCGGAAGCGGCGGCATGGTCGAACGCCGGCAAGAGCTTCGTCATTGTCATCCGCTACACGAACGAATATCCGCGCGACTGCAACAAGCCGCAGAACCTTCCGTCTTGGGAGCTAAGCCGGATCCCGCATTTCTGCGACAATGCGACGGGCGGTCTGATCCCCGATTATTTCGACGGAACATTCAAAGCGGATTTCGAGGCCTATGTGGCGGCGGTCGCACGCCATTTCGCAACGAGTCCCTATCGGAAGAACCTTCTTTACGTTCGGATCGGCGTGGGCCTGGGGAGCGAGGGCTTCTATTTGCGTCCGTGCCGACGCGGGCGCCCTTGCGACAGAGAACATGGCATGGCGCAGCTCAACGCGTGGGGTTTTTCGCCCGGCGTCTGGAAGCAATGGCAAGAAGAGATGATGGCCTTTTATCAGGCGCAGTTCTCTTACGCGACGGTGATCTATCCCATGGTCGCGCTCGACGTCGATCCCGCGACCGGAAATCCCATTCACATGGATGTTGCCTATTGGGCAGCCGCGCGCGGCATGGGCCTCGGCGCGTTAGGCTTGCGGCCGAATTTCGGCACCGGCCCGGCGCAGATACGGCCTATCATGGCTTATGTCCGTTCCCATTACCCACACACTTACATCCAATTTCAGACCTTTGTCGCGGTCCACGATGCCGATGAAATGGCGCAGGATATCGAGATCGCCAAGGAGCTCGGCGGCAAGACGATCGAATGGTATTCCGAGGACGTCGTCAATCCGGCCTATCAGAATCTTCTCAGCCAATGGGCGCAAGAAGCGGCTCCGCCTTGAGCGAACCCTTTATTCAAGAAGGCTCTCGACCTTATTTATGCGCCAGACGATTTCCTTGATGACAAACTTCCGCAATTCGAGGGGATCGAGATCGATGATCCCGTCCTCCAGCAACGTGCGGGTTGGCGAGGCGATACAGGCGATGACGTGTCTTTTGCCGTCGAGCACGGCCGAGGGCGCCGTCTTGAAAAAGCCGCAGCGCCCGTCGCCGATCCGGCGCCGGATCAAATCCATCCGCCGTTCGTCTGCGGTAACGATCGCAAATCTCACATTGTCGATAAAGATCTCCACCTTCGCCCGGTTGTTCGCCTGCAGGGTATCGTAAGCCCAGCCCTTGATGATTTCGCCATCGAAATATTCGACCCTGCCAGCGATCCTCTTTGCGTCTCGTTTGCTCTCGTCCACCGGCACAGTCTTGATCGGAGCGCCGTGTTCGTCGCGCGGCACCAAAGAGGCGTGCAGTTCCCCTTCCCACAGAGCCGAGCGCATCTCGACGTCATGCGCGGCTGCATCGAACAGTGCCGCCGGCAGAAGATAAACAAACTCGGCGCCGCCCTTCGACTTCCGAACTTTGCCGAAGGATTCGAGCTCCTGTCCTTTGCTGCGATCGAAGATCGTGACCTTCTGTTCGCCCCTGCGCGAGGCCCCTTCGAATTTCTCGGCGATTGCGACAATCGCTTGCGTGCCCTCAATCCTCAGATTTGCCAGATCCGCCATCGCGGCCTCCTCTGCGGATGAGTGCATTCAGCCAGTTGCCGATCGACTTCACTCTGCCCTGCCAAAGCACGCTGTCGCCTCGCCAACCTCGCCAGGGAATGTTGAGCCTTCGCTTTCTCGACTTTGCGGCGTCGGAGCCGGACGTGGCGTCGGAAAGCGCTTCAAGCTTGCCGAGCACTCTGAGGAGACGCTGAAGATTTCGCAAAACCGGCTGGACCGAGAGCACTCTTGCGCGCTCGTCGAGAAGACCGCCGTAGATCCGGAAGAGGTTCCCGAGGTCGGGCGGCAGGCCGACCACCAAATGCTCGAGCTGGCGCGCGCGCTGCCTCCTCGTAATGCGTCGGGCGGTTGGACCGGCAAATTGGCCATAAGGCATCGGAAGGATCCGCACCGAATTTTCCTGCTGGCAGGCGACGGCAATGATCGTGTCCAGATTCGTGAAATATACGGCGGTATTGATCCGCAGATATTTCAGAATCGTGATCAGCACCTCCCGCTTTATGACGAGGATCGGCACATCGATTCTACTGAACTCCAACTTCGTCCAGCGCGACGGCTCGAAATTCACGAAAGTCTCAGGCGGCTTGTCCTTTGTTGTCGAGGCCGGCACGGCCACATCGAAGCCGCCGCGCGCAGCAGTTGCGACGAGATCCGCCTTTTCTCCATCCTCGAGCCGCAAGAGGTTCGAATATAAAATGATGTAAGTGCTGGTCGCCTGTTCCGCTTTTTCGAGAAGCTCGTCCACGTGCAGCGGATAAGGCGCATCCGCACCGAACTGAACTTCCGCCGCCCCGCTCTCCTCCCCTGAGAGAGCTGCGGCTTCCTGTCGGTCGCCAAGCAGGATCTCGCGGTTTGGCTGCTGATGAAACTCGTCCCAGACGTCAAAATTCTCACGGGGATCGAACGAGAGCCGCGCGGGCGCCGCGCCCGACTTGAGGCATCGCTCGAGAAGCCGATGAAGCGCCTGTGCTCGCGGCAGAAAGAGAACGCGCGCCCTGTCTTCGGGATGAATGATCTCCGGAATTCCACCGGTCTCGGCAGCAATGAACGGGATACCGTGGAGCATCGATTCGTAAGCCGTAAGAGCAGCTTGATCGATGAGCGACGGGATGACGGCCAGCCGTCCTCCCTCGCGCAAAAAGGCGACGGCCTGTGCCGCATCGTAATTGTGGATCGCGCGAAACTCGAAGGGCAGCTTGGCCTGCAAGCCGGCGAGAAATTCGTCGAAATTGAATTCATCGTTTTTCTTGCCGAGGAACACGACCCGGCATTTGCTTCTCCCCTCACGATAGAGAAGCTCCAACGCCTCGGCGAAGACCAATATCCCCTTTCTCGGTTCGAGCCGCCCGAAGAAGACAAGCTCCTTGATGCGCTGCACCTCGCCGGTCTTCTGCCAAGCATCGCCGATGTCGGCGGGCAAAGGCACGGGGTTGGGTTGGACGCAAACATGCCGCGGCAGCCGATATCCGTGCCTCGTCATCCAATCCAACATGTGCTGCGTCGGCGCGATGACGAAATCGGTCTGTTCGACGCAATAGCGTTCGGCGGCGCAGATGATCAATCCCGTATCGAGGTTGAGCGCCGTCTCGTTCCCCTGCCTGTTCCATAAATGCGGCGAGGACACTTTCGTGGCGAAGATCGTCTCGCGAAACTGTCCGAGGTTCCGCTTGGCCATCAGCGCGTAATAAGGACTGGCGCCGCATTCGGAGGAGTGGACGATATCGAACGGCGGAAATTCCAAGAGCGCGCGATAGCCTTGATAGCTCCATTGCAGCGCGGGTGTCGGCGCGCGCGTCGGCTTATTCTCAGCGCAGATGAATTTGATGTTTCGCTCGCGATAGAACTCGATCCAATGTTCGATCGGCCCGCTGTGCGACGTGCGTCCTTGAGTGAAGAGGATGGTGACGTCGTGCCCGCGCTTCGCCAGGATCTCGGCGGCATACATGAAGGCGGTGCCGACGCCGGCATTGCGGATCGGTCCGAAGATGTCTTGCGTCAGGATGCACATGCGCGCCGGGCGCGCTGTCGCTTTTGCCGAAATGTAGCGCGCTAGGCTGTCGTAGGGGCCCGAATAGGCAAGTAGATCCGGGCGAACGTTTTCCTCAACCCGCGCATCCATAACTCACCTATCGCGACCAAAAATGCGCGTTCTTACTGTCGGTGGGCGGCCGACCGCAAGTCAAGTCCCTTATGAAGCTTGGCCTTGGTCGGTGCGCTCATGCTTAATCCGACCGTGGAACGCGATCTTCAGTCGGAAGATTTTCCCGACCTCGAGCCTGGCGCTGCCTCGTCGAGCAGCGCCTTTAGATTGTCTCTCTCGAGGATCAATCTTTCGCGCTCGATGCGAAGATCTTTCAGCCGCTCCTTCACATAGTTCAGCCGGGCTCTGCGCATGCGCATATCCATGGCGCTCGCCAAGCCTTCCTGGGAGCCTTGCGAACTTTCGTTGTTACGCACGTTACTCGTCTCCGCGTCCATTTCCGTTACTCCGGATCAACTATTTACACTACTTCGGTTGGAAGGCCGTGAACAGTAAACAGGATACCATCGTGCGGCTTTTAGTCAATCTATCGCGTTAAATTTACCAATGCGATTCAATGCGATTCATTGACTTTAGCGGAAATCTTGACTACGAATTTTATTAGATTTGCCGTCGGCTCGGCCGATGCTCACTTTGTTGAGCAAAGAGTTCAGTTCTTGTGCAATGAGTCTCTCGACCTTTACTGATCCCCGTGCACATGAACGAAACGCCTATGTGCGTGGCTTTCGGAATTGGTCTGCCGCGCTCCGCGCTCTGATCCTCCGCGAAATCTGGCGCCACGGGCGGACGAAGTGGACCATGTTCACGTTCGCCCTGCAGTTTCTCGAACCGGTCGGCGTTATCGCCGCATTCGGCTTTATCGTCTACGTGCTCTTGCGGGTGCCTCCCTACGGGCCCTCCACAATATTGTTCCACGCGACGGGTATTGTTCCCTATTATTATTTCATTCGCGTGTCAGGACGTACCCGCAGCTTCGAAGTCGACCGCGCCAACCGGCTCCCTTGCAGCGACTCGCTCGATGATTTCCTGATCCTCTGTTTCATGGATTTCATCGTGATGTCGGTCGGCACGGTGATCCTTTTCTGGGGGCTTTCAATCTTCGTGAGCCCTCTGGCGATCCCTATCGATCCGTGGGCCTGCGTAACGTCCGTCGTGCTGGTCTCGATTCTCGCCTGCGGCATAAATCTCGTGAATGCCGCCATCATCCATTTGACGAAAGCGTGGGTGACGATTCTCATCGTGCTGTTCCGCGGCTTGATGCTCATCTCGGGAGTCATCTTCGTCGTCGATTTCATGCCGCCGAACATCCGGTTTTGGCTAAACCTCAATCCGCTGTCGCATGCGATCATGTGGTTTCGCATGGGGATCTATCCTCATTATCCGGTCCATACGCTCGACAAGGCCTATCTCGTATGGTTCGCGCTCGGCTCTCTCGTGGTTGGGCTCGCCGTCGAGCGCGCGACGCGAAACTTCGAGGATGGCCAATGATCGTCCTCGAGAACGTCAATGTGGATTATAGGGGCTATTCGCTCCTGAAGCCGCCCTATCGCGTTCTCACCGGGATAAACGCCGTTTTGAGGCCCGGCGATCACGTCGCTATTCTCGGCGGGGCCGGAAGCGGAAAGACAACCTTGCTTCGCCTGTTGTGCGGACTGAAGAGGCCAAGCAGCGGCAGGATTATCCGCGAGAGTTCCGCCTCGTTCCCGGTCGGATTCGGCGGGGCCGGCGGCAAAATGACGGTCGCGCAATACATTCATTTCGTTGCCGTCTGCTATGCGGTCGACCCCAAAAGACTGCGCGACTTCGCAGTCGAGTTCGCGGGAATTGAAAAGGCGCTCGACCGAAGAAACGCGCATCTCGAAGCCGATCTCAAGGCGCGCTTGAATGTCGTACTCGGGTACGCGCTTCCGTTCGACTTCTACCTCTTCGACAACAAGGTCACCGCGAGCGACAAGAGCTTTCAGAGAAAATGCCTGGCCTTGCTCGAAATGCGGAAGAGAACGTCCGGAATCATTCTGGCTACGCGCGAGCCGAGGCTGGCGAGCCGGTTCTGCCGGTCGGGAGGCGTGCTCCATAATGGCAGACTCACCCTCTTCAATCACGTCGAGGATGCAATCACCTTTTATAATTCGGTGTCGCCGACCGAGCCGCGGACGAGCGAAGACGCCTATTATCGAGCTATTTAAGTCGCCTGGCGAAGGCTGCCGCGATTACTGGCCAGTCGGCGCGACGATATAGCTTCCCGTCTGCGTTCCGATGGTGCTGCCGACCGTCGTACCCATTCGGGTGGTCAAGCCGCTCGGACCAATAGCGGTCGGTGGAAGGAACTGCTGGCCCGCAAGCGAGGGGACGCCGAAGCCCATGCCTTGCAGAAAGCTGGCATTGCGCGCCGCAACTGTCCGCGCCGCGAAATGCGCTTGCGCGGCCGCCTGCGCAACCAAGCCCAAGAATAGCACTATGGCCAAGACGATTCGCATCGGCTTCTCCTCTTTGCGAGAAGCTACCCCCTCTCGAACCTGTCAGCAAGAGCGCCACGTTCCGAGCCGCCGAAGGATCAGCTTGCGCCTACCCCGACCTCAGCCGATCGCCTGATTTCATTGCCTTTACGCGCAGGCGCTTTCCTCGAGACCGGAATCGAGGCGCAGGCGCCGGCCTTGCTCAGCCGCCGTTCGAATGCGCTCGGCCGATCGCGGATCTCGATCCGCTCGACACCCGCCATGACGAGAATGGCAGCGAGCCGATCGATCGGAATACCCGGGCGTACCAGGGGCAAATTGGGCAGCGTAATTGGACTGCGCGCAATCATTCTTATGGTTCGGCGGCACCAGCTCTCCCAGACGAAGGCGATTTCGAACAGGTCGTCGCTGCCCTTCGACTGTCGGACGACTTTCGCCTGGGGCATGCGCCGAATGCGCTCGAGATCGATCCGCTCGCGCACCGGCTCTAGGGGATCGCGGCCGATGAACTCGGCAATGAGCTTCGCATAGCCCGGATGCGCGGCTTCGACTTGCGCCTGCGCGGCCGCGACCAGCGCGGCGCGCCGCGCGCCGAAGGAGGAGCCTTCCCTATGCCAGACAAAGACGTTCGTTGCCGCGAGATTTGTCCAGCCGCGCCTGACCGCCCGCCGAGAGAAATCGTTTTCCTCGCCATAGCCGAGACCAAAGCGTGCCGCGTTCAACAAGCCGACGTCGGCGATGCACGCGCGCCGGATCGCCATGCAGAAGCCGATTGCGGTCGGAATTTCGACAGGCGACAAGCCAAGATCCGCAACGAGCCTGTCGAGCGCGCGAGGTCCGATCTCGAGATCCATTCCATTGTTCACGAGCGGGAACGGATAGCTCAAAATCGTCGCGGCATTGGAGAGCGGCGTCGCGGTTCCGGCCCGCTCATTGCGATCCAAAGCTTGGGCGAGCCGATCGAGCCAGAAGTCGTAAACGCAGGTGTCGGCATTCAGAAGTACCACGTCGCGATCTTGGTGGAGCACGAGACCGCGGTTGGCGCTCGCGACGAAGCCGAGGTTTCGTCCGTTGGAAATCAGGGTGATCAGGCCACGGGCAGCAAGCTCGCGCAACAGAAGGCGCGTATCTTCGAACGGTGTCGCATCGTCTATCACGACGAGCTCGAACGGGATCGCGGTCTTCGCATTGAGGAGACTCAAGATGCAACGCCGCACGTCAGCTTCGGGCGTATGCACCGGCACCACGACATCGAAGCGCGGCGATCCGCCGTGGCGTGCAGCAGACGGGGATGCCGCTTCGGCTTGCATCGCGCTCCTCACAGCTCGGATCCGCAGGTCTCCGGATCAGGGCGAAGACCTGCGGATCTGTCGCTAGCCTCAGGTGAGGCGCGCCCCCGGAACTTGTTGAGGAGTCGCGCTTTTGGCAACGGCCGGCATCTTGCCGTTCCCGTTCGCTTTGGCGGCCAGCTTCCGGGACCGACGCGCTGGTTGTTCCGCCTGAGTCTCCACCATGGGCGGGACTCTCCAGGAGGAGACGCATGGGATTTTCGTAAGGTCGCAACGATGCGCATAGCGCTGTGCGATCTCTTTGACCTCTCCCATGAGCCCTTCGGAGAGAAGCGTTGGCTTCAACCCGAGGCCCCTGAAACGTGCGTTGCAGACCTTCAGCTCGTTTTCGTCGGCCTCGATACGCGGATTGGGGACGTGTTGATAGGGAACGCCGGTCAGTTCCGAAATTCGCTTGGCGAGTTCGATGAGCCGGTGCGTTTCCGTCATCTGATTGAAGATGCTGACCCGGTCGCCGCGATTTGGCGGGTTCGAGATCGCCATCTCGATGCAGCGCACCGTGTCTCTAATGTGGATGAAAGCGCGCGTCTGGCCGCCGCTGCCGTGCACGGTCAGCGGATGCCCGATGGCCGCCTGCATCAAAAAGCGGTTGAGGACAGTCCCGTAATCGCCGTCGTAATCGAAGCGATTGATGAGATCCTCATGCCGTGCCGTCTGGTCGGTCTGCGTGCCCCAGACGATGCCTTGATGGAGATCGGTGCAGCGGATCTTGTAGTTCTTGGCATAGTAATAGAAGAGCAGCGCGTCTTGCGTCTTCGTCATGTGATAGACGCTGCCCGGATTGGCGGGATAGAGAATCTCGAGATCCTGCAATCCTTGCGGGGTCGGAATCTTGACCGGCAGATAGCCTTCCGGAATTTCCAGGCCCGCGGTGCCGTAACCGTAGACGCCCATTGTCCCTAAATGAACCAGGTGGACGTCAAGTCCGGTTTCCGCAATGGCACAGAGTAGGTCATGCGTGGCACAGATATTGTTGCGAACCGTGTAGCGCTTCGTCACCGCCGACTTCATCGAATAGGGCGCGGCGCGCTGCTCGGCAAAGTGCACGACGGCGGTCGGCTTGATATCGCACAAGAGCCCAATGAGCTCGTTGAAGTCCTCGCCCAATGTCAGATTGCGATAGCCGATCGTCTTGCCGGTGATTTGCTGCCATTTATCGAGGCGTTGGCGAATAGAGGCGATGGGAGTGAGCGAATCCGTTCCGAGATCAAGATCAATTTTTCTTCGAGAAAGATTATCTACGATAGTAACTTCGTATCCAAGATCAGAGAGGTATAAGGACGTGGGCCAACCGCAAAAGCCGTCTCCCCCGAAGACTATCACTCTTCCCCTGGGTGGAGAAATCTTGCTCTGAGGCGCCGAGACAATACTCTTCATAACCTAAACTCCCCGCAACAAAACGCCGCAAACGGAATTCAGAAAAAGCTTCTGGGAATGGCCTCTATTCCCGAAAAGCTTTTTAGGAACTGATAAACTTTTAGCAAAGTTTGTTCCGCACTGGCAAGGAGGAAACTCGGCGGCAGCTGCGCAAAATGCAGTCGGAATATTTTGACAGAAGTGCAACTTTATTGAATCGATTTCGCGTACTTAAGATTGATGATTAATCGATCGACACGAACGAGAGTCTTCGGCGCAATGTGCGGCTGCGCTTACATCTGCAAATGATCGGCTCTGCTCTCGCACATCATCGACTGCGAGGATGACACACAACGTGCGCGCGAAGTCGAGCGTCAAATCGTGCTTGCCGTTTACGGCATCGGCAAGCAGGACTGAATCTTGTGCGCGATGCTCGTTTCTCATGCGCTCTGCCAGCGAGGCGCTCCCTCAGCTCCGCCGTCTGTCTTTGAGCGCCGCGCGTTCGACCGTGAGAGCGTCAGAGACGGAGCACGTTCCGGCCGCAGTCCGATCTAGAACTTTTTCGAGTCGTCCCTTGCTTCCGAGTTGCCGGCTTCGGTCTTGAGTCGATCCCGCTCCTCGATCAGTCGCTCGCGTTCGGCACGCAGCTCGATCAATCTCTGGCGGATATAGATCAGCCGATGCCGCGCGTTCACGCGCTCTTTGCTCGCTTCGTTCGCATCCATCGATGGCCCTTTCCTCCCAAGCCGCGACATGCGCTCTTCGCGGTTTATTCTCATTCCTTTCACGCACGAGCGTTTTCTAAAGGATCGCGCCGCTTCGGCCGGAGAGCGGTAACATTGCCGCCAATGCGGGGGCTGAGGTGCTCCGTTGCAGTTTAGCCACGCACAGCCAAATCCGTTCTTCGTCGCCTTGCGACTCAAGAAACGCAAAGTCATAATCGTTCCAGGGTGGCAGCAATCTCCTACGTAAACGTTTCAACGAGAAAAAGCTTCGGCAGCAAAGATTTGCGCAGGATGGCAACCAAAAAACTGGAAACGCTCGTCTCGCTGGGGGTGATGTTGGCAACATCCCTGCTGCTGGCTGCGTGTGCGGAACTGCCGTCCGCCGGACCGACGACCAATCAGATCGAGACTCGCTGGGACCCCAACTGGATCTTCTACGAAGTCAAAGTGAATTCGCTGACGCTACCCTACCTCACGCTGGCCAGGGAAGCACGTTTTCCGGACATTTTCGAGCGGCTGAGGTACAGACCCAGTCTTGCACTTCGGCCGGGAGACTCGGTTGCGCTGACCATTTTCGAGACCGGCGGCCCGTCGCTTTTCTCCAATCCCACCGCCGTGCCGTTGCAGACGCCTTCGAATTCCCCCTATGTGCCGCCGCAATCGAGCGCGACGACGATCGCGCCGCAGATCATCGAGCCGAACGGCACCGTCAACGTTCCGTTCGCCGGCGCGGTCGTCGTTGCCGGAAAGACCCCGTTGCAGGCTTCCAATTTCATCGCCCAAAGCCTTTCCAAGGAAACCCGCAATCCACAGGTCGTCGTAACGCTCGTCAACAACGTGGCGGATACGGCGAGCGTCGGCGGTGACGTCAACAGGGCCGGTCCTTTCCCGCTCAGCCTGCGCGGCGAACGCCTGCTCGACGCCATCGATTATGCAGGCGGCGTCAAATATCCGCTCAGCGAAATGGACATCCGCCTCATCCGCCGCCACACCGCGGCGACCGTTCCGCTCCAGGCGATCATCAACGATCCGAACGAGAACGTCGTCATCGAGCCGAACGATGAAATCGTGGCGATCCACAATCCGAAGACCTTCACGGTTCTCGGCGCTACGACGAGAGTGGCGCAATATAATTTCGATACGCCGACGGTGACGCTCGCCGAAGCCGTGGCGCGTGCCGGCGGGCCAACCGACGTCGCTGGCAATCCGGCCGGCGTCTATGTGTTCCGCCGCGAGCCCACGCCGCTTGCCGCAAGCATCCTGCAGACCGTCGCCGCCGGGCCCGATGCGGTCACCAATTTCGGCCAGCCTGCGCAATCCGTCCCGCTCGTCGGCCCGACCACCCTCATGGTCTACCGGGTGGACATGAATACTGCCGACGGCTATTTCCTCGCGCAGAAGATCCAGGTCCACGACAAGGACATCATCGTCATCACGGATGCGGTCGGCACGCAATTGCTCAAGCTGACCACGATCGCCCGCGGCTTCTCGGGAATCCTCTTCGATCTCGGTGCCGGCGGCATCATCAACTGACCGTGGCGGATTTCGTCGTGCCTGGAGCTAGCGAGGACAGCCAGACCTGAACGCGACCGGCGTCTGCTATGACATCACGCGGCTGATCACGCGGCTGTTCAATCCGACGCCGAACGGCATCGACCGTATCGATTTCGAATTCGCCAAACATTTCCTTGGTCCCGGCCGAGTGGATCGGCTTGCGATTCTCTTGACGCCTCTCGGCCCGCGATTCTTCGACGCCGCGGCAGCGGCGCGCGCCATCGAGATGATCGGCTCCCATTGGGGGGAAGACAGGGATCCGCGCCAAGATCCGGTCTATCTCGCGCTCGCCGCGCAGCTTGCGGGAGAATCTGGCGCAATGCCGCAGACGTGGCGCATCAAAGGAAGGCGCTCCGGACAATTCTCCACCTTTTGGCGCTGGCTTTCCCAACAGGGCGAGCCTTTCGGCCATTCGGCGAAGACTCTGCCGGCGCGCTATATCAACGTCAGCCAATTCCCGATATGGAGCGGCCTCTATCGGCGCTGGCTCGAGGCCCGGCGCGACTTCAAGCCGATCTTTTTCATCCACGACTTGCTGCCCATCGAACATCCGGAATTCTTCCGCCTGGGCGAGCGGCAGCGGCACAGGGCCCGGCTCGCCAATGTCGCGCATCTCGGCGCTGGCGTAATTGTCGCAAGCGCGCTCGTCAAAGCCGCGCTCGACGATCACATGCGCGCGTTCGACCGAACCGATTTGCCGATTCTAGCCGCACCGGTTCCGAGCGTGCCGATCTTCAGCGCGCCGCTCGATCAGAGCGGCGAGTGCGTACCCTATTTCGTCTGTTGCGGCACGATCGAGCCGCGCAAGAATCATCTCCTGCTGCTCAACGTCTGGCGCGAGCTCGTCGCCCGCGAAGCGCCACCAAAATTGGTGCTCGTCGGCGCGCGGGGCTGGAAATATCGACCCTTTGTCGAACTCCTGGAGCATTCGCCGGCGTTGCGCGCCCATGTCATCGAGGTAGGTGGCCTCACCACGCCTGCGCTTCACCGTCTGCTTGCCGGCGCTCGCGCGCTCTTAATGCCGTCATTTGCCGAAGGCTTCGGCCTACCCGTCCACGAAGCGCTGACCACGGGAATTCCTGTCCTTGCCTCGGACATTCCCGCGTTCCGCGAGATCGTGGACGAAAGGCTCTTGCGTCTGAGCCCAACCGACCCTCAGGCTTGGCTCACCGCGATCGAAAATTTCCTGCGAAAGCCGATTGCTTTGCGAGTCCCTCGTCCTGCCACGAGCTGGCAGGATTATTTTGCCGAGATCGAGACCTTCATTGGCGAGGTCTAGCCTCACCCGAGCCTGGCGCCAAGAGAATCGAGCGACAGCGCCGGATGAAAATAAGGATCGTCGCGGATCCGATCGAGCCAGCGGTTCTGAAAATAGAGGCGCTCGGTGCGATAGCGGTCCTGCGGCCGCAAGGTGAGGCCACGCGAGCGCGCTTCGCGATGGATCAGCACGCAATCGCCGGCGCAGATCGTCTGCCAGCCTCGCTCCGCAAGCCGCAGGCAAAGATCGACGTCGCCGAATTCGACCGCCAGATGCGGATCAAATCCGCCGACGGCCTCGAATTTTTGTTTCTCGATCGCGAGACAGGCACCAGTGACGGCAGAAACTTCGTAAGCGGCGTTCAGCCGGCCGAAATAGCCGGGATCGTCCCGTGCAAGGCCACGTTCGAAATGCCCGGTATAATTGTCCATCCCCAGAACCACGCCCGCGTGCTGCACGCGGCCATTGGGAAAGATCAGCTTCGCGCCGACCGCTCCAACACCCGGCTCTTGCGCAAGCTGCAATAAGGCATCGAGCCTCGCGCCGCGCGGAAGTTCCGTGTCGTTGTTGAGAAAAAGAAGGATCGGCGCCGAACTCGCGCCGGCCCCTTCGTTGCAGAGAGTCGAGAAATTGAATTTCCCCGGGCACGAGAGGACACGAAATCGCCGGTCAGCGGAGAGGCTCGAGAGAAAGCGGATCGTCGCCTCTTCGCGACTGTCGTTGTCGATGACGATCACTTCGAGGTCATGGCGCGCGATCTCCGGCTCTAGGCTTTCAAGACAGCTCTTGAGAAGATCGCGACGATTGCGCGTCGGCAGAATGATGCTCGCGCGATAGGCTGCGGTCGGGGAACGAACGGACCGCATCTTCGGCTTCGCCGGCCTCTCGGCTGATGTCCTCGTCAAAAGCACCCGCCGGATGTGGCAAACCTTATGGTCTCGTGCGAGCCGTTCGGCGATCTCTCCGCCCGCTCGCAACACATGTTCAATGCTGGCAAGGCCCGGCTGATCGCGGAAGGCGCGCATCCTGAAAAAGAGCGCCTCCCCAAGATAATTCTGCGCCGATTGCAGCCGCGGACTCCAATCGGGCCTGAGGGCGACCCCGACGCGCCGGCCATGCGCATCGACATAATCCTCGTCTCCGTAGAAAATATCGGCATGCGGATCGCGCAACGCCGCTTCCGCTGCGACGCCGAGCGCATAGGCCGGCGCCTCTCCCCTCAAGGCTGAAATCAAACTATCGCCGGGAAGAGAAATTTCGTCGATTGGCTCCCCTGCCCTTGCCGCGATCACGGGATCATCGGCATTGCCCGATCCAGGCTCCGCCCCGACGAGAACGAGCGACCAATTGGGATAGGGCTGCCTTTCGAGCCACGCGAGAGCTTTCGATTTCTCCGTTAGATCGACGACATAGGCGATATGAGGACCGCCCTGCCAATGCGGCCGCGGCGCTTCGAGCCTGCGATCCAATTCGCGCAGACGGTCGGCTCGCCAGGACCCGTAGTCGCGCAGCGGCGCCGCAAGCGCGCGGCGCAGTTGAATATCTGCGGTAAAGCGCAAGCCCGCGAGCCGCGCACCGATTGCAGCCAGGGCGTGAAGCGGATTGCGCCGAAGAGCGACGCCGAGGAGGCGCAGGCGCGAAACGACTTCGACCTTTTCCAGCACGAAGTCGGCCGCCTGACCGCCAGGCGAAATCAGAACCTCGCGCGTGCCGTCCGGTATCTTGCCGACCCAGATCCCGCGTCCGAACAAGGCGCCGGGCAGGATCGCATCTTCGTGGCCCTCGGCGGTAACACAGCGCAAGAGCGGTCGATATAAAGGATCGAAGAAGCTTGTCGCGAAAATCAGGCGTACCCAGCGCCCGGCCGGAACGGCGCCCGTGAATTCGACTTCGAGCCAGCGCTCTCGGGATACCGGTTTTTCGCGCAAATCCCGCTCTAATCTTTTAAGAGTCGATCACGTTCATGCTCTTGGATCGAATAGATCCAAAGCATCGTGTTCTGATTTGCCGCTCATCAGTTCTTCCGGCGGCCCATCGACGGCAGCTTACCGCAACGACTCCTCGTATCCTATAGATCCGCGCGCTCGCCGAATCGAATATCCGCGGTCGAGGATCGGCAAAGCGCCCACTTGGGAGGGACAAATGCAAACCGAAAAGCACCGCGCCGCGCTCAACCGTCGGCACCTCCTGATCGGCGCGAGCGCCGGAGCGGCGATGCCGCTCGGGTGGACTTTACCGCCCAAACAGGTCGAGGCGCGCACGGCCCGGCAGCCGGCAACGCGAGAGGACGAGCGGCTGATGCGGGTTGCCATCGCAGAGGCCGCGCGCGGCGACCTCCCCTTCGGCGCAGTCATTGCACGCGGGGGCCAGGTGCTCATGAAAGAACGCAACCGCGGCAAAGAGCAAAGGGATCCTACCGCGCATGCCGAAATGGTCGCGATCCGCCGCTTCCTCGCGACCTATGGTCCGGAGAAACTGCGCGGCACGACCATCTACGCGTCGGGCGAACCCTGCTGCATGTGCATGGGGGCGATCGTCTGGTGCGGCATAACTCGGGTCGTCTTCGGGGCTTCCGTACAGCAGATCGGCAGAAAGATGGGACAGATCATGATCACCTCTGCCGATGTCGCCGGCAAAACGACATTCGAAACCATCGACATCACCGGCGGCGTGCTCGCTCCCGAAGCGATGGCCCTGTTCAAGTGAACCGGACCCGGCGACTTTCCCGGGGACGAGGGCGTAACCAACCGCCTGCTGGAGATTGCCCAATCACTTCACTTAGTTATTATCCGGCCCGGTCTTAGCGGCTCGCCCAACTGGAGGAGGAGGGATGTCTGCGCGCACGCTCCTCTTGGCGGCCTTTGCGAACTTGGCGCTCTGCGGCTGCGTGACTTATCAGAGCGAGCCGATCTCGCCGGCGGCCAATGCCCAGGCGCTCGACAGCCGCAGCCTTAATGACCCGCGCCTGCGCAGCTTCGTCGCCTTTGCCATGGGTTCCGACGGCGCTGCAGCAAGGCCTGCCTGGGATTTGCCGGAGTTGACCGCGGCGGCGCTCTACTACCATCCCGATATTGCGCTCGCCCGCGCCAAATTGGCGGAAGCCCGCGCTGCGGTGATCACGGCCGGCCAGCATCCCAACCCCGTGCTCAATTTCGCGAATATCGTGGGCCAGGGTCTGGTGGCGGGCGCCATTCCCGCCGGCGCCGCTCCGCTGACAATTGGTCCAGTCGTCGATTTCATCATCGAGACTTGCGGCAAGCGCGAAGCGCGGACCGCGCAGGCTCAATCCCTGGTGGATGCCGCGCGTTTCGACCTCGCGAGCGCCGGCTGGCAAGTGCGCGGGCGTGTGCGCGCGGCCATGCTCGCCCTTTGGGCGGCGCAGCAACGCCTCGACCTCACGCGCCAACGCCTGGCGCTGGAAGACCAATTGGTCGAATTGCTGGAACATCGCCTGGCCGCCGGCGAAGCCTCCTCGCTCGATGTCGCGCGCGAACGCATCAACCGGTCGGAGCTGACGCTCGCCGAAAGCAATCTCGAACAGACCGCGGCCGAAGCCAGGGTGCAGCTTGCGACCGCGATCGGCGTTCCAGCCCATGCGCTCGATGGGATCGATCTCGAAATGGGGGCTTTCGACCATCCGCCCGCCCTGCCCTTGAGCGCGGACGCCGGCGCTTGGCGGCGGGACGCGTTAACGAAACGGACCGATATTCAGGCGGCCCTGCAGAATTATCAGGCGGCTCAGGCAGCGCTGCGCCTCGCCGTGGCCGACCAATATCCCAATATCACCTTGAGTCCTGGCTATACTTACCAGTACGGAATAAACCAGTACGAACTCAATCTCGGGACGACGCTGCCGATTTTCAACCAGAACCAGGGCCAGATCGCCGAAGCCTATGCCAAGCGCCAGCAGGCGGCCGTGGCGTTCACTGCCCTCCAGGCTGACGCGATCGGCGCGATCGACGACGCCACAATGGCCTATCGCAGAGCCACCAAAACGCTCGCCAGCGCCGACGCTTTGCTCGCCGACGAGCGGCATCGGGCCGAGCAGATGGAGAGCTCCTTCCGCGCCGGGCAAGTCGATCGTCCGACTCTCGTCACGGCGCAAGTCGAGGCTGCGGCGACCGCGCTGTCGCATTTCGATGCAGTCGTTCAGCAGCGAGAAGCGCTTGGCCGCCTGGAGGACGCTTTGCAGCGGCCTCTCTATGGACCTGACGTAATGTTGTCGCTGCCGCAAATGAACCCGGAGTCGGGGACGTGAGCCGCGCCTCGGCGAGACCCTGGGCGCTCCTCGCGCTTTTCGTGATCTTGGTGTTCGGCGCCAGCGTGACGTTCCATGCCTTTGTCGGCCAGACCAAGGCGGACGACGATTCCGACGCGGAGACCGCTGCCAATCCTCCGAGCCGCGTCACGATCAAAAACGGCGTCACCATTCTCACGCTGAGCGACGCGGACCAGCAGAATGCCGGGATCGAAGTATCGCGCCTCAGCCAAGCGCCGCCCGAAAATTCCGTGGTCGGCTTTGGCAGCATCCTCGATCCGGGACCGCTCACCGATCTCAACAGCCAATATCTCGATGCGCAGATGCAAGTCGAGGCGGCCAAAGCCAAGCTCGCGGCCTCGCAAGCCGCCTTCGCGCGCGCTCAGATCCTCTACAAAGACCAAGAGAATATTTCGACGGCTCAATTGCAAAGCGCAAAGAGCACATTCGAGGTCGATAAGACTGCGGAAGCGGCGGCCGAATTTCGTCTCAACATGGTCAAGGCCACCGTCGAGGAGAGCTGGGGCCACGCGCTCGGCGCGGCCCTCATCGATCGCGCCAATCTCATTAACGACCTGCTGCAGCGCCGGCTCTATCTCGTCAAAGTGACCCTGCCTCCAGGCACGGGCACCGCCGCGCCGCCCGTTTCGGCGACCGCGACACTCAATGGCGATCGCAAGATCGAGCTCAGCTATGTCTCGCCCGCCACGACGACCAATCCCAAGCTTCAAGGCCTCAGCTATTTCTATACGGCTTCGGGGCCCGGGCTATTGCCCGGTCTCAACCTCGAAGTCGCGCTCGCCCTGACATCTTCAGACAGCGGTTGGATCGTGCCCAATTCGGCGGTCGTCTGGCTCGAAGGCCAAGCCTGGATCTATATCCGCACCGCTCCCAATACTTTCGTGCGTCGTCCGATCTCTCCCAATCGTCCCGCCGAGAGCGACGGATATATCGTTACAGGCCTGCCGGCCGGCGCCGAAGTCGCCGTGCGTGGCGCGCAAATGCTCCTCTCGGAGGAATTCCGCGCGCAGGTGCCGGTCGAGGACTAGGATCATGCGCGTCGCCGGTCTCCAGGCGTTCATCATTCGCTTCGCGCTGCGCTTCCGCGGGATCATTCTCGTCCTGTCCGGCCTGCTCGTCGCCTACGGCATCTATGTGCTCAATCACGCGAGCTATGACGCGTTTCCCGAATTCGCGCCGCCGCAGGTCGACATCCAAACCGAGGCGCCGGGATTTGCCGCCGAACAGGTCGAGACCTTGGTCACGCGACCGATCGAGGCGGCGATCAATGGTGCCCCGAACCTGCAACGGATCACCTCGAGCTCGATTCAGGGCCTCTCGGACATCAAGGTCTATTTCGATCCGAATACGGACCTCTTTCACGATCGGCAATTGGTGGCCGAGCAGCTCGCCGACGTCGTGAGCCAGCTGCCTGTGGGCGTGGCGCCGCCGACCATGACGCCGCTGACCTCGACCGCGGCGACCGTGCTGGTGATCGGCTTTACCTCGTCCAAGCTCTCCCAGATGCAGTTGCGGACGATCGCGAAATGGACCGTGCGCCCGAGCCTTCTCTCGGTTCCCGGCGTTGCGGGGGTCGAACTTTTCGGCGGCGATGATAAGTCGACGCAGATCCTCGTCCATCCGGACAAGCTCATCAAATTCGGCCTCGGTATGGAAGACGTGCTCGCTGCTGCGCGGCGCGCGACGGGCGTGCGCGGCGCCGGGCTCGTCAGGACGCCGAACCAGCAGATTACCTTGCAGACCGACGCCCAGGCGCTCGGACCCGCCGACATCGCCCGCACGGTCGTCGCGCGTCAGGAGGGCGGCAGCGTGACCCTCGGCGACGTGGCCGATATTGTAGAGGCGCCGGAGCCGGCGATCAGCGGGGCGGCCATCATGGGCCAGCCCGGCGTCATCATGAATATCGACGAGCAATATGGCGCCAACACGCTCGACGTCACCAAGGGCATCGAGGCGGCGCTGGGCGATCTTCAGCCGACACTGCAGGCGGACGGCGTGACGCTACACGGCGGGCTCTTCCGGCCCGCCAACTTCATCATTTCGGCGACCGACAACCTGCGCAGTTCCCTGCTCATAGGCGGTGCGCTCGTCGTCATCGTCCTCATCCTTTTCTTGTTCGATTTGCGCGCTGCGGCGATCTGCTGTTCGGCAATCCCGATCTCGTTGCTCGCGGCGGTCGTGGTGCTGCAGCATTATGGCGTGACGCTCAACACGATGACCCTCGGCGGCCTTGCCATCGCGCTCGGCGAGGTCGTCGATGACGCGGTGATCGGCATCGAGAACATCACCCGGCGGCTGCGCGAAAACAAACAGCGCAGCGAACCGCGGCCGGCCGCGCGCGTGGTCCTCGAGGCGACTTATGAAGTGCGCAGCGCCGTGGTCTATGCGACTTTCGCCGTGCTGCTCGTCTTCCTGCCTGTCGTGACGCTCTCGGGCGTGGCCGGCCGCCTCTTCGCGCCGCTTGGCCTTACTTATATTTTCGCGGTTCTAGCATCGCTCCTCGTCGCGATCAGCGTGACGCCGGCGATGTCGCTCGTCTTCCTGCCGCACCGCACGAAGGAACATGTTCCTCCTGTCGTCGGCTGGACGCGCCGCTATTATGAAGCTGTCCTGCGCCGGGTGGTACGAGCGCCGCGGCTTGCAATCGCCTTTGCCGCCCTGCTGACGATCGGCGGCGTCGCGCTTCTGCCGACCTTCGGCGAGACCTTCCTGCCCGACCTGCAGGAAGGCCATTTCATCCTGCATATGACGGTCATGCCCGGGACCGCTATTTCAGAATCCTTGCGCATGGGCGCGCGCGTGACACAGGTTCTGCAGGAACTGCCGATCATCAAGACCATTGCACAGCGCGTCGGGCGCGCGGAACGTGCCGCCGCCGGCGATACGCATGGCGTCCATCAAAGCGAATTCGAGGTCGAACTGTCGACGCCGACAGGCGACGAGGCTCGAACCGCAAAGGCCGATATGTTGAAACGGCTCACCAATTTCCCGGGTCTCAATTTCTACGCCAATACGTTCTTGACGGAACGGGTCAACGAAACCTTCTCCGGCTATACGACGCCCGTCGCGGTCGATGTCTATGGCAGCGACCTCGATGTCATCAACAAGACGGCGAGCCATGTCGCCGACGTGCTGCGCACGGTTCCCGGTGCAAGCTCGGTCGAGATCGCCTCCCCGCTCGGCCTCCCGCAGATCATGATCCGGCTTCGTCCCACCGATCTCAAGCGCTGGGGATTCGATCCGGGCAGCGTTCTCGACGTCATCCGCACCGCCTATCAGGGAGACATGGTCGGCGAGACCTATGAGGACGATCGTGTCTTCAACGTCGTCGTGAGATTGGCGCTCCGCCAGGGCAATACTGCGGATATCAGCAGTTTGCCGCTTGCGGCGCCCGATGGAACCTACGTTCACTTGAGCCAGCTCGCGGACGTCAAAGCCGCCTCCGGTCTTTACGAAATTCAGCACCAGGGCGGGCGCCGCTTGCAGGCGGTCACGCTGGACGTGCAGGGCCGCGATCCCGCCTCCTTCGTGGCCCAGGCGCGCAAGGAGATCGCAGCTAAAGTTAAACTGCCGCCCGACACTTACGTCGTCTTTTCCGGCGCGGCAGAGGGACAGGCGGAAGCCCAGCGCGATCTCACGCTCAAAGGAATCTTCGCCGGCATCGGCATTGCGCTTCTGCTGTCCGTCGTCACGCGCAATTGGCGCAATCTTCTCGTGACCATGGCTAACCTGCCCTTTGCTCTCGTGGGTGGGGTGGTGGCCGTCTATTTCGCCGGCGGCGTGCTCTCGCTCGGCTCGCTCGTCGGCTTCGTGACCCTCTTCGGCATCACTTTGCGCAATTCGATGATGATGATTTCGCACTATGAACATCTCGTCAGCGTCGATGCGCAACAATGGAACCCGGCGACTGCCGTGCGCGGTGCCGGCGACCGGCTCGCCGCCGTTCTCATGACTTCGCTCGTGACCGGCCTCGGCCTTCTGCCTTTGGCCGTCGGCGCCAACGCGCCGGGCCGTGAAATCGAAGGGCCTATGGCCCTCGTCATCTTGGGCGGCCTCTTTACTTCGACGGCGCTCAACCTCTTCATCCTGCCGCCGCTCGCCTTGCGTTATGGACGCTTTGCAGCGGCGGGCGCCGACGAGTTGCACGATGCGGCGGACGCGGCGCCGCCAGAAGCGGAACAGGCCGGCGTCCCGGTCCTGACGCCCTCGGAATAGGTCATTTATTATGCCTTTACCTCGCCCCGAGGGCCGCATTGTCTTTGCCGCCCTGCCCGGATAGCGTTGGGCGTTTCATCTTTCCGGCGACACGCCCATGTCGCGTATTTTTCTCAGCCATTCGAGCCAGGACAATTTCGCCGCGATCGCGCTCGCCGATTGGCTCAAATCGGAAGGCTGGGACGATATTTTCCTCGATCTCGATCCGGAACGGGGTATCGCCGCCGGCGAACGCTGGGAACGCAAGCTGCATGAGGCGGCGAACCGCTGCGAAGCCGTCATCTTCCTCATCTCGGCGAACTGGCTCGCCTCAGGCTGGTGCCTCAAAGAATATGCGCTCGCCCGCGGCCTCAACAAAAAGCTCATCGCCGTCCTTATCGACGCTGCAAAGACGATTGCCGACCTCCCGCCTGAACTGACCGGCACGTGGCAGGTCGTTGACCTCGCCCATCGCCAAGACCTGCAAATTCTGCGGGTCGCAGACCCCAATTCGCACGAAGAGCAACATGTCGCTTTCTCGCGCGAAGGCCTGCGGCGCCTCAAAGGCGGGCTCGAAAAGGCCGGCCTCGACCCGAAATTCTTCGCCTGGCCTCCGGAAAACGAGCCGGATCGCGCTCCCTACCGTGGTCTCCAGGCGCTCGATAGCGTCGATGCCGGGATCTTCTTCGGCCGCGATGCGCCGATCGTCACATTCACCGACGCATTGCGCGGCCTGAGCGCCGCGGCGCCGCCGCGTCTTCTCGTAATTCTCGGCGCTTCCGGCGCCGGCAAATCTTCCTTCCTGCGCGCGGGGCTCCTGCCGCGTCTCAAACGCGAGGATCGTCGCTTTCTGCCCTTGAAGCCGATCCGTCCCGAACGCGCGGCGCTTACGGGCGAGAGCGGATTTCTCTCGGCGCTCGAAGCGGCCTTCCCGGATCATGCGCGTGCCGCGCTGCGCAGCGCGATCAAGGAGGGCGCGAACGGCGTGCGCCCGTTACTCGCAAAGCTCGCCGACCAAGCCTTCCGCGAGATGCTCGCCGAAGATGAGAACGTCAAACCGCCAGCCATTGTCATCTCGATCGACCAGGCGGAGGAATTATTCCGCGCCGAAGGCGCCGAGGAAGCAACGGGTTTACTCGACTTGATCCGCGATCTCGCGGCTTGCGATGATCCGGCGATCATCGCCATCTTTGCCCTCCGCTCGGATTCCTACGATGCGCTGCAGAATGTGAGAGCGCTCGAAGGCTTGGCGCAGATGCCGCTCTCCCTTCCGCCGATGCCACATAATGCCTATCGGGAGGTGATCGAAGGCCCTGCCCGGCGCGTCGTCGCGGCCGGCGGCAAGCTTTCGATCGAGCCGCAATTGGTCGACCGCCTGCTCGACGATATCGACAAAGGCGCGACCGACGCCCTGCCTTTGCTCGCCTTCACCCTCGAACAACTCTATCGCGAATATGGCGGCAGCGGAGCCCTGCGCCTCAAGGATTACGAATCCTTCGGAGGGCTCAAGGGTACGATCGACGCGGCGGTGGAACGCGCCTTCCGTCATGCCGACATGGATCCGCGCATCCCGAGAGATCGGCTGGCGCGCGAGCATTTGCTGCGTCGAGGCCTCATTCCCTGGCTCGCCGGCATCGATCCCGACAGCAAGAGCCCGCGCCGGAATATCGCTCGGCGCAGCGAAATACCGGCGGAAGCGATGCCACTCATCGATCTTCTGGTCGAAGAGCGGCTGCTTTCGACGGACCTGGTGGTCGAAAAGGCGGCGGGCCAGGATGTCCATGTCGCAACGATCGAGCCGACGCATGAGGCGCTGCTGCGCCAATGGGGTCTGCTCGAGGGCTGGCTCGCCGAAGACTTCGGCCTGCTCGCAGCGCTCGAAAGTGTCAAGCGCGCGGCGCGGGATTGGGACGCCAATGGAAGGGCGACGGCTTGGCTTGCGCATCAGGGGCAAAGGCTGACCGAGGCCGAAGGCCTCGACGCACGGCCGGACATAGCCGCAAAATTCGAGGCGGCCGATCGCGCCTATCTCGCCGAATGCCGGGCGCTCGAAGAGGCGCGCCGCGCCGAGGCGGAACAGAGGCGGCGCGAGCGCGAGGAAGAACAGACGCGCCGCCTGGCCGATGCGGAAAAGCTTGCCGCCGCCAACCGACGGATTGCGCGAAGGACAGGGATCGGGCTCGCCGCTGCTCTCCTCCTGGCATCGGCCGCGGCGGGTTTCGGTCTCTTCGCCCAGAACGAACGCAGTCGCGCCGAGAAGACCTTGGCGCTCGCAACCCGCACCGCCAATGGACTCGTCTTCGATCTCGCCGAAAAGTTCCGCAATGCGGTGGGCGTCCCTGCGGCGACGGTCGCCGATATTCTCGACCGCGCACGTCAATTGCAGGACCAATTGCAGCAATCCGGCCAAGCCAATGCGGACCTCATGAAAAGCAAGGCCGCGGCGCTCGACGAGACGGCCGATACCCTCCTCGCGTTGGGCGAGACGCAAGGCGCACTCGCGGCCGCGCAAGAAGCGCGCAACATATTGGCATCGCTGCTCAGCCAGCGACCTGACGACCCGTTCCGAAAGGCCAGTCTTGCGCTATCCTTGAACGAAGTGGGCGAGATCCAATCGGCTCAAGGAGACCTCGGCGACGCGCTCAGATCCTATCAAGCAAGCCGAGAGCTCATAGAGCCCGTGGCGAACGCCAATCCCAGCAATAAGGACTGGCAGCATGACCTTTCGGTGCTCGATCAGAGCGTCGGCGACTTGCTTCAAGCCCAGGGAGATCTGGCCGAGGCGCTCAAATCCTATTCTGCCGCGCGTACCATCATGCAGGCTCTGGTAAAAGCCGATCCTGAAGATGCAAGCTGGTCGCGCGATCTTTCCGTCGCGGATTTGAAGATCGGCGACGTGCTCGTCATGGAGGCCAATCCCGCCGAGGCATTGAAATCCTATCGGGATGCTCTCGCCGTCCGGGAAAGTCTCGCAAAAGCCGATCCCGGCAATACAGGCCGGCAACGCGATCTCTCGGTCGCCTACGAAAGACTGGGCTATCTTTTCCAGGTCGAAGGCAATCTCCCCGCCGCACTGCAGTCCTATCAGAGAGGTCTCGACTTGCGCGCGCCTCTCGCCAGGTCCGATCCCTCGAATGCAGGCTGGCAAAGAGATCTCTCGATCGCCTATGACAATGTCGGCGACATCCAGCGAGCGCAGGGAAATCTCGCCGATGCGCTCAAATCTTATCGAGCAAGCCTCGCCATCAGAGAAGACCTGACAAGAGCCGACGCGAGCAATGCCGGTCTCGAGCGCGATCTTTCGGTCGCCGAGCTCAATGTCGGCGACATAGAGATGGCGCAGGGAGATCTTGCCGGTGCGCTCAAATCCTATGATGCCGGCATCAAGATCCGAGAGAAGCTTGCCAAGTCCGATCCGCAAAACGCCTCTTGGCAAGGCGACCTCGCAGCCGCCGATCAGAGGCTCGCCGCGCTCGAGGCGGTGCAGGGCGATTTCGGCGCGGCCCTGACCTCGTTCGAGGCGGCGATCGCCATCGAGCAGCATCTGACGGAGATCGATCCTCGCAATGCAATCTGGCGAAATGATCTTTCGATATCTGAGAGCGGCGCGGGCGATGCCCTCTTCGCCCAAGGCAATCCCGCAGCGGCGCTGAAACATTATCAGGCGAGCTTCGAGATCAGAGAGGCTCTCGCAAAGGCAGCTCCCGGTAATGCCGAGGTGCAGCGAACGCTCGTCGAATCCTATCAGAGGATCGCACTCGCCGATCTGGCGAACGGCGACAAGGCGAATGCGCAAAAGAATTTCGCGGCCGGCCGCGCCAAGGTGCAAGAGCTCATTGCCCGAGATCCGAATGATGCCAACTGGAAAAAGGCGCTCGCCTGGTTCGATCGCCAGATCGCATCGATCGGAAAGTGAAGCCTATTTCAGCTCTTTCCAGTTGTCGGCAAGGAAACCGCGCGCATCGATCAGGCTCACCTCTTCACCCGGCCGGGCAACCCCATTGTCGCAGACCCAGAAATAGGCCGTGTCGTGACCCGTGACTGCCATCGGCACGACATCGGACGTCGGATGTGCTTTGCACCATAGATCGGCCTGCGGCAGGCTTTTGCGCAAATCAGCCTTGCCGCACGAGAGATTGGCGCCTACGGCGCAGAGCATCACGCGGCCTGACGCGCAGCGATAAAACGTCGTATCGAGCGCGTATTTGCCGCTGATGCCGAAGGCTCGGCGGACATCATCCGCAAGCGCTGGTGTTACCGGTCGTATCGTGTCGTCATTGCCGATGCGGGCGCAAAATTGTCGTGGCGCTTCGTTGGCGCAGGCTTGCGCCGTCCCCCAGCAGCAGGCGAGGAGAACCGCTTCGGGCGCCAGCCATTTTCTCATTCTGCGGATCATGGGGTTCACCCTTGCGCTTGATGTATAAATGCAACATACCGGCTGAATACAGGCCCAGCCATTGACTCCAAATTGTGCCGCCGCTCAAGCTGGCCCGCAAATATAGCAGGCAATCAATTTGTTGGGGCGGCATGGCTTGGCGCGTACCGCTCGGTTTGCAGGGGGCGTGCAATGTGGCGAGCGGCGGCGCTTTTGTGTGCCTTTGCGCTTTGCGCCTGCGGATCGACCATGGGGCCGACTTCGATCCGGGCGAGCCGAACATTTTATAACGAAGTCATTCACGACACCGCGTCCGAGCAATTGCTGCTCAACATTGTGCGCGCCAAGAATTACGAGACCGCCAATTTCATGGACGTCGCGGAAGCCGACGCAACCGTTGCCTTCAGCGGATCGGTGACCGGGGGCACCTCCAATATCGGGGCGCGCGCCGGAACGAGCGGCGCCACCCTCGCGGGCCAGGTTGGCGCTGTTGCCGGTACGGTCGGCTATGGCGATCAGGCACTTGTCCGCTACACGCCGGTGACCGGCTTTCCTCTCATTCAGCAAGTTTCCTCGCCCATCGCCCCCGAATCGATCGTTCACATGTTCGATTCCGACTTTCCCCTCGGCAGCATATTGGAAATGTCGGTCGACCGCCTGACGCCGGGATTTGCCGACAATTATTTGGCGCAGGACCGGATCGTGCTCCTCGACCAATATGGCGCCATGGTGCTCTCGAGCCAGCAGACCGGGCCGCAGAAGCCGCGCGGAAGAGAGAGTTCGTCCGAGAACCAGGAACTCAATCTCGTTCTGCATAACAAGGCCCTCGCTCCCACCGCCAGTTTCACGCAGTGCGACGTGCCGGATGCGAGTGCCGATCCGGGCGTCAACGTGACCCGGCTGTGGACCGGGCTGTCCAGCCTTTATGGAATCTCCCCCTCCGCAAGGCTGATCTCCCTGGCGGGGAACGCACATGGCGGATATTTTTTCCGCACGCGATCGGCGATCGGCGCTTTGAAATTGGCCGAGACGCCGGAGATTTTCATCGCCACGCCCGAGCAAGCCGACGAGATCATTGCCGCCAACCTGGCCGCTCCCTGCCGCGTGGGCGGCGGCGGGCATCTCGCCAATCTGTTCTATTTCAATGAGCCCGGCGAGGGAGCGCAGGACTCGATCGATGCGGACTGGCGCAATTTTCTGGCGCAGGCGCTAGAGACCCGGATCGACAATCGTCTGCGGCAAGACACGCTCAATCGCGACGACCGGCGCATTTTCATCTTGATCGAAAGAAGTTCGGCACCGCCCAGCAATGCCTATGTGGCGATTGCGCGCGGGCCCTATTGGTATTCCATCCGCCTCGACGACGAGACCTCGAAGGCAAATTTTGCCCTGCTCAACGAAATCCTCACGATTCAGGCCGTTCCGGAACAAACTCCGAAACTGACGCCTTCGATCAACGTTAGCCCATAGCTCGGCCGCGCCCGAAAAACGGCCCCTGGCGCCTGCTTGGCAGGCTGGCTAATACTTGTTTGATCTTTAAAATAAAAAACCAACCGAGGTGAGCCATGCGCGCCGTCAAATACCGGCTTTACAATCCTGACCTGCGCCCCCGGCGGACCAAGCTCGAAGTGCCCGGATGGGGCGGCAATCCCGATCCGCGCAAGGATGGTTCGCATGAACATCCTTGGCACTGCGTGCCCTTCTCGGAGGGCGCGCGCTATGGGATCGAGCTCTTCTATCCGTTTGCGAACGAGCTGCGCGTTTCGATGCATCGCGGAAAGCTCGTCCTCGATGGCGACTTCGGGCCCGATCCCGGCACCGGCGCCCAATGGCCGCCGTTCCGCACATTCGGCGAGACCTATTACACTTATCAAATTCTTCTCGATCTGAAAGTCGACGAAGGCTGGGCGATCCGCACCGAGCCGCACCCTCGCTTCTATACCGATCCCACGGATACGACCCCGATCGCGGTCCCGGCGCTTCTGCGCCATTGGTGGCCGATGATGTTCTTCATCGTGTTCAAATCGCCGGCCGAAGGCCGGATGCATATTTTCCGCCCCGGCGAGCCGATGGCGCAAATCATCATCATCCCGGCCGAAGCCGATTTCGAACTCGTCGAGATGAGCATGGAGGAGGCCGCCGAGCGCGAATTGCAGGCGCGGCGGATTCAAAAGAGCCGCGAGACTCTCGGCGCCGAGACCGAATGGGTCTCGTCAACCAATACGGTTTTTGATGGGACCTACCGCCACATCCTGAGCGCGGCCAAGTCGCGCGAGAAACAGGCCCGCCGCCAAGAGACCGCGGGCGCTGTCGCCGGTCAAGAGAATTTGGACCCGTCGAAAAAGGCCGAGTGATGGTGATGATGGTGATGATCGTGGTGGTGACGGCGATAATGATGATGGTGGTGATGGTGATGATGATGATATTGCGCCGTCTCAACCTTTGCGCGCTCGCTCGAGCTTGAATCGGCCAAACGAAGAAGTTCCGACGCATTGGCGATCGGATTGAGCAATTCCGCATAGGATTCGACGCGCAACGGATCCGGCGGATTTGCAGCGGGGGCAGCGTGCGCGAGTTGCGGGCCTATAGCGAGCGCACCCAGAGCGCCGACGATCCCCGCTACTTTCTTTTCCATGGTCACCTCTCAAGCTCGAGCCAAGGCGTCTTCATCCGCGCTGATTACGTCCCGAAAAACGCGACGTGTCGAAGAACGCGGCGTGATGGTGGTGGTGATGATGATGGTGATAGAAGAAATGATGATGATGGTGGTGGTGATGATGGTAGAAGAAATGCCGCCACCAATGATGGTGATGATGGTGGTGATGGTGATGATAATAGTACTGCGTCTTTTGGATCCGGGCTGGATTTTGCGAGGCGCTTGAATCGACGGCCTGCAGGACTTGCGCCGCGTTCGGGATCGGATCCAGCAGTTGCGCGTAAGAACTGATCTGCATGATATTCTCAGGCTGTGCAGGCATGGCCTGCGCGCCCTGAGGCGCTGTGAGTGCGGTCGCGGTGACCGCGCCCATCAACCCGACGATTTTCTTATCCATACGTGCCTCCCTGGCCCAACGGCGGCCAATCCGCCCGTCTTAAAATAATTCCAGACTACAATGCACAAACCCTGAAGCGGGTTCCGAAATTCAACAGATTTGGCTGGAGCGTGTCCCGCGGATGCCTTTGATTGCAGTCCAGTTTCGGCCAATCTTTCGTGACGGGAGCCTTATGGTCTTGATTTTCCTGCGGGCACTTGGTTCGCATCTTCGCCTCACCCGACCCGCGGCGCAGAGCGCTTGCTCTCCCCCTGCCCTTCGTCTAAACCTTCGAGGAATCACTTGAATCCGAGGTTCCTCGTGAATCGCGCGGCCTATTTGAGGCGGGCTCCCGGCGTGGAGCTCAAGCAGCCCGGGCAGTTCGCCCGGGGCGCCTGCGCGCGCACGGCTTCGCTGCTTCTGCTTAGGCGCCCCTGAGGGCCGGCCGGGCTATGCCCTGGCCCTTAGGGGAGCGCCGCAAGCCCAGGAAGCAGCAAGCAAGGTAGACCCTCCATGACGGATGTAATCGACAAAAGCGGCGAAGCTCTCGCTGGCGCCAACCGAATCTATATTTTCGACACGACGTTGCGCGACGGCGAGCAATCGCCCGGTGCCTCGATGACGCTCGAGGAGAAGCTCGAGGTCGCCGAGCTGCTCGACGCCATGGGCGTCGACATTATCGAGGCCGGATTTCCGATCGCCTCGGAGGGCGATTTCGAAGCGGTTACCGAGGTTGCGCGGCGCGTGAAACGAGCGACCGTCGCCGGTCTCGCCCGTTCGTCGCCGAAGGATATCGACCGCGCCGGAGAAGCCCTGCGTCATGCGGCGCGCGCGCGGATCCATACGTTCATTTCGACCTCGCCCCTCCACATGAAGTTCAAGCTCAATAAGGAGCCCGGCGAGGTCCTCGAAATGATTGCGGCGAGCGTGACGCGAGCGCGCAATTACGTCGCCGACGTCGAATGGTCAGCCGAGGACGGAACGCGCAGCGACATCGATTTCCTCTGCCGCTGTGTCGAGCTCGCCATCAAGGCAGGCGCCACGACCATCAATATCCCGGATACGGTCGGCTATACGGTGCCCGAGGATTACCGGGCACTCTTCGAGACGGTACGCGCGCGCGTGCCTAATTCCGACAAGGCGATCTTCTCGGTCCATTGCCACGACGACCTTGGGCTCGCAGTCGCCAATTCGCTCGCCGGCATCAAGGGCGGTGCGCGCCAGGTCGAATGCACGATCAATGGGATTGGCGAGCGTGCCGGCAATGCCGCGCTCGAGGAAGTCGTCATGGCGCTGAAAGTGCGCCACGATAGATTGCCGTTTCACACCGGGGTCGACGCGACGATGCTCACGCGCGCGTCGAAGCTCGTGTCGGCCGTGAGCTCGTTCCCGGTCCAATATAACAAGGCGATTGTCGGACGGAACGCTTTCGCCCACGAGAGCGGCATTCACCAGGACGGCATGCTCAAACATGCCGGAACCTACGAGATCATGACGCCCGAGAGCGTCGGCGTGACCAAGACATCGCTCGTGATGGGCAAACATTCCGGCCGCCACGCCTTCCGCGAGAAGTTGAAGGAGCTCGGCTACGAGCTCGGCGAGAATGCCTTCGAGGACGCATTCGTGCGCTTCAAGGATCTCGCCGACCGCAAGAAGATCATCTACGACGAGGATCTGATTGCACTCGTCGACGACGAGATCGTGCATGCGCACGAGCGCATCAAGCTCGTCGGTCTTTCGGTCATCGCCGGCACCGGCGGCCCGCAGTCGGCCGCGCTCACCATCGATGTCGACGGCGTGAGCAAGACGCATCAGGCGGCCGGCAACGGGCCGATCGATGCCATCTTCAATGCGATCCAGGCGCTTGTGCCGAACGAGGCCGTGCTCGAGCTCTTCCAGGTCCATGCCGTCACGCAGGGCACCGATGCGCAGGCGGAAGTCTCCGTCCGGCTCGCCGAGGACGGCAAGATGGTCACCGCACATGGCGCCGACCCCGACACGCTCGTCGCCGCGGCGCGCGCCTATATTGCGGCGCTCAACAAGCTGATGGTCAAACGCGGCCGCCACCGGCCCGAGGAGACCTTGGCGGGCTGAGCGCCCGGCTCGCGCGAAGTGCCGAGGAGGCGCTTGCGTCAGGCCCGCTCTTCGCCTACATGCTCCGCACCGGACGCGCAACGCGCCCGGGCGATGGATTTCCTGGCCGCCAGGTTGGGGCGCATAGCTCAGTTGGTAGAGCAGCTGACTCTTAATCAGCGGGTCCAAGGTTCGAGCCCTTGTGCGCCCACCAATTGAAATGATACGTGAAAATCGCCCTACCTGGCCGTTTATTTTTGTGCCCTGGATTACTCGGGTCACCACCGGGTCACCAAATCGCGAAAACTGTGGCTGGAATCGCACGTTCGGGACGTTGCGCTCACCGGAAGGCGTTGATCGAGAGTATTGTCTCTCAGTGACTCCGATGGCGTTGGCCGATCTCGGAATTCCTTCAAACGCCGTTGTTCAAATTTGAGCAGGAAAGCAATCTTTTGGACAGTCCAAGACTGCACGCTTCTGCCGGTCGCAGCGCAGCCGACTACTTTTCGGCTGTCCTTCCAGCCCCGCACCAAGACTGTCATTATGGCCTGTGTGAAAGGTGGTCGTCTAGCTCATAGTTTTGGGTGTAACGTATTGGCCCACCGGGTCTCAAAAAAGGAGGCTCATTTCGGTGGTTCCTCCTTAAACCTGCCGGAAGAATGGCCTGGCGACGGGATCGCGGCGTGCCTGCCGCATGCGACACACTGCGGCGAGCAGGTCGATGATGCGGCCCATACCCTTTTTGGCCCCCCTGAAAATCATTGCCGAGATCGAGGCATTTGGGCAAGCAACGCGTGGCCCTTCTGCCACGGCTGCCCCGCCGATCTGCCCGTTACGCGTAGGCGGTTAAAATTGCCAAGAACCGAGCCAACTTCGAAGCCGAGTGCGGGTGCGCTGGACGCGGGGCGAAGAAAAAACAAAGGCTGACCTGATCAGACCTGCGGCGGCAGCGCGCGCGATTACCCGGCTGGCTCACAGTCCGCAGTGTCACGGAGCAAAGGTACAAGTTCCCGCAATAGTCGCGGAATAGCTTGCGTCGCAACGGCAACGATTTCCGTACTCGTCATCGTGGGGGCGGCGCCATTCGAAAACATACAAGTATACACATGCTCATAACCCAGCATTATCTATGACGTAGAAATCCCCTTTCCTGAATGAGCAAGATTCATTTCGGCCGGATTACTTTACGGAGACCTTGGTCCCCGTGGAGTTTGCGGCCATGAAAGCATTGCAGAATTGCCACTTAAGATCGGTTCGATTGGGCTGCTGCGTCGTCCTCTTGGGAGTCGCTTTTACTGGAGAGACTTCCGCACGTGGTCTGAGCCTTGGCGGTGCACTTGGAGGAGCGGTCGGGTCGATCGGGGGGGCGGTCGGTTCCGTCGGCGGCGTGGCGGGTGGCGCCGTAGGCGGGGTTACTGGGGGGGTCGGCGGGATCACCTCCGGGCTAGAGCGCTTCATGTTTTAGTTGAAGCATATCCCGCGTTTTCGAAGTAGTTGAGGCATTCGTCTGGATTGATGGTTTTGAGGAGTTGTCCGAGGTGACGCCATGTATCCTCGACGGTGCGTTTTTGTGCCATCCGCATCCAGTGCTTGATTTTAGCGAAGGTCTGCTCGATCGGATTGAGGTCGGGTGAGTAAGGCGGCAGATACCAGAGCCTCGCACCGGCGGCTTGGATTGCCTGCCGGACTGTCGCGGCCTTGTGGGAGCCGAGATTGTCCATGATGACAATGTCGCCTGGTTTCAGCACAGGCACGAGTTGCTGCTCGACATAGGCACGCAAGCATTGACCATTAATTGGTCCGTCGAAGACGCAAGGCGCGGCCAACTGGTCGCATCTGAGCGCGCCAAGGAAGGTCAAGGTTTTCCAATGGCCGTGAGGGACAAAGCTGCGCAGGCGTTTGCCCTTTGGCCCCCAGCCGCGAAGCGGCGCCATATTGGTCTTGATCCAAGTCTCGTCGATAAAGACCAGTCGCTTCGGATCGAGCCTGGCCTGCCATGAGCGCCAGCGCTGACGCCTGCGGACAATGGCGGCCCGCGCCTGCTCAAAGGCGAACAAAGTTTTTTTTGAACCGCAACCCCTCGCGCCGCAGGAACAGCCAAACGGCGTTGTGCGATACGCTCACGCCGCGGGCCGCCAGTTCCTCCTTCAGTCCATGGAGCGTCAGATGCGGTGTCTGCTCGATCCGCTCGACAATGAAAGCCCGGTGCGGATCGAGAACGCGCTTGCGATGTCCGCCCATCCTGGCCGGCGCGACCGAACCAGTGGCCCGATGCCGCTGCGACCACTTCACCACCGAGGAAACGGCGACGCCGAACCGTTTTGCTACCGAACGGCAGCTCTCGCCCGCAAGAACCGCCGCCACAACACGTTCCCGCAAGTCATTCGAAAGAGGTCCGGCCATGCGATGCTGGCCTCCTGCCCAGCCAGCATCTTGAATCACAAACCTCACAGAAAGGGAATCGTCCAGATTCTAGAAATCAGTGAAACGCTCTAGAGAGCACCGTCGGCGGCGTCACCTCCGGTGTTTCTGGGACCGTTGGTGGCGCACTAGGTGGTGTCGGAAATGGAGGCGGAACGGGAGGACAGAATAGCTTTTTCAGCGGGAGCAATTTCTTTTCTGGTGCGGCCGATTTCGGAAAGGGCTCCTACCATTCCCCTGACCTCAGAATGATGAGTTCCCATTCATCTCGGGGGCATTATTTCGCGTTCCCGCATGTCGCGCGTGGTAAATCCCACCTGGCCATCGGGTTAAAAAAGCTGGTCAGCACAAAATTTGCGAAGCTTGTGAGTTCGAAGCGCTGGATAACGGCTGCAAAGATTCACCAGCTCGCGGAGGGCGAGGTCGATCATGCCAAACTTAGGCAGCTCGATCACAATGATATCGTTGTCCCCGGTGCGGATCTCGGAATCGCGGCGCTTAGCCTGAAAGCAAATCCGAGCTCGGTTTCCAATTCTTCCTCAGGCCCTCTGGTGACTTTGAAAGCTAGCGTCCTGGATAAGGGATCCATCAATGACAATAGCAGCCAAAGCAAGCTGGTCGCGACCGACATTGCCATCGCAAATGCGCCCGGCACTCAAACTGGAAACCAGAAAGATAACTCTGGCCTAACATCGACGAACGTCAGCGTTTTGAATGGCCCCGGCAGCAAGACTGGCGACAGCGGCAATGGCGAGAGCCTGCTCGGTCCGACAAATGTCTCCGTTTTGAACGGACCAAATGCGAGTAGCGGAAATTCCGGCTCGGGCGGCGCTCTGACCTCGCCCAATGTCGCGATCCTCGATGCGCCCGGCAACACCACCGGCAACGACGGATCGGGCGACAACGGCGTCTCCGGCAATGCCTCGGTGCTCAACGGCCCCGGCACCAAGACGGGCAATTCCGGCTCGGGCGGCGCTCTGACCTCGCCCAATGTCGCGATCCTCGATGCGCCCGGCAACACCACCGGCAACGACGGATCGGGCGACAACGGCGTCTCCGGCAATGCCTCGGTGCTCAACGGCCCCGGCACTACGACAGGGAGCAGCGGCCCCAGCACCAACGCCGTGTCGGCAAGCGTCGCGGTTCTCAATCCGGCCGGCACGAGTACAGGCGCGAGTGGCGGCGGAACCTCAGGAGGCGGCTCCGGCGGCCAGAGTGGCGGAGGCTCAGGAAGCGGATCAGGATCGGGTAACGGCTCTGGAGGAGGCAGCGCAAACGATAACAACTCTGGTGGCAATCAAAACATCGAAAGCGGCGGCGGTGGTGGGGTCGCTATCGGTGGCTTCTCGGGGTATGTTCAGGTTAGTGGCGCTGATCTCGGTCAGCTGAATACAGTGTGTATCGACGTTCTTCGTCGGCCTTATCATTATCGGACCGCAAGGTGGCATAGATTGTCTTATCTAACCCTATGCCGACACGTCGCGAAAGAATGGCGAAAGCCAAGGCACTATAGCCTTCGATAACAGGCCGGATTGACAATCCTAAGGGGCGTTCGAGAGAACGCCCCAATTTCATTGCTAGAAATGTCCATTCAGCGAGAGCAGGTAGATGTCGCGGTTGTAAGCCGGGACTCCGAAGCCCGTTGAGGTAAAATTCACGTATCGATAGTCAAACCCAATCGTCAAATTTGGCGTGGCGAAATATTTGATTGAAGCGAGCGGGCTCCAGGCAGAATCCGTTCGTGCAGCGCCCTGGAATTCGTCCTGAATGTAACTGACACCGGCGCCGACAACCAGGTTCGGCAAGAGCCGGTAATCTGCGCGGGTCGCGGCTACAGATTCGATGACACTCACGCCGTCATTGAGGATCACTCCCCCGCTTAGCGAAGCTTCTCGGGCGTCGCGACGCCCCTCTATGCCGAGGGTCAGAGCATCTGTTACGAGGAAAGCCATTGAACCACCCGCGGTCCAGGTTGAGACCGGAAGAAAGCTGACATACTGCTGATTCATATATCCGGCGAAAACTTCACCCTTGATCCGTGATCCCTGGCCGGGCTCGAGAAGCACGCCAGCCACCACCCGATAGCCCAGCGAATCGTAAGAGCTGATCTCAAAATCGCGGCGATTGCCGGAAGCCTCCACAAACACGCTTGTGAGCGGCGCGACGACATATCCCACGCGCAGAGGCACCTGCTCGATATCGCCACTGCGATAAGCCTGAGAAGCGATAAGGCCACCCGGCAGCACTCCATTATCGTAGTGGACCGCCACCGCAGCGCCGCCGGCTGAAATCCACCAGCGATTCCACCGGTTATTAAGTGCTGCCGCCGCTTCACCTTGGTCGAAGGCAATTGGATTCAGAAAGCGATCCGTGATCGTATCACTCACACCGCGATCTTCATGGGCATGGACGTAACCCACGTGGCCAACGATCTGCGTGTCTGGGCCGAGCCTCTCCGTGCCGCCCACGAAGGCGCCGCCATTGACCTGATCCTCGCTGCCGTACGTGGCGTATTTGCGGCCTTCCACGTAAGCGCTGCCGCCGAGATCGAGATTGGACCAATTGTTAGAATGCCAGGACACCTCAGGACGAAATACGAAAGCCCAGTCACCGAGACGATTGGTCGGTAAGGCAAACACGTTGTCATCGAAATAGACCGCCTCGGTAGCCGAGGGCGAAATCGTGAACGGCCCCGTATTGATGGCTGCAACAGGTGATGTGCTCTGAGCACTGACAGAGTTTGTAAGCTGGGTGGTCGTATCGGTCGGCGGAAGCGGATTAAGAGCCCCGTAAACACTTACACTTCGCGGTGCTACCGAGTTTGGCTGAACGCTCGTTGGCGTTTGACTATCGGCTGATGGTCCGGCCTGAAGTGTTTGGCCAAAGTGCTACCGGCAAGACAACAAATGAACGCGGCTGCCGCAAACTGGCGCCACATCGAAATCTCCCGCGACAAAAAGGGGCTACATGGTCACGCGGTTTTGACTTTGGCCTATCAGAATCTGATTCGCGGGCAGTTATCAACGATTTTCTGAGTCGAACCTGAGTGAGTCGGAAAAGAGGGCGGCACTGGGGTTCTTTCCTGACATCGGCGCTACGAAGAATGATCTGCGCCATGCCATCGCTTTCCATGATTCGCGATGCCGCCACACTACTGAAACGCATCCTGCCCTTCGCGTGCTGCACGCGCAGGTCTCCGCCGATGCGAGATTTTCCCGAGTGATTACTAAATGGAGTCGGCTAGCGCCCTAGTCGTGTAGGCAGCAAAAAGCGCGCAAGACGACGAACTGCGTATCAGAATGCCAACTGCCCGACGCGTTTGCCTCGACCGCTCAAAGGCTCCGTTTCATCCGCAATCCAAGACGCTTGATTGCATTCGCAGCTGCGCATGACACATCGTCAACTTCACCTTTCCGAGCTATTTCCACTACTTTCTTCGCGATGACCTCGGTCATAACCTGGTTGAGGTGGCGATCCTCGACCAGACGCAACGCTTGGCCAAAGGCCTCGCGCAGCCAGGCAATCTCTTCGGGGTCGAATGCGCCCTCGCCCTTTCGTGTAGGCTTTGACATCGGTGACCTCGCCAGAAATCCAGGCTTAGCGAAGTGCGCTCAACGAAAGCTAAAACCGCCGGCGCATCCTGAATTAACGCGGGTTAACTAGGCCGTGTATCCATAGCCAGCGGCGTGATGCGAAGGCGATGTCCGCTTTGCCACTGTTGCGGCCGAAGTTGTGCGGCAGTGCAAAATGTCACGATGTCCAATAACGGACTCGCGCTGGGGCGGTTATCTCACCGGCTGTCCAAAACTCAATAGATAGCCGTTTGGATCCTTCAGAGCGAACTCGATCAAACCATAAGGCATCTGTTGTGGTCCCCACTCGGCCGTGCACCTCTCCTTTATGGAGCGCCACAGTTCGTAGACATCGTCGACGTAAATGTATTGCGTAGCGGTGGCGTGAGGGGGACCCAAAATGGGCGTTTCTCATAAAACATTAGCAATGTCGTCTCGTTCGAGGCGACACCATTCGTCGGATGGATCGGAGACACAGCGGAATCCGAGGACCCCCTCGTACCAGTTCCGAGTGGGCGCCATGTTCTCTGTCTGAAGCATTGGAACCAGATCGGTCATTCGCATAACGGCCTCCATGGACTGAACGCTCAAGCTAGCTTAGAAGCTACAATGACCAAAAGCTGGGTCAATGCTGCTGGCCGAACGTGGCTATGACGCCGGCTGGATCGGAGTAGGGCTGGGTTCCGTTTTCGCGCCTCGAAATCGGGCTCCTCATGGGCAAGCAGTGGAATTAGAGCCCCACCGCTCGCCTTTGATCGCCGCGTTTTTCCCGACGACAGAGTCCAGCCAGGAACGTTGCTGGATGGTCTGAGAATGTACGTTGCGCGAAGGCCGATTCAATCATTGGGTACAAAGCTGATGCGATGACGATCCCTCGTCGATCCAGCCGATCGAATCGGCCTTCTTCTACCCGCGCCGATAACGCCAGGTAACCAAGTCGTAAAAGGTTTCCCGCGGGGCTCATATTCGCTTAACCTGGCACGGATAAACCCTGTTTATTTGATTATTTGCTAGCCGATTTGCCGGAGTATTGGAGAGGCATATGCGCGCTCAGGTGATACCTGCTCCACTGAAAAAGGTAGATGGGTCATTCTCGCCCGAACAAATAGCTCAGCTCGATACCGCCTTTAGGATGGCTTTGCAGCTTATGGACCATCTGCATCCCGAGATGGGCTTGCGAGAGGTCATCGCGAAAGCGATCATTGATATAGCACGCGAACGGGAAAGCAATGATCCCTCGGAGGTCGCGACATGGGCGATCAAAAGGCTCCGGCTGCCCCTGATGCCCACCAACCGCCAAGCGGGCCGTGCTCAAAATTAGAACGGCTCGCCGTCGCTCTCAGGCCGTTTCAAACTGCGCCATCTGGCCATGCGGCGCGGAGCTGGCCGAAGTTGAATCGTCTCAAATGAGATAAGGAACTGGCAAATGGCCTTGGGGTGAGCTATGCATTTCGCAGTTCTAAGGCAAAACCAAATTTCCTGAGCATTGTGGGCCGTCGCGTGGGATAATCCGGGAATCGAGAGATAAGATCCGAAATCTGTTCAGAACCTCTCTTTCCGCTTCGTTCACAGCAGCTTCGAACGGAAGCTCATCTGCCGCATCCAAGGGGATCATCGCGCGACCCTGCTCGGCAAAAATCGCATTTAGCCGAGCGGAGGCCAGGATTTGTTCGCAGGTCGGACCGATTCGCGCTTCGAGCAGACGCCCGACGGTTCCAAGGGATTGCATTCGTTGCGCTATTCTACGTTCGATTTGTTCGGGGGGAACTTCGATCCGTATCACCAGATCCGCTATTGGAACGGAGCTGAGAATTGTGCGGATGTCCTCATCGGAAAGAGCAGGATTGAGGCTCAGCAGCGACAAGAGCGCCTGGCCGAACGCCTGATCAAAGATCGCGACGTCGCAGCAGTCAGATGCAAATAGCCAAGCAGCGGATAATCGAGCGAGGTACTGACGTAAGCGCAACCAGGTTAAATACCGGCACCATCTCTCCCAGTGGGAAGCCTCGCCATTCATTAAGATCGACGCCAGGGCTGTCGCCGTTCCCGACCCGGCGCTTTGGCCGTAGCAGATTAATTCAGCCGCGGGCCGGATGAGCCGACGAAAACCTCGGCTAATTTGGCGGTGTCCACCTACATGCTCAGCGCCAGAGCTCTGTTCGCCCGGTCGGTAGCTGAGCCTAAGATAGACATTTAGTCCACGGGCTAGCAACCGTGTCGCAAGCGCTCGAGCCAATGTCGTCTTGCCAGCAGCCTGCGGACCAAGGAGCTCGACAATCATTGCGAAATCTCTTCACAACAATTTCCAGATTTCGCTTCGAACACGATCGGTGACCTCACCCAGGGGACACGTCGCATCGACAGAAGCAATTCGTGCCCCCGGAAATTTTAGCTCTTCGAGCCAAGCGACGAGCCGCCGCACGCGGAGCCGGTCCATGCTCGGTTCTCGATTCACCAACATATCCTCTGTGGCGCGCAGCTTGATTACGAGATCGGGAGGCATTCGATATGCAAGTTCGTAAACAGAGCGCTCTAAGCGGCATAGCCACTCCGGCAACTTCGCTCGACACGACAAAATGGGTCCATCGTTGAAGCTGGCAATTTCGTTTTGCGGATACCTGTCCGTCAGTACCACTAATCCCCTGCTCGCCGCGCGACGCGCTGAAATGATTTTGTGCCTCTTGTCGAGGGCTACGACAATTCCCCAGGCTGCGAGCAGGAATGAGTAAACAAAGCCGGTGTGCGGATTTGCCATTAAGCCCGTCGATGCGCTGGATGAGCGCGCCCTCAAGACCACGGCGATTAGCGGTGAAATCAGCTTGAAGGGAAGAAAAATGATGGATGGACGGCCATCGCCCGTTCCAAAGTAATAAGTAACCACATCGATTTCGTTCGCGAGCCAAGTTCGCACAGCCGAAACCTGGGTGCTCTTCCCGCTCCCATCGACGCCGACAAACGAGACGACGACTCCGCCGCCCGGCGCAAGCCGGCGCGACACGCGCGGTTGCATGAAAACGCGTCGATTCAGTTCCGCGAAAACGAAGGAAGTTGTCCGAAAGAAGTGACGCAGATTGGCTTCGAACCGGTTGTAAGTACGATATGGGCTGAGTTCTTTGAAAATTGCCGCGCGGAGCGCTCTTGATGGCTGGCTTGTTTTCATCGGGAACACGCTTACCAGCGCGCCAGCGAGCCGCGGTGAAAATATTTGTTCGATGCGCCTCAGGAGCACCTCTCGGTCTATATGTTTTGCGAGATCGGCAAAATCCTCGATGAACTTCTGCCTAATCTTCTTTCTTTGGCGCCAGGTCGTGGGATCTAACCAGTAGAATTCAACATGAGCGCGAACGAGCAACAAAAAGGCTTCATCTGCCGGCTCAAGGGTCCTGACAGGCGGCGAGCCGCGTACAATGCTACGCGCCAGAAACTCTTTCTCTAACGGTAAGCGAAGATCTTTCAACAATGTATGGCCGAGTACCAGACGGAAATGAACGTGAACATGGTGAATCTTGCCCATGGCCTCGTCATAACCGAGGAAACTCATGATCGCGGGGTGATCGCGAGCCGGCACGTTACGCCAATGCCTGAAGCCGTGGCCCGCTAGAAGTTCCAGTACATGATCGCGGTCTTTTCTCGCGACCAGCAAGTCAAGATCCGACTCACCAGAAAGTGCGAGATCCAATCGCCGCGCACTTTTAAAATAGCAGTACGAGACGCCCTCATCGCAGAAAGCTGAGAGTAGCGTCTGAAGCAAAGGTGAGGGATGGGAAGTGCCGCGTGCTACCTCACGAAACTTAACCAGTTCCGTCGCGCCAGCCATTTTGTCGTCCTCCCACGCTGGATCTCGCTGTCAAAGGTAACCTGATTCAAACTCAGGCGCGTTGCCTTCGAGAGTCGCCGCGTTCACGCACACAGCCCCTCGGCATCGCTTTGCTAACCAGAAGGCGGCTTCCGCTTGCGACTGCGTCGCCCCGATCGTAAGCAAATCAATTCGCAACTCGGATTCGTGGAGGCTGTGATCCGCGCCTCCGATAGCGAGAATGTTGCTTTGCGCTCTCCTGCCGACGTGCCAAGGCGTACCGCGCGTGTGCTTGCGTACGCATCGAGCGTCGCTCCGCCAGCACCCCCCGTCAATGACACGTGTGGGCGCCAGCTCGCCTAAAGGAGGTACTCTTCTTGATTAACTGCTAGAGCTGCGGCCGTACCGGCGCGGGTATCCCGCTGCATTCAAGCCAAGATGCAAGATCCGAACCCGCACCGCCTCGAGCAACCAAAAAAGGACGCTCGGGTCTCTTGCTCAAAGATCAGCAGGTCACTGATCAAGCTGTTCTCAATCGAAGGTCGGGAGTTGCTCAAAAGACCAACGGTCCGGAGGCTCAATCGTACAAGCTCGCGATGTCCGCAGACCTGATCGCTACTTCCGTCCGGTTTCGGGCATGCAATTTCTTCATGATGTGCCTGAGATGAACCTTGACCGTGCTCTCACACATGTTCAGCTGATAGGCGATCATTTTATTTGACCCGCCCTTTCTGATCGCGTGAATCACTGCGAGTTCTCGGGCCGTCAAATTCTCGGCTGACTCCTTTGGCGCAGACTGGTACGCGGCGAGCACGCACTCCGCAGGAAGATATACGCCTCCAGCACTGACGAAATGCATCGCCTCCAACACCGGATCGAGCTCAGTGCTCATGGAAATGTAACCCGCTGCCCCCATTTTGAGCGCCTCCACAGCGTCGTTCAAACAGCTCTTCTCAGCCAATACCGCGACAGGGATAGATGGAGCGACGCTGCGGATTTTTGACAACGCACCTTGCAGCTCCTGTTTGGATAGAGTCTCTATTGACAATACGACGAGCTGAGGGGAACAGCCTCCCACATTCGGGAGGAAATCCAGGACGCTCGAGAACGGCAGAACAAGAATTCCCTTGTTTTGCAGGCTCCGCGTGAGGCAGTCTCGGAGTAAAGTACGACCTTCAATTACGACAAAGGTCTCTCGAGCAAGGTTCGCGCCGCAATCGAATTCAATATGTTGGTTATTAGGGGCGTGTCCATTTGCACTGATTCTCGACTGACTCAGCGGAACGGAGGAACACATCTCGGTCATGATCAGAGACCCGCCGCACGCACATCCACACCTTTAACTACGCTATAAAATTGTCATGTTTCTTTCAAGAATTCTTTTTTTACGCCTTTCGGAGTAATGGCCCAAACGGGTATCGACTGACCCGTAGGGCGGATTATCCACCGGAGCACTCGGGAGCGGCGAGCCTCTACCGTCCGGCATCCATTAGCCTGACTCAGCTGATCACTGAATGGCTGCGCACCTTTGCGACTGCGCTATACGGATGCCAACTCGAGCAGTCGGAGCGTCGCAATGCCCTCCCGGCTAATTATCGCTCCGGAGAATGGCGGGCGCAACGACCAGCCGATCCGACCGATCTGACACGGGCGTTCCTCTCAGACGTCTACGATCGAGATTGGCGCGTCCCCGAGCGGATTATCGTATTTTGATGCGTAGCGTGAATTTCTTCGGCAACTTCGGAATCTGCAAAAGCGAGACCGACGGCAGAGGGCCTTTGCGGCCTGATGGTTCGTCTCCGTCGGCGGAGCTCCCCAGCATCATTGTTATTGTACTCGCGGTAAGCTTTTGAAGCGCCGCATGGGCACTTTCGGCATCTCCTAGATCCGCAAAAACGAGACTGACGGCGGGGGAGCTTTGCTCATTGGTGAGCAAGAATCCCCAGCCTTCGTTGATCTGCGTGACATCGCCGAGCTTTATAGCCATCGGTGACTGGCCCATGTTTGAGGCCCTTGCTTCGCCACATGCCACGCTCTTTCGGCGGCCGGTTTTATTGTTATCCGGCTCAGATGTCTGGCAGGTGCGCGGAAAAGCCGTTCGTGTAAAAATTACACCGACAAGACCCGACCATTAGCTGCGAGATCAACAGGCTTATACAGTCTCGTCAGCAAGCCGCGTGCCGTAACGCCCAGCACTCGCGTGACAAACAGCCCGGCTCTCTCTCAAATCTCGACAGCAAGCCTAGCACATGTATGCGTGCCATCGGGATCAAGTTTTACTTCTTTTTGGTGAAGTCACCCTCCTCTTTGGATTCACCTCGACTTCGTCCGCCTCTTTATTCTACCGAAGCCGGAACTAAAAAGCTCGCGGGCCTGTCGCAATAGCATTCTCACGTAAGGGGTTGATCCTGTGCCGTCGCGATTCTTGTCCTGGATGTCTGATTCGCTTTTGGCTGGCGGGTTGCTCCTGTCGTTCGAGACACAACTGCGGCCGAGCGGAACGGGGGTGGGTCCCGGCGAGGTGTGCTTGGTTGCATGGGAACTCCCGCTCATCCTTTCGTTGTTCTTGCGCCGGGATTTGGTCATCCCAAGAGCTTGCTGGGAAGTATTGCGATTCTGGACTCTGTTTGCCCTTGCCCTAAGCCTGGGCATGATAACGAGCATTGTTTTGGGGGAAATCTTGGATGTCTCCCTCGTCGTGCATGACGCCACTGCGTATCTCCTGCTCGCTTCTCTGACCTCCCTAATGACGCTTTCGCTTGGAAGCACGCGAATGGCTCGGGTTGAATGGTTACTTGTTATCGGTGGATCGGGATCGCTTTTGCTTCAGGCAACAAACACCTGGGGCTGGTATGCTTTGCCGAACATTGATCCGTGGTACTGGGATCGCGTCAGAGGTTGGTGTGACAATCCAAACCAGCTCGCTTTGCTATGCCTCCTGCTCGCGCTCCTCGCCCTCCATCTTGCAGAATGCGCCGCCCGCCCGGGCGCTCGACTCTTCGCAGTCACTTGCGGCGTGATCGCGGTTGTTTACGGCTGGTTCTCGGGAAGCAATGACTATCATGTCGTGGTTTTGATAGCCGCGTGCATGTTCAGCACGGTCAAGGCATTGCGGTGCATAGTCTCACCAAAGCAGAACGTCGCTACGGGCATCCTTCTCGCGTCGGCCGCCGTTCTCGTCCCTCTGTCCGTCATCACACCTGTAATCGACGATGATCTCTCTGGACGGATGGAACGGATTGCACAAAGCCTAGTCCGACCAGACGTCGGTTCCGATCTAGCGCTCAGAGAACGTTTGTGGCTGGAGGGCATGAAATGCGGCGCCGAAGCTTTCATGCTCGGGCTTGGACCGGGACCACATCTTCCTATTCCGCAGATCATACTATCTGACCGACGGTTTAATAACGAGCCACTTTACCTCCAACACCCTAAACCAGGAGTCGCCGCGAATTTCGAAACGCACAACACCCTTATCGAACTATTCGTCCAAAGCGGGATGCTTGGAGTAGCCAGTTTCCTCTGGCTCGGCGCAATCGCTCTCTCGAGGAGTTTCAAAGCCGGGCACGATGGCGTGCTGACAGCGCTCTGCAGCCTGGCGATCTTTGGGAATTCCGGCGTCATATTTCGTTTTCCAGGCGTCTGGTTCGTCATATCGGTTGCGCTCGCGTTGGATGCACCATGGCACACGAAGCGGTCGCCCGGCCGATCTCACGCAAACAGCCTGATGTATTGCAAAAGCCTGAATATGGACTCGATCAATGCGAAACGCATACCCGATGTGATCGCGGCGCCATCGGCTCGCGCCCGAAAGGTGTAGCATCGGCGAAACATAGTGCACCGCAACGCGTTATTTCTAAATGCCAGATGTCCTCCCGCGCCATGAAACAGAACCAACGAAGCCTACTGTCCTCGTCGTCGAGGATGAGTTTCTTATTCGCGTCGTTCTTGTGAACTATTTGCAAGACTGCGGTTTGACGGCGTAGGAGCAGGCCTGCAAAGCGTGGCCGTGCCGGCATTAGTGGTGCGCATTCTCGAAGGCACCGGACGCGTCAATCTCGGACAAGGTACGGTTATGACGGTTCAAGGTGCCGGGGCCGCGCTGAGTCCGCTCGTTGGCGGATGGGTCGCGCAACTGTGCGGCTATGCAGTCGCATTCTTTGTCTTGGGCGCTTTTGCGGTCATATCAATTCTGCTCTGGATCGCGTTCGCGGCCGCTGGTTCGCTCTATACCCAGTCCAACCAGCTGCCAAAGCCGTTCCCTAGAGCGCTGCTTGGGAGTTTTGCCTGAAGACTCAACAAAGAGCAGTTCTTTGTCAATTTTTGTGCTGTTGATTTTGCGAATCTCGTGTATAATTTGCGGGTTACTATTTCTACCTGAGATTGCCCCGTTTACGCTTGGTAGGCGGGGCTTTTTTCGCGACACGGGCCAGCTACTTCCAGTTTCGAGGAACTGCCTCCTCGCAGCTTTCAAGCTGCGCTCGCTCATCCATTCCGACGCTGTTCCGATGATTGGCATTTGGTAAGCTTCGCCCCGGAGCTTGGCCTGAGCAGGGCCGTCTACGTGGGCGCTGCAGCCTCGCACACGGGTTCCGCTGCTGAAGACTTGGAAGCCCCATTCAGCGCACGGCGACTTAGGTACGACAAATCCACCGGAGGATCAGCGTTTTTCCGTCCAGCCGATCCTCCGATGGTTTCCAGCGAAAATACCCCTGGCGCGACCTCCGAAAGGAAACCGCACCGCTCGGCTGGCCGAAAGGAGCCAATGAAAACGTCCACTCTTCACCCAAGTTCCGGGGCCCAACAATTTCTAACTAGTAGGACAGGCAATCGCCCCGCCCACGGTCAGTTTACCTAATAGGATTGGGGGTGGTGGTGGGGGTGCCGGGTCGGGTTTTCAGGGGGCCCATCCCGTGTCGAAATTCATTCCGACAATCCCCGACAATCTCCGACAATAAGCGACTCGAGGGGGACAGAACCTGACGGTCGGCTGGGGGTTTTGATCGCGCCGCGGTCGA
>DASRBG010000061.1:0-6904 GCA_035653735.1 Gemmataceae bacterium
GGCTGCTTCTCCGCGGGCAGGGCCGCATCGTGGCTGGTCAGATACCTGTTGACCGAGAACTTCCAGAACGCCGCCGAAATCTTCTTACTCTCGCCGTGGCCGCGGAAATCGAAGGTCAGCACCGTATGCCCCTCGGCCTGAAGCGCCTCCGCTAGATACTTCCAGCCGGGCGAGCTGCAATCGCGTCCCAGATCGTGCAGCATGAGAACGGTCATGCCCTGCTTGCCCTTCCAACCGTGGTAGAGCGTACCGGCAAGCTCCATGTGATCGACGGTGTGGAAATGGACAATTTCCAGCCGGCCGCGCGGCCGGCGGACGGACAGCGTGATGTTGCGTTCATCGACGGTTTGCTCATTGACACGGAGGCGCAGTTTAGCCTCATGCTCGCCGAGCTGGGTTTCTGCCTTTGTCTCGACGGTCACGGTCGCCGACGATGAGCCGGCCGGCACCGTAACGGGCACGGTCATCGCGCCGGCCGGCAGGCCATCCAAGTGGAGTTTCGCTTCCCCCGCATAGTTTCCGCGCTCCAACAACACCTTTAGCCCATCGGCTTTGCCCGGCTCGATTGTCAGGGATTGAGGTGTCCCGTCCTTCAGCCGCACGCCCGGCTTCTGCTCTTCTTGGGGGCGCTTTAATAGGGCGTCCTTCTGAATGTTGAGGAGCAGCGCCTTTGTGTCCGCCACGACATCGCCAACATGCAGTTGCAGTTTCACGGGTATCGCCTGCGGCTTCAAATCGGCGGCGATAGTCAGCTTCACGTGCAATGTGTCGGTATCCTTGGCGGGAGCGCTCTCTTGCCGCACTTGCGGCGGCAATCCTTCCAGACGCAACATCAGCTGATCCCGGCAATCGTTGCGCTCGATTTCGAAGGCGATCTCGGAGGAGTGGCCTACCTGACAGGCGATGTTAATCGGCGGTTTTAAGCGTGGAAGTCGGACCTTGTTATCGCTCTTCTGCCCGTTGTCGAGAGATTGAGGAGTCCCCTCGGATTGATTCTGTGCGAATCGCCACCTGTTCCAAGTCGCCTGAATGAAAATGGCGCCAATCACTACCAAAGCTGCCACACCAGCGAAGATCAGAACCGCCCGGTACCGATACCACGCCGCCGGCACTCTTTTCGTTGATTCTCTCGCTTTCGTCGTCTTCTTTGGGAGAGCGGGCGCATCCTCCACAACCTCGATCACCGATGCCTCCTCCTTTGCCGGCACTTTCTTGGGCGGCTCCTTAACAGGCACTTCTCGCAGGATCAATTTGAGCTGCCTGGTATCCGCGGCGATTCGTGTTCCCTTTTCCGGCGATTCCACGCTTTGCGGAAGCGGCGATACACCTTTCGCTACCTGCTTCGCTCCGGATTTGATGAACGGGACCAGCGCCTGAGCCGCCTCAATCGGTTTTTGATAGCGCTGGGCCGGATCCTTGGCCAAGAGTCGCTTCACCACCTGCCACAACTCTGCCGGCACGTCCTTCCGCAATTCCGGCAGCGGTTGCGGCTGTTTCTCCCGATGGGCCAGGTAAATCTTCATCGCCGTGTCTTCCTGGAACGGCGGGCGGCCAGCCAGCAGATAATACAAGGTGCAGCCCAAGCTGTACAAATCGGCGCGGATATCGGCCTTTCTCGCGTCTTCGGCCTGCTCGGGGGCACAATAATCCGGCGTGCCCATGTAGGCGCCGGTCTCCGTCAGCCCCTTCTCGGTGTCCCGCTCGCTGACGACCTTGGCCAGCCCGAAATCGAGGATCTTGATCTGACCCTTGGGGGTCAGCATCAGATTCAGCGGCTTGATGTCGCGGTGGACCATGTTGCGTTCGTGGGCGTGCTGCAAGCCCAACGCGATCTGACGCGCGAAGTAGCAGGCGATGCCGGTCGGCAGCGGACCCTTTAGACGCACCACCTCGGCCAAGCTGCGTCCGGGCACGAATTCCATCACAAGCATGTGCGAGTCGCCAGCCTGCTCGGCGTCGTAGGCGGTGACGATGTTCGGATGCAACAGCTGTGCTGCCGCCTGGATCTCACGGCGGAAGCGCTCCAGAGAATCGGGCCGATCGAGCAGGGCGCGGTTGATGACCTTGATGACGACGAGGCGATCCATCTCCTTGTGCCGCGCTTGATAGACGACGCCCATGCCGCCGCGGCCCAGTTCGCGGAGGATGAGGTATTTCGGATGGTGCGCCAGCTCGGGCGGGAGGTTCAGGCAAGGGACATCGGGTGTCGCCGACTTGCCCGCGCTGGAGAGAGCGTCGTCCGGCTCTGCCAAATCGGGAGGGAAGGAGGAACTGTCCTGCTTGACCGCGCGGACCTTGTCGAGGAACGAATCGGGCGGCACGGCGGCGACTGCTTGGCGGCAGGCGGGGCATGTATCCAGATGCGCGGCGACCGATGCGGCGGCGTGTTCGGGCAGTTTACCGAGAGCGAACGCGGTGAGTTCCTGCGGCGTCGGGTGAAGCACGGCATTGTGCATGACGTGATCCTAATCGTCTTCGTTGTTCCGCGGCTCGTGCGAGGGCGGCGCAGCCGCGACTTTGTTGGAAACCTTCGGCTTGCTTTTATCTCCGTCCGGCTTCTACCCCTTTGCCTTGAGGAAGATGCTTGCGATCGCGATCAGCGCGAGGGATATGCCGATCGCGGCCGCCAGCACTCCGGGACGCTTCCACCATGCAGACGGCGGCGTTTCCTGGTCGAGGCGTTCCGATTCGCTCGGGCGATTGGGTTTGTTCGTTCGGTTCGCGGCCCGCGGCATCTCGACCTTCGTGGGCGCCTTCCGGGCCGCCTTCTTCCCAGGCCCTTTACGCACGCTCTTTTCGACCTCGCGTTCCCTCTCGATGACCGTTTCCTTACGCGGCGCCCCCATGTCTTGCGGACGCGGCATACCGGCCTTCGAACTCGGTTTGACGAACGGCGCCAGCGCCAGTATCACCTCGCTCGGCTTCTGATAGCGCAGCTTCGGCTCCTTGGCCAGTAGCCGGGCGATCACGCGCCACAAGCGCTCCGGAACGTCCGGCCGCAACTCCGTCAGCGGTTGTGGCTGCTTCTCAATGTGCGCCAGAGCGGTCTTCATCGCCGTGTCTTCCTGGAATGGCGGACGGCCGGCCAAGAGACAGTACAACGTGCAGCCCAGGCTATAGATGTCGGCGCGGATGTCGGCCTTGGCTGCATCCAGGGCTTGCTCGGGGGCGCTGTATTCCGGCGTGCCCATGTAGGCGTCGCACTCCGTTATCCCTACGCGTGAGCCGCTCTCGCTGACGATCTTGGCCAGCCCGAAATCGAGGATCTTGACCTGGCCTTGGGGAGTTAACATCAGGTTGCTCGGCTTGATGTCGCGGTGGACCATGTTGTGCTTGTAAGCGTGGTGCAGGCCCGCCGCCGCCTGGCGCACGTAGCGGCACGCTTTCTCCACCGGCAGCGGTCCCTTCTTTTCGAGCACCTCGGCGAGGCTTTGGCCGGGCACGAACTCCATGACCAGCATGTGGGTGTCGCCGGTTTGCTCGGCGTCGTAGGCGGTGACGATGTTCGGATGCAACAGCTGGGCCGCCGCCCGGATTTCGCGGCGAAAACGATCCAGCGAATCGGGCCGATCGAGCAGGGCGCGGTTGACGACCTTGATGACGATCTGGCGTCCCATCTCCTTGTGCCTGGCTTGATAGACGATGCCCATGCCGCCGCGGTTCAGCTCGCGGAGGATGAGGTATTTCGGATGGCGCGCCAGCTCCGGCGGCACATCGGGACAAGGGACATTGGGGATCGCCGGCCGGCTCGCGCTTTTGGCCGCGTTGCCCGGCCGGGCCAAGCTCGGAGGGAACGAGGAGCCAGCCGGCCCAGCGGCGCGGACTTTCTCGAGGAAAGAGTCGGCTTTCACTCCGGAGACAACCTTGCGGCAGGCAGGACACGACTCCAGATGGGCGGCAATGGCCGCGGCGGCGTGCTGGGGCAATTTGCCGAGTCCAAAAGCGGCCAGCTCCTGCGGCGTTGGATGGATCACGGCGTCCGTCATGGCGAACTTCCTTTCGGTATGGGCGAGCGACCTCCGGCCCGTCTTGCTCGCGTCTTGGGTTGTCACTTCGCACGGATCAAGAAGTGCGCAACCGGGGCAAACCTTTCAGAAAAATTCGAGCGCGGTCGAGAAACCGCTCGGAGCGCGGGCGTCCCGCCCGCATTTTCTCGGCAAATCGGCGGGCGAGACGCCCGCGCTCCGGTGCGAGTCGCCAGGATTTCCACGGAGCAACGCAGTCGATAAGCCCCTCGGCCATCTGGTTAAGTACGGACGGGGAGCGCGGCTGCCTGGGCGGGCAGCAGAAAGACCTCCTAATCTATATACGCTGGCCCTTTTCTCATAATCTTGCGCGCTGCGTGAGCAGGGGTGAGTAGCTCGACAGCTTGGAGGGGAGAGAAGCCGCTGCGGATTGAGGAAGGAAATGAGCGTCCCGCCGGCCATGGCCCAGAGGCGAGCGGCCAAACCTTATCGCCCTCCGCCCCCGGCACGGCCGGCTCAAGGACTTCCCGGCGACCAAATACGGCGAATCTCGTCCAGGCTGGCCGCGGTTTCGAGGGCTTTGAGGATAGCCCGCAGGGTCTCTTCTTCGTGAATCTCCTGGATCTCGGGCATCAGTTTCAGTCCCTCCTCGCCGAAGCGCACTCGCAACAGCGATTCGATTCCCTCCCGTTGCCCCTCGCGGCGCGCGAGGCGTTCAATGCTTGTGACGTAAGGCATACGTCTCTCCTCTTGCATCTTGTTCAGTTCTTGCCGAAATAAGCCGGCCAGAGCCGGCGGCAGTATCATCAACCAATCGATCAGCCGGAATAACTCGCGCACATCCTTGGGACTGAAGCCACGTTCGTACAGGTTACGCACCAAGCGGACTTTCCAGTCGTGCCGGCTCGCCGCGTCGCCGCGCGTTTCCCGCGCCTTGAGATGGGCCAGCACCATCTGCGCGAACGGGTTGGTGCTCGCCTCCAGCATAGCCTCGTGAGCCATGAAGTCCAATAACTTCACCGCCGGAAAGCGAATGCCGGACTCACAGCCGAATAAGCTATTGTGAAAATCTGTCGGCCGCCAATTGGCATCGTCGTCGGCCAACACGGCCAAGCTCGCCACCGGCCTATTGTAACGATCGAAGATGCGGTAATTATAGACGTACATCCGCTGTGGGAGCTCGACATCGCGCGCCGTCTGCACTTCGACGTGAATCAGCACCCAGCATTCGACGCCCTCTTTCGTCCACACCTTGACGAGCTTATCGACATAGCGCCGGCCGACCTCGGCCTCGCGCACCACTTGCTGGAACTCCTTGTCCAGCGATTCGTAGCCGCGCGACCAATCGATCTGGCGATGCACCTGCGGGAACAGCAGCGCCACGAACGGCTCGAAGTACGCATCCAACGCTTCCTTCCACGGGCTGTCGTAGTCGTCGGACACTGAGGACTCCTTGGGTCTCAGTCTTTCTTCCTCACATCGATAACCAACACAACGCGGAAGCCGTTGTCGTTGTGGCGGACGCTGGGCGGAAGAACCAAGCGGATCGCGGCGCGGCAGTACCCGCCACCGTAGTCCCAGGACCCGCCGCGCAAAACACGGAGTTCACCATTTTCCGGTCCCTGCGGATTTTGCCGAGGACTTCGTTCGTAATATTTGGCGTCGAACCAGTCGGCGCACCATTCCGAGACATTCCCGTGGAGATCGTAAAGGCCCAATGAATTGGGAGAATAAGAACCCACTTTGGTCGTGCGATGAAGATCTGGTTCTTTGGACGCATCGCCCAAGGGAGAGTTGTTAAAGTTGGCCTGAGTCGAAGAAAGCGAATTGCCGAAGTGGAACGGCGGCGAAGGATTTTTGAAAAGGCGCCCGCCTCGGCAACTGTATTCCCATTCCGCCTCGGTCGGTAGGCGGTACGCCCTTCCAATGGACTTTTCTTCGGGCAGTTTCGAGAGGCGACGACAAAACTCCACGGTGTCCTTCCACGACACCGTCTCCACCGGAAATTGGCTGGTATCTATGCCCTGCACCTTGTCCTTGCCCTCGCCACTGGATGCGAACCAACTCGGATTCTGACCCATAACCCGCTCATACTGCTCCTGCGTTACTTCATAGGCGCCCATGTAGAACGGTCGAGTGATCTCGACCTCGTGCTGAAACTCGTCGGGGTAGCGCAGATGCTCGTTCTCTGGCGAGCCCATGAGGAAGGTGCCTCGCCCGACGAACACAAACTTCATTCCGATGGAGTTCGTAATCGTCTTCGGCGTCTCCTCCTTGAACCTGCTGCTCAGCCACACTCCCAAGAACACAATCAGCAATATGCCCGCTGCGGCCAGCATCGGCCAGAGCCGAGACCACAACGCCGGCACACGCTTCCTCGATTCTCTCGTTCCTTTCGCTTTCCGGGGGAGAGCAGGCGTTGCCACCAGGTTCTCGAACGGCGAAGCCCCGTCCTGCACCGGAGCTTTCTTGGGCGGCGTTTTGCCAGGCACTTCGCGCAGGATCTTCTTGACCTGCTTCTTATCTGCGATGATCTTCGTTCCCTTCGTCGGCAAACCAACGCTCGGAGCCGGCGCAACACCGGTCTTCGCATTCGGCCTCGCACCCGCTTTGACGAAGACGCTGAGCGCCTGGAATACCTCATTCGGTGTCTGGTAACGCTGGGCCGGATCTTTCGCCAGCAATCGTTTCACCACCTGCCACAGCGACGCCGGCACGTCCTTCCGCAGTTCCGGCAGCGGTTGCGGTTCCTTCTGCATGTGAGCCAGCGCGGTCTTCATCGCCGTGTCTTCCTGGAACGGCGGATGACCCGCAAGCAGACAGTACAAGGTACAGCCCAGGCTGTACAAATCGGCGCGGATGTCGGCCTTGCTCGCATCTTCGGCCTGTTCGGGAGCACAATAATCCGGCGTGCCCATGTAGGCGCCGGACTCCGTCAG
>DASRBG010000062.1:0-4799 GCA_035653735.1 Gemmataceae bacterium
GACCACACAGTCGTAGGAGACGGTACGTGCGTTCCTCGGAATCGGATCGCGAGGACAGGCCGGGATGTGGACGCATCTCCCGTCTGCGTCATATTGCCATCCATGATACGGACACTGGATCCGCTCGTTGACGATCTTGCCTGCTGAGAGCTTAGCAAAACGATGGGCGCAGCGGTCGCTTACCGCTATTGGCTTTCCGTTGAGTTTAGCGACGGCGATGTTTTCCCCCAGCAGCGTGCGGCCGATCAGTCCGCCACCCTTGGAATTGGAAGTCTCAAGTTCTTTCACCGTGCAAATCGGATGCCAAAAGTGCCGCAGGTAACTTTGGTCATCGACGAGTGGATGCGGAATCCTCATTTGAAACGTCATGCAAACCCCACGATGCCAGGGCTTGGAAGTGATCCTCGCAATCCCTGCCAAGATCATCATAAGCGGTGGGCGCGGAGGACATAGGCACGACGCTTGAATATGGCGTTTAATTTTTTGAACAGCCGCAGCGCGCAACGACGTCTTCCGGACAAGACAGAGTTCGAGACCCGATGACCTGAGCCCCGGAATCTCCTCCAAGAATGGGTAGAGTCCATCACCTCGGAAGGGGATGGACCATGAAGCCGAGCCGGTTCACGGAAGAGCAGATCATCGGGATGCTGCGCGAGCAGGAGGCGGGAGCGACGACCGCCGACTTCTGTCGCAAGCACGGGATCAGCAGCGCGACCTTCTACAAGTGGAAGGGCAAGTATGGTGGTCTCGACGTGTCGGACGCCAAGCGGCTGAAGGCGCCGGAGGACGAGAACGCCAAGCTGAAGAAGCTGCTGGCCGAAGCGATGCTCGACAATGCGATGCTGAAGGACGTGGCATCAAAAGAATGGTGACGCCCGCGCCAGGCGAGAGGCCGTCGTTCACCTTCGTGCCGCGTACGAGGTCAGCGAGCGGCGGGCGTGTTCGGCACTCGGGGCCGATCGGACGTCGGTGCGATACCGCAGCCGACGCCCTGATCACGCGGCTGTTCGGGCGCGGCTGCGCGAGCTGGCGTCGGTTCGCCGGCGCTTTGGCTACCGGCGGCTTCACATCCTGGCTCACGCGTGAGGGCATTGCCATGAACCACAAGAAGCTCCGCCGGCTCTATCGTGAGGAGCGGCTGCAGGTTCGCCGCCGCGGCGGCCGCAAGCGCGCGGTTGGAACGCGGGCGCCAATGACAATCCCGCAAGGTCCCAACCAGCGCTGGAGCGTGGACTTTCTGTCGGATGCGCTCACGGACGGGCGACGGTTCCGCATCTTCGCCGTCGTCGACGACTTCACGCGCGAATGCCTGGCGCTGATCGCCGACACGTCGTTGCCGGGATTGCGGGTCGTGCGCGAGCTCGAGGCGATCGTCGCCGTGCGTGGCCGTCCGGCCATGATCGTCTCCGACAACGGCACCGAGCTGACCAGTCTAGCGATGCTGCGCTGGTCGCAGGAGCGCCGGATCGAATGGCACTACATTGCGCCTGGCAAGCCGACACAGAACGCTTTCGTCGAGAGCTTCAACGGAAGACTGCGCGATGAGTTCCTGAACGAGACCCTGTTCGTCTCGCTCGGTCATGCCCGCGAGGCGCTGGCGAGCTGGAAGGATGACTACAACACGGTGAGGCCGCACAGCGCGGTCTCGGCTATCTCACGCCGGCCGCCTATGCCGACGGCAGCGCTCCCGGAACGCAACGGGACGGGACGCTGCGCTACGTTGAGGGCTCCGCGCCCCGTCCCGTTGCTTCGCCGAGCCAACAAGGCTCAAATCAACCCGGGACTCTATTCATCGCTGGATGAAAGTTGGGGCTCAGGTCAACAGCACCACCCTCACGGCGCGGCCGGGCGTACATTTAGGGCCTTCAACACCGCACCATCCCGAAACCGTGGAAGCAGCTCGGAGGATAAGCGCAACCATGCTCCACGATTTGAGCTTGACGGCGAGGGTGACGAGTGAGCTACAAGATTAGGAACGGCAGCCTAGTGTTGTGTAGAGGATCGCCGACTTTGTACGCTAGTCGGGGGATGACGGGCCTGCACCCGAAGCGATGCTGGGAGAAGCTTACAATGGGCCTTGGATTTGATGCAATCGACGCTATTTTTCGCGAGCACAAGTACCGACCAATCAATGGCGATGTGGTCATAATTGGCCGCCAGACTGTGTACTTTTCCCCAAACGAAATTCTGGATTTGATGCGAGCGTATGGCATTCCGTCAGCTCTGCCGCCTGAAGAGATTACCCTCGACACTGAAACCGTCAATCGCAGAACAGATATTACACAAAGCAAAGACCTGATTACCGACACGTCTCTTTTTAAGATATTGGGGGTTAAGTCAATACGTGCCCTCGACCATTCAGACTACGAAGGAGCTGAAATAGTCCATGACCTAATGAAGCCGTTGCCAAACGAATTGAGAGGCATTGCCGATTTCATTGTCGATGGGAGCACTTTGGACAACGTGTTCAGTCCAGCAACTGCCATAAAAAACTTTGCGGACTTACTTCGCCCCGGCGGGCGCATCCTTATGCTGAACATGCTCAGTAATGACCACGAACCATACACCATGCTGCCGCCCCTCTGGTACTTGGATTACTTCGCTGCGAACCGGTTTCTCGACTGCAAAGTGTATATTCTTGTTTTTCCTCCTCCTAAGGCCTCCAATGCTTTCTGTATTAATCTTGATTGGCTCCTTGACGCCAATCGGCACGTCAGCAGTTTCGTGTCCCCTCACGAAATGGCTGTTCTCGTTTTCGCCGAAAAGGGCGAAGATTCTACTGCTGACATCTTCCCTGCTCAGCAGCACTACCGTTCAGACCGGGAGTGGAGCGTATTTCGTAAAACCTTCGCTAGCTTCAAGAACAGCCCACGTCCGCATCTAACCCGTTCTCGCTCCCCTATGTCATTCTTCGACGTGAGGGGTGGATATCTTTTCATGAACGATGCGTATGAAGCCGTAGACCCTGGGACTGAAGCAGGTCGCATTCGGAACGGCGCGTACCATCAAGGAACACCGGGGCCGCTTCGGATATTTCACCAACTACTATCGCTGCGGAAATGAGAAGCAGTGATCCAACACCAAGAGTTTTCGACGAAAGAACGTTTTAGGTCAATTTTCTAATGTCTAAAACGCCATTCTTGCGCAGTTTGATGCAACAGGATTGGCGCTGCCATTCCAGGGCGCACGAAAACAAGAGCGTGCGATTAATGCGGCCAGGGCCATTAGGGGCATTCGGCAGAAAGAGCCTAGCCCAACGATGGCGCGAGTCCGGCACTACCGGTGAAGATATGCACGGTTAGATGCCGCATGGCGAAAGGCGAAACATTCGAACAGGCAATTTCTCGACCACCGGGCAAATCCGATTATCCGAATTCTGCCGCACGTTGCCGCAAGCTCGACATAAATGCCAAACTGATTTATCAGCGTATGAAACGCGACGGCATGACATCCAAGGAAGCGGTGTCGATACCAGTCGGCCAAAATTGACTGCACTATTCTCCGGTCGCCGGTCTAATCAACGATGTGACGCGGGCGCTAACCGGCGAGCACCGCGAAGCCGTTAGGGCGTTGCTCCGTCTTGTGACGGTCGATGGCATCGATCGATGAAAACCCCATGTAGCTATTTTCTGTAGCTGTGTAGCTTTTTCATGTCGAAAAAATCAATAAAATCAATGCTGGCGGAGAGGAAGGGATTCGAACCCTTGATACGGCTTTAGACCGTATAACGGTTTAGCAAACCGCCGCCTTCAGCCACTCGGCCACCTCTCCGGTCTGGCGTCTCATCAGTAGGCGCTGCCGCGGCCGCAAGCAAGGCCGCTCGCCGGAACATTGCCGCTCGTCGATCGGCGCGGCGGCGCCGCCGCTTTGGGGAAGCGGACGAACGCGCGCCGCCCTTCATCGGCGCGGATTGCCGTCACCGGCGAACAGGCGCCCCGCGTTCGTTTTCGAGGAAGCGCCCCGGCGCAGCATGGGTGCGCAGGGCCCGGATGCCAAAACGGCACCACGACCGGCCGCTCCGTCTTTCCTCGTTGCGGGCCGCCGGCAACGCCGGCGCCGCCTGGGTCCTAGGTCGCTCCGGCGCGCGCCATCGCCGTTTGTGCCCGCTGCGCTCCGCGGTGCGATAAAATAGTTGACAAAATCCATAGAGTAAATTCTATCATTAATCTACTAAAGTTATAGAAAGAGAGGATTATAATGGACGGCGGGACCGCGAGCCGCACGCTCGTCGCCGCGCTGCATGCCGCGCGCAGACGCAGTCTTTCGGTGGCGCTTGCTTCGGCCGGCGTCGCGATGGTGTGCGGGACCGCAGCCAAGGCGGATGACGCCGAGATCAAGAAATTGGAGGCGGAAATCCGGCGCATGGAGGTGCGGCATCAGTCGGAGATCCGAGCCTTGCAGGCGGAAATCCGGCAGTTGCGCAGAGAAAAGGCCGCCGCCGTCGTCGCAAGCGACGGTCGCGTCGGACCGCCTTCACCCGGGCGCATTCCCGGCGAAGCGGGAACGGCCCAAATCTCCCTGGCTCCCCCCGGCGAGCCGGCGCCGGCGCTGCCGCCAAAAGTGCTCATGACCTACGACCGCGGATATCACTTCGGCTTTTCCGATGCCACGGGTGACAACACGATCGAATTGTTCGGCCGACTTCACATCGATAGCGGCGGATATTTGGACTACAAGCCCGGCTCCGCAACCTTGGACCAAAAGGGCCTCGCGGACGGAATCGACCTTCGCCGGGCACGCATCGGCGTGGTCGGCGATTTCATGACCGACTGGCACTATGCATTCGTGTATGACTTCGG
>DASRBG010000063.1:0-7452 GCA_035653735.1 Gemmataceae bacterium
GATGGTTCGCGGCGAAGGTTCTGTCGGGCACGGGATCATAGGCCAACAGACGCATGCCGAAGGCGGCACCGCGCAGGGCGACGGCCTTCCCAATACGGCCCAGACCGGCGATGCCCAGCGTTCGGCCGCGTAACGGCAAAATCGCACGCCGCGGCCAACCACCCGCCTTGAGAGTGAGATGTTGCGGTACTAGCTCGCGGGCCAGGCCGAGCATGAGACAAAAAGCGTGCTCGGCCACAGAGCCTTCATTGGTACCCGGCGTGATGGTCACGGCGCAGCCGTACTTGCTTGCCGCCTCAACATCAACCGCATCGTAGCCGACGCCGACGCGGGCAATAACACGCAGCTGCGGATACGCATCCAGAACGCGCGCCGTGTACGGCTCCGAGCCGGCGAGCGCCGCCTTGATACCCGGCAACCACTCCAGCAATTGCGCCTCCGTCAGCTGCGCCCCGACGTTGGGGTAAACCAGTTCCAAACCGGCCTCGCGCAAGACACGAGCGTAAGCGCCATCGAGTCCGGCCAATGTCATCGGTGCAATGAGAACTTTGTCCATCGAAAAAATCCTAAAAACAGCGAAATACCTACTCTGTCCCCACGGAGAGCGTGAGAACGAGGACGTAAATCATCTTATCAACCGATCGAGTTCTCTGTTCTCAGGTTCTGCTTGGGAACGAGAACCGATTGGTCAAGCCATGAGATCATTGATCTCGGCATACGTTAGCCGTTCACCATCGAAGGTACTCCAGTCGCCCCCGGTGAGCAATGCCGTAGCGAAGGCTTTCGCACGGCCGTAAAGGATCTGAGCGAGCGTCGAGCCGGCGCTGAATCGCCGAACTCCGAGACGCTTCAGCTCGGCGACCGCGGGCAGGCCGGGCCAGGCCAGCACGTTTAGCGGCAGTCCCACGCCGGTGCAAAGAGCAGCGATATCGCTAGGCACCACGACACCGGGCACAAACAGGCCGTCCGCACCGGCGGCTCGGTAGCGCTCCGCTCTCCGGAAGACCTCATCGAGGCGACCGGCTTCCGGGGTTAGCTGACGAAGATACACGTCGGTTCGAGCATTGACGAACAGATCAACTCCATGCCGGGCGGCCGCCTGCTTGGCGCGCTCGATCTTGGCGCATAGCAGATCGGGCGTCCCCGTTCCGTCTTCGATATTGATGCCGACGGCGCCGGCGTCGAGGACGCTCGCAACCGCCTCCCCGACAGCAGTGAGATCGGACGAATAGCCACCCTCGATATCGACGGTCAGTGGGATGGAAATGCTCTCGGCGATCCGCGTTATCGTAGCGAGCAGCAAACGGACAGGGAGTCGGTCGCCGTCGGGGTAGCCGTGCGACCAGGCGACGCCGGCGCTGGTCGTTGCAATGGCCCTCGCCCCAAGGCGCGCGATCAGCCGCGCGGTGCCGGCGTCCCAGACATTCGCCAGGATCAGCGGATCTTCCGAGTGGTGCAGCTTGCGGAAAGTTGCCGCGAGAGTCGTCGTTTCGTGGTTCATCTTCGCTTCCTCGTAATACTTCGTGAGGTCAAATTGGCGAGTCGGCTCAGTAGCCTGGACATTCTAGCGGACGGAGATCGAGCAGGTTTCATCGAAAGTCGAAGTAAATTATCAAACAAACGCCTCCGCCGTCCGCAGGCGCGTCAGCCATTCGCGCAGCTCGGCCTGTTTGGCGCGATACAGCGCCTCGGCTATCTCCAGCGTCACGCGCTCGAAACGGATCGCTTCGCCGGGCCGCAGTTGGGCGAGCTTGTCGAGATCGGCGCTGATGATCTGGGCGATCTTCGGGTACCCGCCGATGGTTTGGCCGTCCACGCCGAGGATAATGCACTGACCATCGCGTGTCACTTGCACGCTGCCCGGACAGACCGGCTCCGATTCCAGCTCACGCTCGGGCAGCGTCAGCGCCTCGCCGCGCAATCGCAGTCCCATGCGGTTGCTGGCCGGCGTCACCGTGAAGGGCCGTGAATAAAACTCCTCGATGTGAAACCAGTCCGTTTGCGCTCCGTCCATGACGCGCAACATGCGTGGTTCGGCGTTCCATGCGAAATCATGGCAAAAGTGGCGGACGTGAATGACACCCGGTTGACACGGCAATTCGACGCCGGCGCGGAGCGGTTCGAGACTGGAGCGGCTATCGAGAACGATCGGCGTCTGCAACCCGCCGCGCACGCACAGATACCCGCGCATGCCGCTGGGTGTGCCGCTGATGCGAAGCTCCTCGCCGGGGTGGAGCGTGAAGGTTTTGCCGGAATCATGGGGCGAGCCATCAATCGTCAGCTCGAAGGGAGCGCCATAGAGGACGCAAGCCACTTCGCTATCCGCGGTAAGCGTGGGACCATTCAGGCTGATCTCCAGGGCGGCGGCATCGGGCGGATTGCCGGCCAGGGCATTGCCGACGGCCAGGGCGAAGCGATCCGCCGCCCCGCCGATCGGCACGCCGAGGCTGCGCCAGCGCGGCCGCCCTTGGTCCACGATCAGCGTGCAGAGTCCAGGGCTAGAGACGATGAGTACGGCGATGGTGTCACTCCCGATTCCATTTCACCGGGCGTTTTCGGCCGACAGGAGCCGCTCCGCTTCGCGCTGCCGCGCATTATCATTTTGGGCCAGAACCGACTCAAGATCGCGCCACAACCGTTGCCAGCCCTCCCGTTCCGCGGGCGGCAATTGAGCCAGAGCATCCGTTTCGCGGAGACTGGCCAAGGTGGGATCTCGCTGCCAGCGGCGCAGGCGGCGCAGCGCCAGACTCGATTGGACCGGCGAGCGTTGACCTGCCGAGAAGAAGAAAAGCTCCATGTCGGCCCGAATCCACTCCTGAGCCATCCGGCGCCAATGCTCCCTCTGGGCGGCATCCAGCCGAGCCGCATTCTCGCCGGTCCCTGCCAGAGCGGCGGCCCGAACGGCTGCGTAACGGGATTGCTGGCGTAGTGACTCGTCCAGGGCGGGATCCGCGAAGGCCCAGCTATACAGGAGAGCAGCGTCGGCATACCGGCGCGTGCGGGGGTTCTGGCAAATCTCGGCCAGGGCCACGAGTTCACTGGGAGACGCCGGCTTTTCTTTTTTTTCCAGGATGGCAGGCAGGTTTTGTTCCAGGGCTTGTTGTTGGTGCCAGACCTGGCGTTGTTTCTCTAGAGGGGAATGCCAGGGATGATCCGCAGGCAAGCGAGCCAAAGTCTGACGCGTGATGGTTTCCGCTTCCTCATAGGCTCCCAGATCGAAAAGGGTCTGAGCGAGGGCGGCTTCGGCCTGGATATTGGCGGGATCGAGCTGAACGGCGCGCTCAAGCTCCTTACGTGCTTCCTCGAATTGAGCCTGATCTCTCAGCACCAGCCCCAGGTCCAGCCGCGCCGCGGCCGAATCGGGTTCCAGGGCTACGACCTCCTCGAACTGACGCCGGGCCAAATCGAGCAAACCCTGTTGGTAGCAATACTGGCCCAGTTTGCCGCGGGCCAACGGATGCTCCGGAGCATGCGGAGGAAGTTGCAGCAACTGCGCCACGGCCTCATCCGGTCGGCCCAAATCGAAGAGAAGTTTACCCAGGTGATACAGGGCGGGCGTGTAATGGGGGTTAAGGCGCACCGCTTTGCGGTACTCCGCCAGCGCCTGTTCGCGGCGGCCCAAAGTGTAAAGAGCGTTGCCGAGGCTGGTACAGGTCGTGGCATTTTCTCGCGTTATCGCGGCGGTGTGCTGCCATAAGGACAGGTCGTTTGCCCAGTAACCCAGCTGCGTCCAGCTCAGCACCACGCAGGCGCCCAGCACGGCCATCGCGGCGATGGGGGCCAGTCTCGGTAGATGGATGGCCCGTAACCCATCGGTCACGGCCCAGGTGCCCAATAGGTACAGACCAATAGAGGGAATATAGTTGTATCGATCCGCCATCGCTTGCTCATTGAGCTGAACCAGCCCGATAACTGGAACCAGCGTCCCCAGGTACCAGAACCAGCCCACGGCCAGGTAGGGCCAACGACGGCCCGGCCCGAGCACGAACAAGGTGACGCCAACCAGGAACCAGGCGGATAATACTGCCGCGTTATCAGAGATTGTCGCCTCCGAGTGGGGATAATATACGGCCAGGTTCAATGGCCATAGGATCTTGCCGATGTAGCCGACGTACGCGAGCAACGCATTGCCAAGCCGCACCGTTAGCGGGAACTGCTCCAGCGACGCCACGGCCCGGCCGCGGTCTTGACCAATAAAGGCCATTACCGAGCCGATAAGCACCAGGGCAAATAAGGGCGCTTTTTCCAGTACGAGTCGGCCCAGGGAGAGCCGCGCCGGTTGGGGACCGTCTCCTCGCGCCGGCTTCGTGCCGTGCTGCCAGCGGCCGAGCGGCCAGCAATCGAGCAGCAAGAAGACGCAGGGAAGCGTCACGATCGTGGCCTTGGCCATGAGTCCCAACGCGAGCGCCCCGGCCGTCAGCAGATACCGGCCCACGCTCGGACGGCAGACATAAGCCCCATACACATTCAAGGCCAGCATCCAGCAGAACGCACAGAGCAGGCCTTTCCGTTCCGAGATCCAGGCCACGGCTTCAACTTGCTGGGGATGTAGCGCGAACAACGCCGCAACCACGGCGCTGGACCAGGCCCGTCCCGTGAATCGATCCAAAAACCGGAACAGAAGAAGGACATTCGCGATGTGCAAAAGGACATTCGTTAGATGGAATCCCTTGTCGTTCGCCCCACCGTAGAGGGTGCAGTCAAGCTGCAATGACAGCCACGTCAGGGGGTGCCAGTTAGCGAAATGGAACGTCGTAAACGCCCAGGAAATGCTGTCGCGCGTCAGTCCGGCCAGGACATGCGGGTTCTCGAAAACATAGGCCGGATCATCGTAATTCGAGAACGGATGATCGAGACAGCGGCAGTACGCCAGGAACGTCGCCACGGCGAGTCCCGCGCCGAGTAGTAATTTCGTGAAGGGCAACGGTGTCTATCTCCCAGTGGAAGCGCAGCTCGCGAAGGTTCAAAACTTACGGAGGGTGATCCCTCGCGATTGTAGCGCATCCCGCATTGCACGCACAAACGCAACCGCCTCCGGATTATCGCCATGCACACATAACGTCCGAACGCCGCGTTCGCGCAGAAGCCATTCCGCCTGCCGCACCGCCTCGGCCGGGTCCGTCACGAACGCATTCGGCTGCGAACGCGGTACGAGCGAGCCGTCCGGCAAATAACGGCGATCGGCGAACCCCTCGCGGATGAACGGGCAACGGCCAGCACTCAACTTTTCAAGTCGCGATTCCGGCAGGGCCATCAACTCCAGGCCAAAGAGGGCCACCGCCTCGACGATGGGCCGAGCATAGGCGTCATCGCGGCAAGCCAGATTGTACAGTGCTCCATGCGGTTTGACGTAGCGCAAAGAGATGCCGGCGGCACGGGCCAGGCCGGCGAGAGCGCCGATTTGATAGACGCAATCCTCGAAGATTTGCGTCTCGGTGCGCGGCAGCTCGCGGCGGCCGAAGTTCTCGCGGTCGGGAAAGCCAGGATGGGCGCCAACCTGCACGCCATGCCGCGCCGCCAGAAGCAGCGTGGCGTGAGCCGTCGCCGCGTCGCCGGCGTGGAAACCGCACGCGATGTTGGCCGAGGTAATCAGCGGCATCAGTTCGGCGTCGAACGGGCAACCCTCGCCGAGATCGCAATTGAGATCGAGTTCCACGGATGCCAACTCCCCTTGCTGGCGCTGCGGGCTGGTTAGACATGCAATTCCACCACGTCCTTATCGTGAAGCACATGATCGCGCGTCACGGTTTGGCCGTCGTAGACGCCCGTGCCCCAGATACGGGCCGACTTGAGCTTGTCGGCGAAATCGCGGTGAACCACCTCGGCGAATTGCAGCACGGTGCTGCCGGACTTACAGGTGAACGGCGAGGCCATGTCCGCCGGCTTGCCGGGCTTCTTGCTGTAGATGCGAATGACATCAAGCATGCGATAGATGGCCGTGCGCAGTTCCTCCAATCCGTTGCCCGACTCGGCATCGAGCGCCTGAATCGGAAAACGCTGAGCGAACAGCTCGCGCACCATCTCCAGCCGATCGGCCGCGCCGGGCAGATCGAGCTTGTTGGCCACGAGCAGCGTTTTCGTATGGTGCAGCGAAGGATCATCGCTCTCGGCCGGCGGCTGGCCGGTGAGGATGGTTTTGACCTGGGCCAGCCGTTCGATGACCGACTCGGCGGCGAGCGGTCCATCATCATCGCCCAGATCGACGACGAGCAAGGCGGCGTCGGCGGTGCGGACCATGCTCGATAGATAACCTTCGAGATAGTCGGCGGTGATGGGCGGCGTGTCGATGAGCTGCACGCGCACGTCTTCCCATTCCATCATGCCGGCGTGCGGCTCGCGGGTGGTGAAGGGATACGGCGCCACCTCCGGCGTGGCGCGAGTCAAGCGCGTGAGCAGCCGGCTCTTGCCGCCGTTGGGTCCGCCGATGAGGATGACTTGCCCCGCACCCTGCTTGGGGATTTTGTGGCTGACGCCGCCTTTTTTCGGGCTTTTGCGCTCGCGCTCGACTTCCTCGCGCGCTTCGCTGAGCTTGGTTTTCAACTCGGCTTGCAGCTTCTCGCTGGCCTTGTGCTTGGGCACCAGCGCCCACATGCGTTTGAGGCATTCCAAACGCTCCTCGGCGGTCTGGGCGCGTTTGTATTCCGCCTCGGCTTCGAGGTATTGGGGAGTAAGGTTGACGGCCATGTTCCGGCTCCACAAACGTTGACGTAGTGTGCTGGCATTGTACACATCGCTAACCCAAAGGAACCGCCAAGGACGCCAAGGACGCAAGGGACGCCAAGGACACAAATCTTTGCGTCCTTTCTGTCCTTGGCGATTTATTTGAAAAAAATGCCGCATAGTTTCGGCCGTCTCCCGGCACTATAAAAGGGAAACGCTTTCCGGGGGGATTCGCATGGCAGAGCGACCGTGGAACTCGATCCTCGATCACATCCGTACCCTGGCTGCGCGAAGCGATGCGCCCGCGAGTGATGCCGAGCTGCTACGTCGATTCGTGTCGCACGACGAGGAAGCGGCTTTTGAAATGCTGCTCCGACGGCATGGGCCGATGGTGTTGCGCGTCGCGCGGCGGGTGCTGGGCAGCGAGAGCGATGCCGAGGATGTCTTTCAAGCGACGTTCCTGCTGCTCGCGCGCCGCGCCGGCGCCATCCGTAAGCGCGAGTCAGTCGCCAGCTGGCTGCACGGCGTCTCCCATCGTTTGGCGCTTTCCGCGCGCGGCAAACGCGCTCGGCGGCAGGAGCGCGAGAGACGGGCGGCAGAAGCGCGGGCGATGGAAACGCCACCGGGATCGGCATGGAACGAACTGGAAGAAACGCTCCATGACGTGCTCGCTCAATTGCCCGCGAAATATCGGACGCCGCTGATCCATTGCTACCTGGAAGGCTGGACCCACGAGGAAGTGGCCCGGCAACTCGGCAAGCCACTGGGCACGGTGCGCAGTTGGCTGGCGCG
>DASRBG010000064.1:0-4682 GCA_035653735.1 Gemmataceae bacterium
TAATCAGACGGTCAATAATGATCCGATACGCTTTGAGTGCGCAGCGTGTATTCTTCATCTTCCACCATCCTTGCTGCCGATGTGTTCGGTTATAGCCGGCTCATGGCGGAAGATGAAGAATACACGCTGCGCACTCTGAAAGCGTATCGGATCATTATTGACCGTCTGATTAACGGCCATGAGGGCCGCATCTTCCATACGGGCGGTGATAGTGTTCTTGCTCAGTTTCAGTCGGCAGTTGAGGCTGTGCGTTGTGCGATAGCGATCCAGCAGGAATTGCGCGTCCAAAACGCTCAGGTTGACGAAGCACGCCGGATGGAATTTCGCATCGGCATCCACGTGGGCGATGTGCTCGTTGAAGGCGATAACCTCTATGGCGACGGCGTCAATATCGCGGCGCGCCTCGAAGGCCTCGCACGGCCGGGCGAACTCTGCGTCTCCGGAAGCGTGTTCATGTTGGTCAAGAACAAGCTTTCCTACTCTTTCGAAGATATGGGGCCGCAGTCGCTCAAGAACATCCCGGAGCCGGTGCCCGCATTCCGGCTGACGCGAACTGCAGCAGAGGAACCCAAAAAGAGTCAGACCCGGTTTTTGGTGCCGGCGATAGTGGCGGTGCTGGCACTACTCATCGTCGGGATCGCCGGCTGGATGGTTAGAGGCGATTCGAGCGAACGAGCGTGGACTGCCATCCAGAATACGACCGACCGCGCCGCGCTGGAGGATTTCATCCAACGTTTCGGCGACTCGCGCTACGCAGATCTGGCGCGTTCGAGATTGTCGAGCTTGAGCGCAACGACCGCGCCCCCTGTTGACGAGGCAGGACGAGCGTGGACCGCGACGCAGAATACGATGGAGCCGTCAGCGCTAGAGGATTTCGTCCGGCGCTACGGCGACACGAGCTATGGCAATCTCACGCGCGAACGCTTGTCGAAGTTGAATGCAAACAAGCTGTCGCCGGAAGACCCTGCCGAAGAAGCGTGGATTGCGGCCCAGAACACGACGGACCCATCCGCGCTGGAGGATTTCGTCCGGCGCTACGGCAACACGAGCTACGGCAATCTGGCGCGTGAGCGGTTGTCGAAGTTGAACGCAAACAAGCTGTCGCCGGAAGATCCTGCCGAACGGGCGTGGACTGCAGTCCAGAACACGACCGACCCGGCCGCGCTCGATGATTTCGTCAGTCGATACGGGAATACGGTCTATGGCAATCTGGCGCGCGAACGCTTGTCGAAGCTGAAGACAAATCCGCTGCCCAACGATCCAGCTGAACGGGCGTGGGCTGCAGTCGAGACCACGAACGATCGCGTCGCGCTCGAGGATTTCATCAGCCGCCATGGTAATTCGCAATACGGCAATGCGGCGCGCGAGCGCTTGTCCAGGTTGAATGCAAATCCGCTACCGCCCGATGATCCTGCCGCACGCGCGTGGGCTGCGGTCCAGAATACGAAAGACCGCGCCGCTCTTGAGGACTTCATCCGCCGCCATGGCAATTCTGCTTACGGCATTCTGGCCCGAGCCCGCCTGGCGGAGTTGACCGGTGGGATTCGCGAACAGGACGCTGCGTCTGTGCGTCAGTGCGATGGCCTCGCGGCAAATCCGGACGATACCGGGCGCGGAAGCGGCATTGCCGGAGTTCGGTGGGAACTGCTTGACCCAATTCAGGCCGTTCCGGCCTGCCGCGCGGCGGCGGCGGCGCGCCCGGACGATGCGCGGCTGATGTATCAACTGGGTCGGGTGTTGGAGAAACAAGGGGCCTTCCCCGACGCGCTTTCGTGGTACCGAAAGGCTGCCGACCGCGGCTACGTGGAGGCGATGAACAACCTTGGCATCATGTTTACAAATGGTAGGGGCGTCGCGAGAGATGACACGCAAGCTCTCAGTTTGTTCCGGAAGGCCTCCGACGGCGGTAGCACAGATGCACTAACGAATCTTGGCTTCATGTATCATTACGGCAGGGGCGTCGCCCCGAACATGGAAGAAGCGGTTCGGTTATTTCGCAAGGCTGCCGATGCCGGGTCGGGGGAGGGAATGTACTGGCTTGGTCAGATGTACGAAACAGGCGCAGGCGTCGGCAAGGACGAAGCAGAAGCTTTCAAATGGTACCGCAAGGCTGCCGACGTTGGAGTTGCCACCGCAATGAACAAGGTTGGAGTCATGTACGCAAATGGCAGCGGCGTGGGCAAGGACATGACCGAGGCCGTTCGCTGGTATCGCGCCGCCGCAGCGGCCGGAAATCTTGACGCAAAGGCGAATCTCGCAAGATTGGGAAATTAGATACGGATTTCGACTTGCAATGGTATCGGTGTACAGCGTTCAGTAACACACAGAACGACGCCAACGAGCTGACGGAAGTCGTCGAGCAATTCTCCCATAAACAGCGTCATCGCCATGGCGACGAAATCGTTCTCCTCAAGAAGCGGAATTCTTGCTGCTTCCACGGGTGTCCGACGTGCTCAAGGAAATTCCCGGGAACTTCAACTGCGTCAGCCACTTCAGGATCAATCGACGTCAGTTTCGCGAGGCCCTGAGATCACGCTCCTGCAAAATTATCTCTACAATATTGCGCAGGCGACGAAAGGAGCCACCGCGCCAACAAAATCCCACCGCTTCGCGCTCCCATCCGTTGAGAGGCGGCACCCACATCTGATCGAGTCCGCGTTCTCGCGCGAGATCAGCAATGATAGCTGGCAGTAGCGCATCGAGATCGCGTGCGCTGGCATTCGGAAAGTGCACCACGCGAAATCTGTCACGGATGGGCGAAGGGAGAGGCTCGATGCTGTTGCAGGTGGCGACATAGGAAACGTGCGAGAGGTCTAGGTTCGTCTGAAGCGCGGGGTCGGGATACCGCGCATTGGTTTCAGGCTCGAGAAAGCCAAGTAAGCAATCCCACAATCGACCGTGATCGCTCCGCGTGGCAGCCTTTTCGATCTCGTCGATTAGGACGAGCGGGTTACCCATCTTGCCTCGCGCAATGGCAAGAAACGGATGACACGCTTCGCTCGAATGCCATCTTCTATCAGTGCCACTGAATACGGTCCCATCAGCACGGCTCGCGTCGGTGCGCCAGACGGAAAGGCCGAGGAGTTCGCCGAGCCGCCGTGCAAATCTGCTTTTGCCAGCGCCGGGATCGCCGACCAGCAGCAATGGGCGGAGGTGGACAGTTCTGCGTCCAACGAGATCAGCAAGAGCGAGCTCAATAACGCGCGGCAGATAGGGAAACTCGAACAGAAGCGCATTTCGAATCTGATGGAGGGGCGGCACCTTCACCAGAGGCAAAGGGACGTTGATAGCCGACTGGAGCGGACCGAAAATTTCGTGGAGCTTACTATTTTTCATCTCCTCCTTGCTCAGTCTGGCGACCAGGACATGATCGTCAGGAATGGCTTCCGGTGCCGCCGCGGCTTCCTCTGGTTTCTCGTCTTGCGTCTGCCCGGCTTGTTCTTTATCCTTGCGTTCGGCCTCCTTCTGGAAGCGTCGCGATACCGATGTCTTCGTTGAGGCGATGCGACGCTCGGCCATAAGCTTTCCCACAATGGTCGCGTTCATTGCAGCAATGCTATTCTTCGGTACCAGGTCCGTGCAGGCCGGTAGCGCCGCCCAACCGAAGGTGAAGCACTCGAGATCGCATACGAGGCGTTCATCGCCATGCCGGGAAGTCAGGCGAAAAGCCTGAATCAGGGCCTTGCCGACCCTGCGGTAGTCCTGGAAATGGGTTGCATGGTGCGGGGTTGGCAACGATAACAGTCGGACGCAGTCAGCCAGGCTGCGCAGGTTCGGCTCATTCTGGGTTACGGCGCGGCGGTCGAGCTCGGCGGCGAGCTCAAGACCGGCGTCGACATATGGCACCGCGGCCCAGGCCGCATTCTGTGGAAGCTGCGGGCAGAGCTCATCAATCTCCGCGACGAGGCGGGCCACCACGTGATCGGCATGGTCGGAAATCAGCATCGCATAGCGCAGAAGCCGCGGCAGGCCATTTAGGCGTTCGGCGCTACCCGCGGAATCCGCGGCAGCACCCGTCGAGATGGCGTCCGGCTCAGGCGGAGGCAGATCGAAATCGGCGAACTCATCCGGGTCGTCGTCCGTCATGGTTCGTTCTCCCAGCCATCCTCGTCAACGCTGATCCCGCCGGAAGCCCTCAGGACGCGACGGATGTCCTTCAGCTCGATCGGGGAGCCGAGCCGGTAGAAGCGGGATAGGGTGCGGACCCAGGCGCCGTCGGGGTCGGCCAGGCACACGGGAGAGGTCATGACAGCGCCGTCGCCGAACACGGGATGACCGGTCGCATAGCCGACGAGCCGCAGGCCTTGAGGCGTAACCGTCGGCCCCCAGTCTTCCAGGAGCGGAGCTTTGTTTAGCTCGAGCTGTGACACCGGCACGCCGAGCTCGAGGCGCCCGCAATCCTCGGCTAGGCGACGCAGTCGGAACGTGAGATCGGGCTTGATATGGGCGGGATGGAGGAAAGGAAACAGACGCGTCAGCATGGCAATTTCTCAAAGGGGACTTGCAGGGTGGTGATGGGCAGCTGCCACCGTCAAACGCACGGCTCGGGTATGGGCCGACCTGATCGTGGCGACCACAGCGCGGATGTAAGAGAAAAGCTGCAGCTTCATCTGTGAACCCTGCCATCGTGGGAGTGCAGCCATTTGCGCTCTTGCAGCGCCTTTACGACGGCCTTCTCGGCG